>NZ_CP018335.1:1590840-1909008 GCF_001902295.1 Clostridium kluyveri | reverse complement strand
CCTAAGTTATACAAATTTCATCAGGAGTCAATAAAGCACAAGGTTGTTAGAGTATTTCCACATGAGTACATAGCAATTATAGATGATGAGAAACGTAACATTAATATGCTTAACGTTAAGGACCAAACTAAATATGTCCTTAATAATGACACTGTTAATTTTCTTGATATCGAATTTAAAGGGGGAACATTTGCTATAGTAAATGAAAATATAATAGAAATAATTACAACTCAAGATAAAAGAGTGCTGCATCCGAATAAAAATTATATATTTTTAAAGGCAAGATTTCTAAGCATACCACTAAGCATACCAAATGATATTTGTCTTGTTACATTGAGTAGCAGTCAATCGAATGTTAATTACTCTAAAATTGATATGTTTCAACTAAGTACTTTATAGTTTATTAAAAAGCTATCTTCAAAGTGGTGAGTTCTGACTTCAAAATTAGAAAAGTATTGGCTGCAAAAGAATGGAGATTGCTAATAGGAATATAAAAGTTCACTATTATCATATGCCCTTGGTTCAATGAGTAGCGTCAAGGTTGCTACATAATTGTGATAATGCAGTAAGTTGTAACAAAAGTAAAATCAAATATATATCATAGTAATAATTGGTGCTAGTATAAAAATGTAGACACAAAAATTCGAACAATATAGAATAAAAGAAAAGGAGTGTCTAGAAAGATGTAAAATAAATCCAAAAGATATACAGAAGATTTTAAAAATACAATAGTAGAACTTTATAAATCAGGTAAATCTTTAAGTGAGTTAAACAACGAATATGACGCATCTAAATCAACAATAAAATCGTGGGTTAAAAAATCAACATCTATACAGATAGATAATAACAAAACTATTACGACAGATGGTTATCAGGCATTGATAAAAAAAATGGCCAGGTTGGAGAAAGAAAATGAGATATTAAAAAAGGCTATGGCCATATTTGCAAAGAAAATTTAAATGTATTATACAAGTTTATTAAAGATAACAAAAATAATTATAGTATTAAGTTAATGTGTGAGATTTTTAACGTACCAAGAAGTTCTTTTTATAAAAATTCCAGGCGCAGCCAGAGTACATGAAGTATTCAAAATGAACAGATTAAATCCTCTATTCTAGATATTTATAGAGATAGTAAGGGACGTTATGGTGCAATAAAAATAAATCATAAGCTAGGGCAAATATAAATATAAGCATTAAAAGAACCCAGCGACTTATGAGAGAATTAGGTATACGGGCCATTGTATGTAAAAAATTCAGGCCGGTTCAATCCAGTTCCACCATACAGGGAAAAGAAAATATCTTAAAAAGATACTTCAATGCAAGTACTATTAACGAAAAATGGTGTACATATATAACTTATATACATACTGTAAAAGATGGATGGTGTTATCTTGCATCTGTCATGGATCTCTACAGCAGGAAGATAATTGGTTACTTAATATCTAGTCTGTGTTAACAGGTGCAGTAAAGTCAACAGTAAGATGATCTAAATTATTTTCCTTCATAAAGTCATCTAAAATTTTAGTGGGATTATCTTTATCAAATTTAGTAGGATTATCTTTAATATATTCTTGTAAGGCATCAGAATAATTATCACTTGTTATTTTTTGTTGTTGTGTTTTTGTATTTTCGATTGCCGATGTACTATTGTTTTTAGTAGCTTCTGCAAGTACATTGACACTTATAAATGAACAAACTACTATTACTGTAATTAAGATTCCCCAAATTACACCTTTTTGTTTTATTTTTAAATTCAACATATTTTCTAATCTCCTTTTTAGTATATTTTTATTGTTATTAAAACCTGTAATTAAATTCTGCTTTATTACATTATTTTTATTAAGTCTTAAAGAATTAATAAGAGTTGATGCATATAATTTTCTTTCTTTCATATTCGATTTTTTAAGTACAGCTTCATCACAAGATAATTCACAATCATTACTTACTATTTTATACATTATATAAACTAAAGGGTTAAACCAGTATACTGTTACAGTTATTAATAATAAAATCTTATATATCATATCATGTCTTTTATAGTGCATAAGTTCATGTTTTAAGATATATTTTAATTCTTGGTTATCATATGAAACACAAGGAATTAATATATGGGAATTAAATATTCCAATGCCCAGAGGTGTTGAGATTCCCCAGCAGAGCTTGAGAGAAATTTTTCTTTTAATATTCATTTCAACTAACAATTTTGAATATATATTTCTAATTTCACTGTCAGGTACATCATAAATGAAATGTTTAATTTTATTGTTGAAGATAATATAGGAAATAATATGATAAGATAAAAGTATTATGGATACAATGAGCCATATATAAAACAGTATTATAAAATAGTTTTCTATAGGATAATTGGCAGTTATTATATTAGCATTATTTTTTATTTTCATACTCTCACTTAAAGAAATTCCACTTTCTATAATTGTCTTTACATTGTTCGGAGAGTGTTGAAAAATATAAGATATCTTTTCTGGAATATAAATTGGAATTTTAAAAGGCGTAATCATTTTGAATATTACAGCCAGCCATATATAATAGTTAAATGCACAAGTATATCGTTTAAGTAAAGTCGTTTTTAAAACGATAATAGACATAATTTCTATACTACCCACTATAGACGCATATAATAGATTTTTTATAAATATTTCCATCATACTATCACCTATCTTTAATCCATTCGTCTAATTTATTTAAATCATCATCTGTAATATCATTATTTTCATGTAGTGTGGTAATAAAGCTTTTTAATGAACTTCCATGAATTTTTTTAAAGAAATCTCTTGTTTCTAACCCTAAATATTCATTTTCTGTTACTATAGGTGTATAGTAGGTAATTTTTTTACCCTTTGTTGCTGTTATAAACTTTTTCTTTCCTAAGCGTGAGAGTAATGTTAATGTAGTTGTAATTTTCCATCCTTTTTTTTCTTCCATAATTTTAACTACTTCTTTTGAAGATACAGGAATTTCACTAGACCAGATAATTTTCATAACTTCTAATTCTGATTCAGGAATTTTCATAATTGACAATATAAATCACCTCCTTAGTGTATATTCTACAAGAGTAGAATATAGATATCAAGTTTTAAATCATTATCATTAATATTATTTTTAGCTCTTTGAAAAAGCGCATATAGATTTTTTATTTTATTTTTTTGATATACAGTAACCGAACTTGAATTATCTTTAGAAGATAAAATTTGAGCTTGTACAATTGTTGTAGAAAAACTTAGTATTAAAATTGTAGATAATTATACAAAAGCCAATAACAAATATATATTTTATAACTTATAAATGCAAAATAGACAGCTAAATCAATAAGATAAGGCTGCCTATTTCACTTAAAAGTGAAATTATAAAAGTAAATACCTAAATATGTGCAGTGAAATACTTCCAATTAGCATAATAGTTAAAAATATGTGAGTATATAGCCAAAACATTTTATGCCTTACATATATTTTTTTAAAATACTTCATAAGTATTCCAATTAATGTTACCAAAATCATCAATATAAGGCTAATGTATCCATTGGAAAACCTAATGTGGGTTAAGTTGTTTCCAGCATGGATAAAGGCTAAAATTGTTGCTATTACAGAAAAAACACAATGGTAATTTAATAAATTTTTAACCGGTAATTTTATTTTGGGACAAATACTTTTTAACCTTTTAAATAAACTATAGCTGCAGCCTAGGATAAAAAATAAACATATCCACCAACCCGACAATTGATTATTCACCAGACTCCAATGCATTTTCAATGGCTTTTAAAATTACTTTACTGCTATTTGTTGCCCCTGAAATAGTATCCACCTGCAGACTTTGAGCTTTTACCACCTTTTCTGGAATAACTTCTGCTGGCTTTCCCCTTTCATTTTTATGACTTAGCAGAGTTATATCTACAATCTTGTTATTTTTAACTGTAACTGCAACTTTTGCGCCCACATACCCCACATCATAGGACCCTGTATATTTACCATCCGAAACCTTTGATAAATCCACATTACTAATTTTTAATTCTTCAATTGCTTTCTTATACTTCTGCACAGAAATTAAATATTTTCCTCCAATGATGCCCACAACTAGAATCACAATACAAACTGCACTAAGTACTATTTTTTTTACATTTGACATGCCCAATCTCCCTTCGCATAATTTTTACTGCTTGTTTTTATAGTTATATTTTTTAAATAATCAACTTCTTCAAGTCATTGCCTAAGCCATTACAACTTGATTTTCTTTCCACATCAGAAAGTGTATAATAGCCATCCATCTTTAATAATCCTTTTTGCTGTGTAGTGGCTGAATTTACCTCTACATCAACTGCCTTTTCTTTAAAAGATATTTTATAGGTTTCATTTTCAAAGGGATAGGTAGGAAGTAACACCTTTTTCTCCTTGCCTGTAGAGAATTTATTAGGATTGTACCTAGTTCCCAGTACATAAAGCTTAGCAAATGCTGTTATAATAGATTCTACAGCATTTTCATTTATATTCATCTCAACCCAGTTAAACAATCTATCATCATAAAATTCTTTATTCTTAATTTCATCAACTTTGCCAGGATAAATAACTACCTGATCTTTATTCACAAATCCATCTAAACTTTTAATATTTTCTATAACCTTTATTGGAATATCCAAAAACTCTTCAATAGCTCCTGAAGGTGTTAATATAGGAGAATTTAAATACACGGCATTTTCATTACTCTTAGAATAGTTACCATCTTCTATAATGCTAATATGAATAAGCTGCCCCAAAGCCTGGTCTAAATTTATTAAACCTGTTAAAACCGCTGCAGTCAAAATACCCATACCCTGTGCGATTATTCCGCAAATATTTAAATTAAAATCATTTAAAAGAATGCCAAGTGCATATTGAACTGCAAAAGAATCAATAGGTTCAATTTCTTCACTATATCCATTTTTCAGCTCCTTATATCTATCCATACATTCTCTGTATGCGGTATTAAATGCAGCAAAACGGGAACATAGATCATGTTTACAATCTTCAAAAATCTTCATGTTGCCATCCAGCATAAGATAAGCTTGATTTTCACGATTTGGGTGAGAACGTCCCTTATAAACTCCTTCAATGCTGCTGCCATTTTCAAGTGAAGTAAGCACTTCCAGCAAATGTGCCCTTGATTTCACTACTGCTGCAGTCTTAGTAATTAATTCCTTTTGAGCACTATTTACAGTAAAGCAAATTGAAGCTGCACTTAAATTTTCATGCTGTTCTATGTGATTCTTTAAATTAGCAGCTATGCGTTTCACCACATTTTCATTTCTGCCAGTTAACTGTAACAGGTATGGAGGTCTTTCTTCTTCATATTCCCTCATGTCTGGAGCTTTTTCCAGAACTACATGAACATTGGTTCCACCAAAGCCAAAAGCATTCACTCCTGCCCTTAGGGGAGTCATGTTGCTACTTTTCCATTCCATTGGTTCTCCACTAACAACATAAAATGGAGAATTAGCAAAATCTATATTAGGATTACTTCTTGACTTATCATAGTTTACAGTGTGCGGTATTTTTTTATTCTTAAGTGCAAGAACTACTTTTATTAAACTTGTAACTCCAGATGCGGATAACATATGTCCTATGGAAGATTTAACTGACCCAATGGCACAAAAACCTTTTTCTGATGTAAAGGAATGAAAAGCGTGAGTCATACCTTCAATTTCAATAGGGTCACCCAAAGGTGTACCTGTACCGTGAGTTTCAATGTAAGATACGGTTTCTGGATTAATATTTGCTTCCAAATACGCTTTTCTTATAGCATCTGCCTGTCCCTGAGGTCTAGGAGCTGTTAAGCCCTGAGAATGTCCATCATTATTCATGGCAGAACCTTTAATTACAGTCAGTATATTGTCCCCGTCTCTCATGGCATTTTCTAGTGGTTTTAACAGTACTGCACTGGCCCCTTCTGAAAGTACCATACCATCTGCCCTGCTGTCAAAAGGGTAACAAACTCCTTTTTTAGATAAGGCCGTTACTCTGCTTAGTCCTATAAAGGGAGTTGGCGAAAGATTCAAATTCACACCTCCAACTATAGCCATTTCACTTTGTCCTGTTCTAATACTCTCACATGCCAGGTGCAGTGCCGCCAGGGAAGATGAACATGCTGAATTAATTGTTAAACTTGGCCCAGTAAAATTCAGACAGTGACTTACCCGAGCTGCTACCTCATTTAAACTATTTCCTGCAACAAAATCAGGAAGCATCTCTGCTGGTTTCAACACATTAAAAATACTGTTCATTATTTCATCCTGTTCTGCATGACCTATGTTATTAAATATGTGATTACTTGATAAGTAATTCTTTAGTCTCATATAAATTCCATAATTCGCAAAGTGTTCTGCATAGGTATTTTGTTCACAGCCTACAAAAACTCCAATATTATTTGAGCCATATCTTCCTCCATAGCCAGCTTGCTGTAATGCTTCCCATGCAATTTCCAGAAAAATTCTCTGCTGCGGATCAGTAACAGCAGCTTCACTTGGGGACAAACCAAAGAACATAGGATCAAACTCATAGGGTTTATCTATAAATCCACCATACTTGGAATAAGAAGTATACAAGGAGTTTACATCTGTGCTAAAATAATCCTTTAATGACCATCTTTCTGATGGTACTTCTCTTATCATACATTTGCCGCTTTCAAGAATACTCCAGTATTCATCTAAAGTATTTGCACCTGGTATTCTAACACTAGCACCTATTATTGCAATATCCTTTATTTTTTCCATTGAAAAAATATTTTTTTCTGAAATATCTATTTTTTGTGCTGTTACACCATCAGAATCTCCAGAATAAACCCTCTCAATATATTGTGCCAATGAATCAGGAGTTTGATATTCAAATATTAATGTAGGATATAATTCTATTCCAAGATTATGTCCTAACTTTTCCATAACCTTAACTGCTCCCAGTGAATCCAAGCCTAACTGGAGAAAATTCTGTCCTATATCCAGTTCTTCCTGATGAATCTGCAATTGGTCAGCAATAATTTTATAGACAGTCTCTCTGATATTTTGGGACTTTTTAAAGTCTAGTGTATTAACCTTAATTGAAAGAGGTTTCTTTTCCTGTGTTATTTCAAGCTTATCTAGAATGTGTATTACTCTTTGACTTCCATCTGACAATACTCTCATTAGTGCTTCCACAGCTTTCTCAGCAGGAAGAGGATTCAACCCTTGAACTTTTATTGCCATTGAAGCCATATTCCCAAGATTAGAGCCCATTCCAGTTTTAGCCCATAGAGAATAATTTAATGCAATAGTTTTTCCCGGTGCATTTTCAGATGCCCTGTAAAAACTGTATGTGGACAAAAAGGAATTTGCCGCAGCGTAATCGCCAAGTCCTGCTGACCAGATCTTCTTCGAGGAAGATACTGATGAAAGCATGACAAAAAACTTTAGAGGTTCTTTTCTCGTAACATAATCAGTTATTACCGCTCCCTGCACCTTAGGTTCTATAACACTATTCACTGTATCAACGCTTTTATCTAAAAGCTTAAAGCTTGAGAAATCCCAAGTACCAGCTGCATGAATTACACCTTGAATAGATCCATATATATTATTTACTTTTTCTATAAGAACTTCCATTTCATTAATTTTTGTCACATCTACGGCTTCATAAATAACATTTGCTCCAAGTTTTTCAAGGCTTAAAATTAGTTCAATCTTTTTAGCACATTTAGCATTATTAGATATTTGTGTATTCCACTCTTCTCTTAATGGTAATTTCTCACGGCCTGTTAAAACTAGGTTAACTTTAGCTTTTTTAGCAAATGCTTTGGCAATTTCACCTCCTACAGCACTCGCACCTCCCGTAATCAAATAGGTTTCGCCATCATTAAACTGGATTTTTGAAGATTTATTCAATTCACCTGTGTTGATTAAATCTCTTACATACCTTATTCCATCTCTGATAACTACTATACCCTCATCATTTATTTCCTTCCCTATCTCATTAAATAGGATTTCAGCAAGTTCTTTATTAGATTTATACTCTTTTTTATCTATATCTATACAATATGAATTTATAAAAGTATTTTCCTGATCTAAAGCTAATGCTAAAGTTACAGCAATAGATTGGTGTGGATTAAAGATTTTATAATTTTCAGTTACAGATATGCCGCTGTTTGTAGCCAGCAATAATCTAATATTGTCTGCATTAAGCTCTTTTGAAGCCTTTCCAATACACACTATACTGTAAATATCCTCCCGAACCACCCCGTCATCAAATATAAATTCTGATTTCCAGGCTTCCCTTTTAAAATTCCATAAATGTATCACCGCAGCTATAGGTTCTGGAATGTTTTTAAAAAGCTCAACATAATCCCTCTCCACTAATGGATTAATTATAAAATTTTTATTGGAATCCCAGCTGTATTCACTTCCTGAGCTAACAACATAAATTTTATTTTCTTTTTCATCAAACATTGATTTGAATTCTTCTCCAATGCCATTTCCATCATCAAATATTACTACACTCCCTGCAGGTAATAAACTAAGAGAGTTGTCTGATTCAGCTTTCCAGTTCCAACTATAAAACCAGCTATTTGGTACCTTTATATTTTCCATTCCAAAATCAGGCCTATATGTACTCCTGTGGAATGGATATGACGGTAATTGAACCTTATTATAGCAAATACCCTGCTCAAATTTTTCCCAATTTATATTAATCCCTAAGCAAAAGAGTGAAGACAATGTGCCTAAACAGGTATCCCATGAATCCTTCTTGCGGTCTGAAGCTGTGAAAATTGTTTTAGTATTGCTAGTTTTTATACCTCTTGCCATTCCTGATAATATCTTATCAGGGCCACACTCAATAAAGGTATCTACAGAGTTGTCTGATAAATATTTCAAGCTTTGCTCGAACTTTACAGGTTGAAGAATATGCTGAATCCAGTATTCAGTATCAAAAGGTTTATTCATTATTTCCCCTGTGATATTTGATACTACAGGTATTTTAGGAGAATTAAAGGTTACCCCCTCTAATACTGCCTTGAAATCATCCAGCATTGGCTTCATAAGCGGC
Source organism: Clostridium kluyveri (assembly GCF_001902295.1). NCBI lineage: Bacteria > Bacillati > Bacillota > Clostridia > Eubacteriales > Clostridiaceae > Clostridium > Clostridium kluyveri. Next base: position 1,899,953 of record NZ_CP018335.1, on the reverse strand, counting down.
GTATGAAAAGCCTGGGAAACATTTAATTTTTTAAATCCTATTCCCTCTTTTAGCAGTACTTCACTAAATTTTTCTATTGCATTTACTTCCCCTGATACAACCTGATGGGTTCCATTGTATGCTGCAATCCAAACATTACCTTCAAAAGCTTCAAGTAACCCTTGGAGTTTGTCTCCAGAGGTAAACACTGCACACATACTGCCCGATGACTGCAGCTCTTCCATTAATTTGCCTCTGGCAGCTACTGTTTTTGCAGCATCCTGTAGACTTACTATACCCGAGAGACAAGCTGCTGACCACTCACCAATACTATGACCAAGCACATAGTTAGGTTTAACCCCTAAATCTGTAAAGAGCTTTCCAAAAGCATAGTCAATGGTAAATACCACCGGCTGTGTAATATTTGTCTTTGCAAGAAGCATTTCGTCTGCTTTGTCACTATAAATCAAATCAGTTATCTTTTCATTAAGATAAGGGAAAAACACTTCAGAGCATTCATCAATATATGCCCTAAAAATAGGAAGATTTTCATATAGCTGTTTTGCCATGCCAACATATTGTGATCCCTGACCTGTGAACATTAATGCTATTTTAGGGAATACTTTACCATCAATATGATCTAATTTCACTTCTTGAAGCTTATCCATTAAATCTTCACAGGAATCTGCAACCACACTACAGCGATATTTAAGCAGTGTTCTGGTGACATTTTCTGTATAACATATATCTCCCAAGGAACTTTTATTATTAGTTTTAAGATATTCTACTAAATTTCTTATTTTTTGATTTAATGATTCTTTTGTATTTGCAGAAAGACATAGAACATGCTTAGAATGTTCATATATTTTTTCGGGCTTTGTTTTAGTTAACTCAGGAGTCTCTTCAATAACCATATGGCAATTAGTACCTCCAAATCCAAAGGAATTAATAGAAGCCCGTCTGGCTATGTTTGGAGAAACCTTCCACTCCTTTGCCTTAAAAATAGTATAAAAAGGAGTTCTATCAAATTTAATAGAAGGATTAAGCTCATTTAAATTCACATTAGGAGGCATAATTTTATTATTTAAGGCTAATACCACTTTAATAAAGCTTGCTATACCCGCACCGCTGAGAAGATGCCCAATATTTGATTTAACTGACCCTATAGCTATGGAATTAGCTTCAGGACTCCACCTTTTAAAAGCTCTGTCTAGAGCTCTAACTTCACTTAAATCCCCAATCTTTGTACCAGTGCCATGTGCTTCCACATATTGTATATCCTTAGGATTGAAACCATTATTTATATACAAGGATTCAATTACTTCACGCTGGCCATCAGGGTTAGGTGCCATAACTCCTATAGAATGTCCATCATTATTTATCGCACTTGCTTTGATAACTGCAAGAACATTATCTTCATCTTTCAAAGCTTTTTTCAAAGGCTTCAGCAAAACTAGACCTGCACCTTCTCCTGGAACAAAACCATCAGCCTGAGAATCAAAAACTCTTGACAGTCCGCTTGTTGACAGGGCACCTGCATTACTAAAATATATATATGGAGTAGGAGTGAGTAAAAGGTTAATTCCTCCTGCCAGGGCAAATTCACATTCACCTCTAAGAAGAGACTGGCAGGCCAGATGAATAGTCACTATTGAGGATGAGCAGGCTGTATCTACCACCATACTAGGCCCTTTTAAATTAAATTCCTGAGAGGTTCTAGCTGCAACCATATTCAAAATATTATCTACAAGTAAATTAGGATGGAAATGGGTTATACCAAGCTTATTTTTCCATTCCTCAAGAATAGACTTTTGTTCTTCTTTTGTAAGTGAGTTAAAACTATCAAAGCTTTTGAGATTTGACATATTTAAAGTATTTAAATGATATTCATAATAGGAATTTGTACCAGCTCCAATAAACAATCCCAAATTTTCCCCACCTATTTTTTTCTTACAATACCCTGCCCTCTCTAATATTTCAAATACTAATTCAAGCATAATTCGCTGCTGAGGGTCCATAACAGCGGCCTCCTCATCAGATATATTAAAAAATTTAGCATCAAAATCAAAAGGTTTATCTATAAAAGCACCTGTACGGCAATTTGTTTTTATTGGATCAACATCAGTACTATAGTATTTATCTATATCCCATCTATCTGCAGGTATTTCATCAATACTGCACTTTCCATTTACGATATTATTCCAGAACTCTTCAGGAGTTGATGCATCAGGGAAACGGCAGGCCATTTCTATTACTGCTATGTCATCATCCTTATTTAGGGATGGAGCTATCTTTGTCACATTGATTTCTGAGGTATTTTCTTCATGCAACCTTCTAATATATTCATCCATATCACTTATAGTTTCACAATTGATAAGTATATCATGGCTTAAAGTTAATTCTAATTCATCTTCTAACATACCTAAAACTTGCACTGCTTTTACTGAAGTTCCTCCTAATGATAAAAATGACTGTTCATATCCTATACTTTCTGCAGGTCTGTCCAGTACTTTTGACCAAATTTCACGTATTTTATCTATATTTTGTCCTGATATTAAAGGCCGGAATGTTCCACTTTTCTCTATTTTTTCTATCCCATTAAATAATAACTCATCTGAGGTAAATGTTTCACCCTCATACTCATTATTTAAAAATGACTGTACCAGCATAAAACGCTGTATTTTACCACTGGTGGTTTTAGGAATAGATTTAATCAGAACAACATATTCAATGGCAATACCAAAAATTTCATTTATTTTACTAAGTATATTTGCATAAAAGCTTTTTAAATTATCCTTATTAATACGAAGTGCAGAAAATAAGGCAACCTTTTCCCTTCCTTCTTTCTCATCATGCCAGGCACATACTACAACTTTGCCTGGTTTTACCCCCTCAAATTCTTCTAATTTAAACTCAATATCATGTGCAAAGAAATTTTGTCCATTAACAAAAATTATGTCCTTCATACGCCCTGTTACACATAACTTTCCATCAACCATAAAACCAATATCACCTGTTTTTAGCCACCCATCCTGAAAGGAATTAAGGGTTGCTTCTGGATTATTAATATAACCTGAAGTAACATTGTCACCTTTTATTTGAATTTCCCCCAATTGTTTTTCTAAAACTACTTTTCCCTGCGCATCTACAATACGAACTCCCGTTCCAGGAACAGGATATCCTTCACTGGCCACCTGAAATGAATCAAAATTACCTTCATCAATCTCTTCAGCTATTGAATTATTTACAAGGCTATTTCTGCTGATACAATGGCTTTCTGGTTTAGTACCTGCAATTGGAAAAGTAACTGCTAAACAAGCCTCAGCCATTCCATACACCATATACATGCTTGTTTCAGATAAATTACATACAGCCAATTTTTCCATAAATTCTTTAGCTAGGGGTACAAAAATGGGTTCTGCTCCATTAAAAATTAATCTTAGGGAACTTAAATCCCAAGCTTCAAGATGTTTGTCTGTAATTTTTCTAAGCAGTAATCTATAGCCAAAGTTAGGGCTGGAAGTTACAGTAACTTTATGTTTGGAAATTAAATCAAACCAAAGAGCAGGTCTTCTTACAAACTTTACAGGATGCATGTTTATCTGAAATATACCCAAAGCAATTAATGTTAAGTGATTGCCGATTAAACCCATATCATGATAATAAGGCATCCATGAAAAAAATCTATCCTCTGAAGTTAAACCTGCACCTTCAATAATTCCTTCTATATTAGTTAATAAATTTTTATGTGTTAAAATCACTCCCTTAGGTTTATTGGTAGTTCCTGAACTGAATTGTATAAAAGCAGGCTTTTCTGATGGTGACAGATTTATTGAACCTTTTATTGTACTCTGCCTTAAAATTGATACATCTAACATTAACATATCTTTACAATCCGCATATAACTCATTATTTTCCATACTTCCAATCATGGAAGCATCACTTATTATTACAGGTTTTTCAAGGGTATTCCACACATTTATAAGCTTTTCTAAAGAAGCATTTTTCCTCTTGAAGGATGAAGGATATGAAATTGGTGCAGGTATAATTCCGCCAAGTATACAAGCCCAAAAGCTGATGGCAAAGTCAATATTATTTTCAAAGGAAAGAATTGCAAAATCATCTTGCTTTAAACCATTTTCTTGCAGCATTCCTAAACAGTAAATAGCCTTTTCAAGTATTTGTTTATAGGTTAAGAAAACTTCTTTATTATTATCCTGGATAAACAATATCCCTCTATGCTTTTGATTTTCTGAAGCTTCTATTAATAAGTTACCAATATTTATTTTACTGCAATACTTGCCTGTTACAGGCTTCCCCCAGGCAGTTGACATTTTTGTATTATTTTTAGCTTTATTCATGTAATCATCCCCTTAATTATAGTTTCTCAAATTATACTCATATTTACCTCTTTTAATATAGACCGTAAAAAGAAATACAACAAAAATTAATAGACACACACTAAAAATATAGTCATTTCCAAACAGGCTCATAGCTGTAGATGAGATTACCGGACCTATAGTGGATCCAATTCCATAAGAGAAAGTAAATAATGAGGTTCCAGAAGGTATATCTTCTTTATCCAGATTTTCAACTGTAACTGCCAGAGATAATGGATATATAGGTCCAATAGCAGCACCAGATAAAAATGAGAAAATTAATCTTAGAGCAAAATTATTGAAAATTATAATTCCTAAAACCGTAAATACAGAAATAACAATAATAACTATCAAAGTTTTCTTTCTTCCCAACTTATCTGAAATGTAAGTCATAGGTATAGTACCTACAATACTTCCCACTACAAATATTCCCAGAGCATATCCAAGATATGAAAGGCCATATTCTTCACGGAGAAGAAAGATAGGATAGAGAGTAATTAGAGTGGTTTCTGTAAAACCATATAAAAACGCCCCCTGAAGTCCAATAAATACTTTTCCTAATACATTTCCCTCTGGCTTTTCTGGAAATATTAGTTTTTCCTTAAAATTGAACCTTATAATTATTGGACACAATATGAGCGCAGCTATAGGAACCATAAAAGGAAGCCAGGTTCTATATATATATAGCTGTGGACCTATAACAGAACTAAATATAAAACCTACAGCAAAACAAAATGAATATAAGCCACTGACTATTCCTCTTGTATTATCCTCTGTTAAATTGTGGAGCATTGTTTGTACTCCAACCATATCAGCACTTATGCCAAACCCCATAATTACCATTAAAAAAAGCCAGAGAAATAAGTTTGTAACCAAAGGAAAAATACCACAGGCCCCTGCAGCAATTAATGCCCCTAATAACATAACTACTTTTATGTCCTTATTTCTCATTCTTTTATCCATTAGAATAGAACCTATTGACATAAAAAGAAAAAAAGATGATGAAATTATCCCAATATATAAGTTTCCCACATTATTTTTTTCTAGGTGAGTGGATGCAAGGGGATTTATGATCCCCATTGCAGTTCCCAGGAATAAACCTACAATATAAAGTACCCATTTTTTTTTTGAAGCAGCAAATGTGCATTTTCTCTTAAATTCATAATAGTTTGTCATTCCTCCTTATCTTTTACTCAATGCAGCTCTGAGAGCGGATATATGCTGAGATCCAAACCAGTACATATCCTGCTTTCCAAAAATTTTAATAGCTTCTCCAGTAATATAATCTGATTTATCTGAAGATAAGAATAAAACTAAATCGGCAACTTTTTTAGGTGACATAGCATTTTTCTTAAATGCACCTGGAGCCATATCTGTATCTACCATAGCCGGACAAATTGCATTTACCTGAATGTTATTAGCCTTGAACTCTTCGGCTAAGGATTTAGTTAATCCAATAATTCCATGCTTAGATGCTGAATAAGCACTCATCAAAGGATATCCTATAAAAGATGAATCAGAACCCAAATTAATAATTTTACCCGATTTTTGTTTTACAAAATAAGGTATGGTCAAACAACACAGGTTATATGTTCCAAACAAATTGACTTCTACAATTCTCTTCCATTCCTCTTCTTTAATATCCGTGAAAGGAGCCATTTTCGTTATTCCTGCGTTATTTACAAGAACATCTATTTTACCAAATTCAGAAGCAATTTTTTTCACAGCATTCTCCATAGCATTATAACTGCTGATATCTGCTGTTATAGTTATAACTTTACTGCCAATTCTTTTAATCTCTGCTGCTGTTTCTTCCAATTCACCTGCTGTCCTTGATATAATAGCTATCTCAGCACCTTCTTTAGCCATTTCAATGGCAATAGTTTTTCCTATGCCTCTTCCTCCACCAGTTACAATTACACTTTTGTTTGATAAAAAACCCTCCTCTTTACTTCCCCTTATTAATGAAAGAGGCTTTAAAGTACTATTATCTTCAGTATTTTTCTGATTATTGATATAGGAAATCATCTCTATACAAACTTTCATGTATTCATCTCCAAGACGTTTTATGGTAGATTCACTGTACATATTCTTAGAATATTCTATTTCTAAATTTAACTCACCATTTACTATAGAATAGAAGAATTCAATTAATGAAATTCTCTTTTGATCAGGATGGGAATATCTCCTGTCAATATCATCCTTTGAAAATTCAAATATATCGTATTGAGGTACATCCCTGTTTCCCAGATAATTTGATCTTATGGATGCTAAATTCAAATCAGGATATAGATATGAAGGCAAATTGTCTGAAATCAAATCATAACTTATACCTTTCATTGGAACTCCATTCATAGCATTTGTAATCTTGTGGACTGTTTCATTCCAATCTTCATTGTGTCCTATAGTAACTCCCAGTGGATAATTTATTGCAAAATTTCCTGCAGTCTGGAAAAATATATTATTACCCAGATCCCTTCCATTCATTCTATGGCTTACTACTATCCATGATTTGTTATAAAGCCTTTGCAGCATCTTATAAAGCGGCGCCAGTAAAATTGGATACACACTTGTTCCGAAGCATTTCTTTGCAGTAGTCAACAACTGCTGTGTTTTAGCCTTATCTAAAATGAACATTTCTGAACTGGCAGACTGCTCAGTATTACTGCCCAGGTTAAAATCCTCAGGAATCTTAAGGGAATAAAATTCTGAAGGAAATTGTTTTTTCCAATAATCTACAAATTCCATACCTTTATTCTTCTTTTCTTCATTAACTCGCATAACAAAATCCCCATATGATTTGGATTTTTCAAGCTTAACATCTTTAGTCAAAATAAGTTGTCTATATATTTTCCATATATCCTTAAACAACAGTTGATTTGTTATAACATCAGAAATAAGGTGATGTCCAATTACAGAAATATCATAAAGAGAACTATTTACCCTTACAACAACCACTTTCCAGAGAGGCCATTTGTCTACTTTTAGATCTAAAATAATTTTATCAATTAAATTTTTCACCTCTTTGTCTCTCTCTTGATGCTCCATATGAGAACCATCATAAAAATCTGCTGCCACATTTTGTCCTAAAGGCAAAAATTTCTGCTGCCATTTTTCTCCTTTATTAACTAATACACTTCTTAAAACATCATGGTTATCAGTTAATATTGAAAGGGCTTTGTTAAATAGCTTATAATCTAAAGGCTGTTTATATAAAAACCTTGTATATCCGGTCCACTGATATGGATAATCAAAATAATTCATTAGCCAATTCTGTGCAGGTGACAGTGGTATTTCACTGGTTAGTGCATCTTCAACCACATTACCCTTTAGTTTCCTCTGGGATAATTCATTCAAAACTTTTCTATCAAGCTTCCCATTAGGAGTCTTTGGCAAAACGGTCACCCATTCAAAGCGATGGGGAACCATGTAATAAGGGAGTTTCTTTGTTACACACTTTTTTAATTCACTATCATCTACTTTATTACCTGAAACCCAGGCAAATAATTGCTTTTGCCCCTGAATATAGTCCACTGCAACTACAGCAGTTTCATTTACACAAGGATGACTTCCAAGCACTGCTTCAATTTCTCCCAGCTCAACTCTAAATCCCCTTATCTTCACCTGATTATCTTTGCGTCCATGATACTCATAACTCCCATCTGGCCTTCTGGAGGTTAGATCTCCTGTTCGATACAAATAATCACCTGGAACATCTTTAAAAGGATTAGGCTTAAAGGCTTCCTCTGTTTTCTGCCTATTATTCATATAGCCACTGGAAAGCTGAACACCGCCAATCCAAAGTTCCCCCATTTCCCCATCTGGAAGTTCTTTCATATCTTCATCTAAATTTTTGATGAACACATTGTCAATAGGTTTGCCTATTGGAATACTGTTTTCTCCATTAGTTCCAGGCCTTTTGTCAATTATGTGACAGGTAACATCAATGGATGCCTCAGTAGGTCCGTAAAGATTTGCAAGCCCTATTGATAAACCATGCTTATCTATCCATTTTTGTATTGTAGCCATTGGCAGCGCTTCGCCACTAAAAATTAACCATCTTAAATCCTTAAAGTTATAATCATCATCCTCTAAAGCATTTACAAATTCTCCAAACAAGGATGGTACAAAATGCATTATATTTATTTTTGTATCTATGAGCCACTTTCCTAAACTCCATGGATTTTTTACAGTTTCCTTACTGGCAGGACATACTATACCTCCATACATTAAAGGCCAGAAAAGTTCCCAGACAGATATATCAAAGCAACAAGATGTCTTCTGTGCCACCCGTTCTCCCGGCTTTAACCTAAAAGTATCCTGATGCCATTTTAACCTATTCATATAACCTCTATGCCCCAGCATAACCCCCTTGGGATTTCCAGTTGAACCTGAAGTATAAAGAACTGTCATTAAATCATCAGAAGAATTTATAACTTCAGGCTCACTATCATTGGCAGCCATCCATTGTTCCTTTAAAGTCTGCTTGTAGTTGTATATTGAACCCAAAGGAGTGCCATAGTCCAAATACATAAGGGCTTTTATGACAGAATCCTCCTTTATTAATTGTTCTAATGACGTTTTTAACCCATGCTCAGTAAGTAAAATTTCTATGCCTGAGTCATTTAGTATATATTGAACTCTTTCTGTTGGATAACTAGGATCCACTGGAACATAAGCTGCACCTGCTTTCATAATGCCTATCATTCCAAGTAACATCATAGGACCTGGAAATACCATTATTCCAACAAGGGAACCTCTTTTAACACCCTGACTTTTTAAATAATTAGCAATTCTGTTTGATATACGGTCTAATTCCCTATAGGTTACACTTTCATCCTTATACATAATAGCTATTGCATCAGGCGTAGCCCTGCACTGTTTCACAATTTGTCTATATGGAATTTGTTCTTTCTCCTCAGAATAGCTCTCTGTTAAGCTTCGATTTTTTTCAACTAATAAAGCCATTTCACTTAAAGTCCTGCATTCAAAAAGAGAGTTTTTATCAACCCCTTCATGAAGTTTACACAATCTTGTTATTATACGAATACGCTGTAAAGAATCAACTCCAAAATCAGCCTCCAGATCCTTATGTACATCCTGTTCACAGATAGATGTACAGCAAATTTCCTCGGCTATTTTCTGGAGTTCTCCAAGTAACATTTTATCTTCCGAAACCTCTAGCCTTAGTACTTCATCCTGGTTTTCCATTTTATAATTTGCAAGAAAATAAAGATTATCTATAAATTTTTTAAGTAACAAATTAATATCATCTTCATGAAAATGCAAACTATCATAATTGGATGAGATAAAGATTTGATTTTGGAATAATTCAATAACATTATCTATGGCTCCTGCATTAGTTGATGTATATGCTTCATAATCAACTATTTTTAAGCTGCCATATCTTTCTTTTATGTGAGTATCTCCAACAAAAGAAAGATATAAGTTTGATTTTAAGCTGGAACGTACAAAAGCTGCTGTTGTTTTAGACATCTTTCCATCTTCAAGCATATCCTCATCTTTTGCCATTTTGGCAGCAATGTAGGTTTGAGCCCTGTCTATTCCTGCAGATATTTTATCTTTTATTTCTTTATCCACCCTCATTACTAATGTCACCCAATCCTCATCAGCCTCTTTCGAATTAAAGCTTAGTGACATATTCTGAGCAAAGCACCCTATAAGTCCTGTTGCATCAATACTAGGATATACCTTCCCCCCAGTAGGTAAATTTAATATAATTTGATCACTGTCCTCATCCAGTTGTGTTACAGATTTTAAATAAGCACTAACTATAAGAGTAAACAAAGATACTCTCCATGCTCTTGATTTGTCCATAAGAAGCCTGGTAATATTTTCACTTATCCAGTATTTCTTAGTCTCAACTTGGGCAAATTCATTATCAGCATTATCCCTGCCAAAAGGATTAAAACTATACTTTGCCTTCCCGCAAACTCGAGAATAACTATCTAAATTTTTGTTTTCTTCAGGATCATTCCAATTATTCATCTCTGAAACTACTTTATTATAATCGCCGAGGGATACACTTTCCCATAATTTTACGCTGACACCCTGTATTTTTGCTGCATATATCTCAAGTATCTCTCTGAGGATTTGCTGATTTCCCAATCCATCTGAAATCAGATGATTATTTGCAAGTATTAGTTCATATTCAGTGTCATTTATCTGAATCACCATAAATCTATGAAGCGGGTATACAAAAATATCAAAGGAGTTGTTTAGAATTTCTTCAATAATCTGATTAATTGTCTGGCTTTTAGCCTGTTCAGGCATATGTCTTATATCCTGTACCTCTATTTCAGGTAAGGTAGGATTACTAAATACTTTAAGACTATAGTCTTTAAAACTTTTTGCTCCCTCACAAACATCAAATTCCCCTCGCAAACTAGGATGCCTCTTTACTAATTCAATCCAACTTTCCTGCAGTTGATTTAAATAAAGTGACCCCTGAATTTTTACACCTGAACAAATAGTTAATGTCCCCACCGACCAATAGGATACTAAAAATGGATATTGAGCATTCAAAATTACTAAATCATCTTTTTCACTTTGACTTAACTCCTCCACATTGTAAAACTCCTCAAATATAAGGACAATTTCACCTATTGTTTGCAATGACATGAGCCGTACTATAGGATACATAGATGTAAACTCATCTAATCGTTCAGTAGGTACAAGCTTCATTAGCTGATTCATCAATGTTACCATTTTAATTGAATCAATTCCCAAATCGCCTTCAAGAAACATTTCACAATCAAGATCTTCAATTTTATGCCCAGTTACATTTGATATAAGTTCATATACTTGCACTTTCATATCTGCTGGATTTATTTGATTAATACACACTTTAAATTCCCCTTCCATATGTTATTAAAGTATCTGACTTATGGACAGTTATCCTGATAAAATATACTTTCATTTCACATTAAATTTTCTAGTTTTTTAAGCCACGTGGATAAAATTTTACATAGCATTTTTTCTGGTTTTAGTGTAATATATTATTGGTTATTTGTCATAGTCAGCTCTTTATATATAAGTTAATTTTCATGAATACAACCTATATCTTAGAGTTTGGCTATGCATTTTTTATGAATAAGTATTTTACAGACTTGTTATAACATGATTTATAGTTTCAACCACATTTTTCATATTATCATTTATGAAGAAATGTCCTCCTTGGAAGGCGTATTTCTTACATTGTTTTCTTGTATAACCTGACCATTCATCTATTTTTTGGACATCCACCAATTTATCATGCATACCATAAAAAATAGTTATGGGATAATCAAATGGGTTTTCTCTATCATTATATTGATATGTTTCAAGAATCCTAAAATCAGCCCTGAGTATTGGAACAAAATAGCTAGCTAATACTCTATCTTCAAAAACTTCAGCAGGAGTAGCACCATATTCTAGGATAATATTTTTAAACTTATCTTCAGGTAGCCTATAACAAAGTTCTCTCTTACTTTTAACATGTGGAGCATTAGAACCTGAAAATATTATATTAAGAGGATTATTTAGACCGGATTGTTTAATTTTGCAGCTTAGTTCATAGGCAATTATACTCCCCATACTATGTCCAAATATTACATATGAAGAGTCATTTAAAAAATCTTTTATTGATAAAAAAACATCATTAACTGAGTCTTCAAGGGTTGTATATAAGGGTATGTTTCTCCTTCTTCCCCTTCCAGCCAGTTCAACTCTGTATATTTCAATAGATCTGTTAAGATATTTTGTCCATTTACTGTAAATCATCGATGATCCACCAGCATAAGGCAAGCAGATTAATCTAATTTTATCCATTTTACCACCTCACAAGGGCCTTGAACATTTTATACAATTCTAAGTCACTCCATAGTATAATGTTATCTGAAAAATTATTGGCTCTGGCACATACTGAAAGTTTGTAATTTTTATCTATATCATATTGTTTGAAATAACAATCCTCAAAACTACCTTCTCTTTCAACCCGTATGCCATCATTACAAAGTTTTATATTAAATGAATTAAGTGCCATATACAGGCCTTTTCCAACAGCTTTAATATAACTTTCTTTTAAAGTCCAAAATTCATAAAATAAAGGCAATCTAGAACCTTCATCTGATGTTAGAATACTGCCATACTCACTTTCAGAGAAAAAACGCTGAGCAATACTAAAATCAATAGGTTTAATTTGTTCAATATCAATGCCTACTGGTAGATTATGTACTGCACACACTATCCAGTGTCCTGAATGAGAAACATTAAAATGAATATCTTTGGGGTAACTTAACAATGGTTTTCCATAATAATTTTTTGTAATACTTAAATCTTCATTTCTTACATGAAAGTTTTTACATAAAATAAATCTTATTAATATTTCAGACATCACTCCCCTTTTCAAATCTTCCAATTTATAAAATTTTTTTACTCTGTGAAGTTTCTCTTCAGAAATAAACGGCATTAACTCATTCAATTTATGAAAATTCACATTATCACTTATAGTAACAGCGTAGATATTAACCATATGGAACTCCTCCAGATACAAAACCCTCATAATTCCAATACAATACATACATTATATATTTTTAGAAATATACAAGTCAATAATTCAACGTGTAAAATGACAAATATTAACACGGAATTAACGTACAATTAACTAATATGACTAATTTTTACACAAAATTACACTAAATTCACATTTCAATATCCCACATAAAATTTAGTTTTAGTTAATTGTTGTATTAAATAATCTACAAAGATACATTAAAAGCTTTTTTCCATAAGACTGTGACCAATATAATCAATATAATTAAATATACATATATACCATAACTTATAAAAGTACAGAAATAATGTATTCCTGCCAATGCTCCTAGTAATATCATAAGAACAATTAAAATTAGTCCTTCTCCCTGTGCTGAAGTCTGTAATTTTTCTGAGAAAGGCAGGGATTTTTTCATTAATTTAAAACATATAACTGTAAACAACAAAATATTAAAAAGCAATACAAATATATCCGGAATTATTCTGATACCAAATATAAATACAAACAGTATAGATTCCAGAACATATACCGGAAGCATAAGCTTTACAATGAAAGCTTTCAAAGTTCCTTTAAATATAGAAGCAGTGTTTTCAATTGGCATAGTTTTATAAATCCAGGCACCTCTATAGTTTACGGAATATTTCATCATCATGATTACAGAGGGAAGTATTAATGTACAAAAATATAAATTCAAATACATCTTGCTGGAAGCTATGTTAGATAAGCTTTTATACCCTATGTTATTGAATATAAATATAAATGGAAAAATCAATGAAAATCCCAGTGATGGATAAACCTTAAGCTTAAATTCCCTTTCGTTTTTCATCATATAGGAGGCAAATTTGAAAAATATTTTTTCCTCTCTATTTGAACATATTATACTGGATAAGGCTATAGACAGCTTACCTTTAACCTTTTTACTCTGAACACCGTTATTGTTTAACTTCTGCAGATTTTTTTCAAAAGTTGGTATAAACTTTACATATATAATTATGGAAACTATGGGTACAATTAATGCTAATGCAGCAAATATCACAATAAAATGACTGTAATTATGCTTCAATATGAGTTCAAAAGGAGCACTAAACCATACTGGTGGTAAAAAATACTGCCACCATTTGGGAGTTAAGATTGGCTTTAAGTCTACAATATTGAATAATCTCCCTATAAATTGATATCCTAAAGTTATGGTTATAGATAGTATTATTTGAACATAATTTATTATATCCTTTAATTTCTCACCGTCAAAAAACTTTAATATGACCAGATACAATAGAGCTGTTATTATTACTATAAATAGATCGGATAGAATTATTTCAATAAGAAATATTAAAAAAAATAAAAATCCTTGTTTTATTAAGGCTGCTGCCAAAGCTGTCCCAGAAATTGAAATGGTTATTAAAAACATATATATGCATACATGAATTATTTTTGCAGTACTTAAAGTTTCATTATGTACTGGTTTTGAAGATATAATATTTTTATCCCTTATGTCTAAAAGTACGGAAGAAAAATCAGAAATTAAGGAAGTCATAAGCATAAACATGAGAATTCCAAATACAAAACTCATTTGAAACATAAAATTTTTATCCATAAGAACAAATGGAACCATAATTATCCCTATAATTACATAAAATAATAACGACTTTTTCAAATTATTTTCATTTTCACTTTTCTTTTTAGAAGAATTTTTTAATATTGTAGGCACTCGTCTTCCATCCATGAGAAGCTTCATCTGTAGTATCCTTCTCATTACAATGTAATCTATACCATATTTTTTAAATACACCCTGAAACTTATCCAAAAACTTTAATACTCTGAAATCTTTCATAACTGCTGCCTCTTTTCAATTATAGATACAAATTCTTCAGCTATGGACCTGTGCTCATTGAACCCTACTAAATTATTAAATATTCTTTCCAGTGATTTTTCCTCCGATTTATTTTTTAAATCCTCAAAAGTCCCATCAGCTATAATTTCACCATTATTAAGAAGTACTATCCTGTTGCTTATCTTCTCTACTACATCCATTATATGAGATGAATAAAATATGGTTTTGCCCTGAAGTGCCAGTTTTGCAAGTATTTCTTTTACTACAATAACGCTGTTGGCATCTAATCCGCTTAAAGGTTCATCATAAAATAGTATGTCTGGATTGTGAAGTAAACTTGATATTATAAGTACTTTTTGTTTCATACCTTTAGAATAAGAAGTTATTCTTGAATTGTAAACTTCATATATACCAAATAGCTTCATAAGTCTTTCTGCTTTTTTATCTACTTCATTATAATTTAATCCGTAGAGTTCTCCTATAAAAGTTAGGTATTCTCTGGCTGTAAGACTATCATATATTTCTGCTGTCTCAGGTACATAACCTATTTTCCTTTTATATTCTATATTACCGTCACTTATGTCTTGTCCTAAGATTCTTACCTCTCCTTCATATTCCCCTATGAGTCCAAGCATTATTTTCACCGTAGTACTTTTCCCTGCACCATTAGGTCCTATATATCCTATAATTTCACCTTTATATACCTTCAAATTCACCCCTTTCAACACCTGTTTTTCCCCAAAGCTAATTTTCAAATCTTTTATACTTATTAAAGGTAATTCTTTGTTTTCCAATAATATCACTCCAGTCTGCTTTCTTTTAGATAGATTTTATCATATTATGCTGTATAAATAAGTTTGATTTAATTATATTGTAACAAATTTTTAAAAATCTAATAACATCACAATACATATGTGATAATCATTTGAACATAAAAAGACAGAAAGTTAAACTTTCTATCCTTTCATGTTATTATTTTTCGTTCTTCAAACAGGTTTAATAATCTTTATTCCAACACAGTAATTAGCTAAACCATTTTCTTTAAAGTAGAGATACGCATTTCTCACAGACAAACTCCACCTGAACCTAATAATCACATTATTGTTACATCTGTTCTTTCTATATCCGTAATTTGTCCATGTTTATTAAAGTATTTATCTGTTTTCTTATACTTAATGCAAGTACACCTGTCAATATGGTTGCAAATAAATCTGCAATGGTTTGAGTATAAATCACTCCGTTTAACCCTATGATTTGTGGCAAAATTAATATTACAGGAATAAAAAATATGCCTTGTCTTGCCATATTCAATATACCCCCTGCCTTGGCTTTTCCAATTGCTAAAAATAATGTTGAATATACAAATTGAAAACCAAATGTAATAAACATAATATTATTAGCTCTTAACGCCCTATTGGCTATATCAATAACTTCAAGATTACTACTGAACATAGAAACAATGACTCTTGAAAAAACAAACATTACAATTGTCCATATAGCACAAAAGCCTGTAGTCCATTTAAGAGAAACTTTTATTGCTTCTCTTAATCTTGTGTAATTTTTCGCCCCATAATTATATCCTGCCATTGGTTGAAATCCTTTCATATATCCAAACACAACATAAGTACCTAATGAAACTACTCTAGTTACAATTCCCATAGCTGCTACTGCAGAATCTCCATAATCACTAGCTGCCATATTTATCAATCCCATGGATATAGTTGTTAATAATTGTAAAATAAGCATAGAAACTCCTATTTTAAATATTTGAGAATAAATTTCTTTCTTTAAAGAAAAATTAGAAATTGATATTTTTACATAACTTTTATCACTAAAAATATACCATATATATATTAAAGCAGTAACACTTTGAGCCACCAGCGTTGCAATAGCTGAACCTTTTACTCCCAGATTAAGTGCATATATAAATACAGGACATAGAATTACATTTAAAATAGCACCTGTAAATATTGAAACCAGAGAAATGACTGAAGCACCCTGGGATACTGCTAGATTACCCATAGAAACATTAAAAGCACTTACTATTGATGCTATTATGAATATAATTGCATAAGATTTTGCGTAAGGTAATATAGTTTCAGTGGCTCCCATAAAAACTAAAATATCACTTAAAAAAATCAAAAATAATATAGCTATAATTATGCTTATAAATATACAACTTAATAACGCTGTAGATGCAACTTTGCTGGCTTCATTTTTATTTCCTGCTCCTAAAAGTCTAGATATATAAGATCCTCCACCACTTCCAAAAGTCAATCCTACTCCTGAAAAAATAAGTGATATAGGAAATGCCACAAATACTGCAGCCATGGCACTTGTCCCAAGTCCACTTACAAAATAAGCATCTATTACATTATAAAGTGCATTTACAAGCATAGCTGCAATCATAGGTATCCCAAATTTAAATAAACTCTTAGAAATATTACCTTCACTCATTAATTTTATTCTACTATCTCCACTCATATTTACCATTTCCTTTCACTAACTAATTATGGGTTTTTTCTTGTTGCTGTATCATTTAAAACATCTTTAGATGTAACTGTCGCAATAGCAATCCTCATGATTTCCCTCCTTTAGTATAATCTTAGAAAAATTTTAGAATTATCATATGAAAATTATTATCTATTCATATTTTATGGTATAATAAATATCAAAGCAATATGTATACCCATGTTCAAATTTAAAATTAAGAATCTCTGTAATCCCTTATGTGAACAGTATTACAACCATATTTTAAACATGATTACAGTTATATTATGATATTATTTGACTTTATCGTGATATTATTTTATGTTACACTAAAAACATTAAATGAATTTGTATAAATAGGAGGAATTTATTTTGATTAAATCCCTTGAAGAATATTATGAGATAGCCCTAAAACAACTAAACTTTGTATATATACCTGAACTTTCTTACCCTTATGACAGTACATATAAGATGTTTCCTCAATATGGAGAAGGATTTCTTCGAAAAATCAATTGGAATAATTTATTCTTTATATTGATTGCAGATTTTACTCCAAAAGAAAATTTTGTACGTATATCTGAAATTAGTCAAAATTATTTAGAGATAAGTCAATTTGAAACAGATTCCAGTTCTTTTAAAATAAAAGGTAAAAAACTGAACCTTGTAGAAAGGGGTATTTGTTACTATATAAATACTAGTAAATTGGTCTATGCTTATTGTGATGTGGGAAAGCCAGCTCGTTTTACTAAAATATTAATAACTGAAGATTATTATCATAACTTTTTGAATCATGAATATTTAAAAGATTATAAAAATCATAAAGACGCTTTTCACTTTTTATCACAAAATCCTAATATTCCTGAATTAAATTTTATTTTTCAACAGATTAGAGATTGCCAGGCAAAAGGCACTTCCCAGCAACTATATTTTGAAAGCAAAATTCTAGAAATACTATCCTTAATTACCCACAATCTAGAACAAAGACAATATCAGGAATCCTTAAGTGTAAAGTTAGATAATAAAGATTTAAGATATTTAAAAAAAGTTGTTAATTTTATGAAAAAAAATCTATCTTCTTATCCTTCTATAGTGGAATTAGGTAAAATTGCAAACATGAGCACAACAAGATTTCAAATGGCCTTCAAACAAATTTATGGGGCTACAGCCTATGATTATTTAAGAGAAATGCGTATGAATTATGCCCTTTTGTTATTAAAAGATTCAGATTACAGTATCAAAAACATCGCAGCAAAAGTAGGGTATAATAATGCTGGACATTTTGCTGGAATTTTTAAAAAAACTTATGGCATAGGACCAAAAAATTACAGGAATATTCACCGAATCAAGTAATTTATGTGTTCAGATAGAATTTACTTATTGGGGCATAATCAATACTTATCCCCTTTGAATGAAGATTGGTAAATAAGCAATAATTAACTTTAAAAAAGGGCTTCACCATTTTATATGGTATCACCCTAAATATATCACCATTCATTATATGGTAGGAAAATAAAAAGGTAAATTACTCCTATTTATATATATTTAATTTAGGAATTAAATTTTAGAAAATATTCTACTTTCTTTTAATCCCATTTCAACATCATCATATTTATTCAGCCATTTTTTTACTTCATCATTGTCATAAGAAATAGCTTTATTTACCCATTCATTACAGTAGGAACATATAATTTCAGATACACCTTTACTACCCTCTGATAACTCTTGATTATTCATTCCAGCACAAAGTTTTTTATCACATTCAAAATTTTTTACGAATTTATCTAAAAATCCATTTAATTTTTTATTATCAATATATACTTCAGGAAGATTAAATATATCAAAATATTTGGTAAGCTCATCTACATTGTATTGACTTGCAAGTAATTTCATCTGCTCTGGTGTTTTTTGGACTTTTAACATTTCACTCATTTTAGGCCATAAAAGTATATCAAGTAGATTTCCATCATAAGAGCGGGTAGCATAAGCTTTAATAACTCTTGTAAGAAATTCTGTAGTCTTAGTTCTTTCTACAAGTTTTATAGATAATTTATAATTATTTGTCTTTTTGCAAAGTTCCTCATAATATCCTATATCTTCAGGCCTAATCCAATCTGAACTAATTAAATTAACGGGATTTCTCACTTTCTCATTTAAGCATTTCAATATACAATAGTCTATATATTCTGCTTTTGATGCATTACATTTTTGACTTGCATGAGATTGCCCTGTCCCATGCATTACAGCATAAGGACATGAATGCAGACATACATTATTAGCAATAAGTCTCATTGAAACATTCTTATCTCTTGTATAAATTAGCATTTTTTCTAATGCTTCAAAATCCCTGTTAATTTTATGTCCTAAAGTTATCTCATCAGCGCCAAGGTTTGTCCAATATCGTACATGATGTATATCGTAAATATAAGCATATAATCCTATAACTACCTTTAAATCCGGGAACTGTTTTTTTATTATTTCACATAAATAAGGAGAATTTATAGTAATAGAATCTATTCCTATGTTAATAAGTTCATAAAGATACCTTAATATTTTCATATGACTGCTCGATTCAACTTCTTGATTTTCCATACACATAGGATTTATTAGATAATTAAATGCTAAATCATTATCATGACATAATTTAATATAACTTTTTAATTCTTTCATAGATATATCAGGAAGAAATGTAGATGCTCTACCTCCGCCAATGAAGTCACTTTTTAATTTACCGAAAACAGAATTAAAGATATTTTGTTTATTATACTTTGAAATTATTTCAATCAATTCTGGATCAAAATTTGTTCCTATACAATAGGTCATTTTAAACTTCTTCTTATCTTGTTTTATTTGATTCATCTTATATCTCCTTAAAATATATTGTGTACAAGGTATTGTAAGCCCCTTGTCATGGCATTGAATTAATTATTAACTGCTAACTTTATATCGAAAAAGCCTACCTTAATACCATAATCTATCATTCTCTTTATCAATTTAGCATCTGGTTTTTTCCACTTAAAGCCCATTTTTCCCAATAACATTTCCGTTTTTTCAGAAGCATCCACAAAAAATGTCTCCACACTCCAAGGCATTAAGTATGTGTGTACCAATAGGCTGTCAATATGATCCTTTAAATTTTCATTTTTATAATTATAGTATAAATAGTCAAGAAACTTCTCATATTCGTACCTATTTATTTCAATACCTATCTTTTGTAAATAATTAGAAAATTCATTAAAAGTAATTTTTTTAGAATTTTTTATATGATATATCTCATTTTGTAATTCTTTTCTTGTGATAAGCAAGAACATAGCCTTGCATACATAGTCTACATATGAAAATTCCAAAAATCCAAATGGAAATTCAGGTATTGCCTCAAGTTTAACGAGAGTATTTATCAAGTTGTAAAATGCACTTTTTTCTATATTTTCTTGGAACATTCCAGATTGGGAGTTAAATACCACATTGCCAAGCCTTAATATAGTGGTATTAATGCCCTCTTTTCTGGCCTGTACCATAAGTTTTTCTGCTTCAAATTTAGTCTTGGAATAAAAATTATCAATCTCATGTCCAATATCTAAGTCATATTCTGTATAAAGAACATTAGAATAACCATTCAATTTTCCTGTTCCAACAGAAGTAGTAGATACATGAAATATATCTTTTTTGATTGAATTTTGGGCAAATTCAATAATTTTTTCTACAATTTTAACATTTGTTTTATACAGTTCATCATATACACCAAAATGAGCCACGTTAGCTGCACAGTTTATTATGCAGTGAATTTTTCTTCCAAGTTCATCATAAGTATCCTTATTTAATCCAAGATATTCTTCTGTCAAATCTCCATTAAATGGTATTATCCTACTATTATATTTTTCATAAAATTCATATCCAAAATAAAATATTATTTTGTTCTTAAGCTTTTCTTTAACTTTATCCCTACTACTTCCTCTTATAATAGTGTATATTATAGAATTAGTATTTTTTAAAAACTCATAAAGCAAATGGCTTCCCACATATCCTGTAGAGCCTGTAATTAAAATACTCTCATATACCTTAACTTTGGAAAGATCAATTTCACAATAATATTCTCTATTTTTTCTTCTGTAATCCTTATACTCTTTTTCTAATTTTTGTTCTAGGTCACAAAACATGCCTTTCCTTTGAAGATATTGTTTCTTGTACTTTTCAATACTGAACTTTAAGTTATTATTCTTACTTTTGATTCTTTGTGATAACTTTGAAATTGTCTGATTTTGAAATATATCATTTATAGTAATTTCAAATTCGCCATTAAGTCTTGCATACATTTTTATTGCTGTTAAAGAATCTCCCCCCAATGCTAAAAAATTATCCTCTATTCCTATATTGTTACAATTCAATATCTCACTCCATACATCCACCAATTTTTTTTCTACTTCATTTCTAGGAGCCACATAGTTATCCTCCAATTCTACCTCTGGCTGCGGCAGATTCTTTCTATCCACCTTGCCATTGGCTGTCAATGGTATCTCCTTTATATCTACGAAATATTTAGGTACCATATATTCTGGAAGTTTCCCCTCTATATATTCTTTTAGCTCACTTCTTTTTAATCTAACTTCACTTACTATATAGGCACACAAAAACTTTCTTCCTTTATTATCCTTACTGTCTACAACCACTGCATTTTTTATATTTTCATGTTTTATCAGTGCATTTTCTATTTCTCCCAGTTCTATTCTGTGTCCTCTTATTTTTACCTGATGATCTTTTCTCCCCAAAAATTCTATATACCCTTCACTATTTAGTACTCCATAATCTCCCGTTCTGTACAGACTGCCCAGTTTAGGATGTTCTATAAATGCATTCTCCGTCTTTTCTTTATCTGCCATATATCCTCTGGCAAGTCCCCTTCCTCCAATATAAAGCTCTCCCGGTACTCCTGAAGGACAGAATTCCATTTCATAATTCAGTACATAAAATTTCTGATTTGCAAGAGGCATCCCATAAGGTATACTCCTCCAGCTGTCTTTTATATCTTTTATAGGGTAGTATATAGACCATATGGAAGCTTCCGTAGCTCCTCCCAGGCTTATTACCCTGGCTTCTGGAAAATTTTCTTTTATTTTCTCAGGAAGATTAAGTCCTATCCAGTCCCCACTCAGCATTACCAGTCTTAACACATTATTATATTTATAATCTTCTATACTATTTAAATTCATATTTTCCAGCAATATATCCATTATTGCAGGTACAGAGTTCCATATGGTGATACCTTTTTCTTTCACTACATCCATGACATTTTTTACATCCCTTACATCATTAATCTGTACAAGGGAAGCTCCAGAAGACAGGGCTCCAAATATATCATATACAGATAAATCAAAGCATAGGGATGACAGTCCTATTATTCTGTCCTTTTCACCTACATCAAACTTTTTGTTTATGTCTATTATGGTATTTACTACAGCACTTTGAGATATTACTACTCCTTTAGGTCTCCCGGTACTTCCCGAAGTGTATATGATATAGGCAGTATCCTGTGGATTATACTTTATTTTGGGTACTGTTTCCGGGTATATACTTAAATTTTTATCTTCATAGAAACTTGACTTTAGTATAGTCCTGCAGTTACTGTTTTCCAGTATATATCTTTTCCTATCTTCAGGATATTTTGGATCTACAGGTACATACGCTGCTCCTGCCTTTAACACTCCCATTATATTTACTATGGTTTTCATATTTCTTTCCCCATATATGCCTAGGTATTGTCAAAAATTTTAATATAATTTCTGACGTAACCCTTTTATTTTTAACAATTTTATATAAATAACTTGCTCCCCCCAAACTTTTAGGGTAAATTAGTGATTTGCAAAGTCATAATTTCCAGCAAAGAAGAAAGGAGCAAGCTACAAGCATGATTAACGAGTTTCTTGTTAAATACATTATTTACCTACACAATATGATTAACCTATTATTTATTCTTTTAGTTGGCAAACCCATGTTTACCCCTGCCTCTGACGAACCAGTAAAAAAGGAATATAGAAAGCTTCAGGTAGACAAAATACCTATATTTGAAATACCTGAAAAGCTTGATTATAAAGTTCTTCTACATAACTATTTTGAAAGTCACAAGAAAGAACTTACACCTGTTAAGCCACGTAAGAATAAAACTATCATTCCTAAAGAAGTTAAGTGTCCTAAATGTGGTGCTCCCCACCAGTATCTTTACGATAATAATGGTGGCAGAGGTCAATACCTTTGTAAGGTATGCAACACAGTATTTAACCCTAAAAATTATTTTCAAAAGTCCGTTATTTTAAAATGTCCTTACTGTGGTAAAACACTTGAAAAAATCAAAACTCGCAAGGACTTTTATGTGCATAAATGTAAGAATGATGAGTGTGATTTTTATAAAACCAATTTAGCTTCAATGACTAAAAAAGAAAGAGAAGACTTTAAAAATAACCCTCACAACTATAAAGTTAGATATATAACTAGGGAATTTACTTTTGACTATAAGCCTTTTAGCAGTAAAAGCCCTGTTAAATCTAAAATTAGTCTGCCTAAAATAATGGTTTCGTCTCATACTTTAGGATTAATTATGTCTTACTACATAAACTACCATATGTCTTCAAGACAGACGGCTTCAATAATGAGGGATATTCACGGTATTAAAATATCTCATCAAACAGTTTTAAACTACGCTGATGCTGTATCCCATGTGGTAAAGCCCTTTGTTGATAACTACAATTATGAGTTATCTAATTCTTTTTGTGGTGATGAAACATACATAAAAGTTAACGGTAAATGGCAGTATATCTTCTTTTTCTTTGACTCTGTTAAGAAAATTATTCTTTCTTATAGAGTTTCACCAAATAGAGATACTCTTTCAGCAGTTAAAGCTTTAGACGACGTTTTATCAAAGCTTAAGGATATACCTAAAAAACTAAATTTCATTGTTGATGGTAATCCAATCTACTTGTTGGCACAACATTTTTTCGCAAGCGAAGACATTAACTTCGATATTACTCAAGTCATAGGTCTTACAAACAATGATGACGTTTCAAAGGAATACAGACCTTTAAAACAGATAATTGAACGTCTTAATAGAACCTTTAAAGGCAGTTATAGGACAACCTGTGGTTTTAATAGTTCAGATGGTTCTATAGCATTTGTAACATTATTTGCTGCATATTTTAATTTTCTAAGAACTCATTCAACACTTAATCATAAGGTTCCAGTTCAAATACCTGTACTTCAAAGTCTTCAAACCATGCCAGCTCGTTGGTGTAAGCTTGTTGAACTAGCTCAAGACTATTGTATATCACAGGCTACCTCCTAAGATTTTATATCTATTTAGCTGAGCCCTAAAGCAGCTGTTGGCGTCAGCGAACCCTTGACAAACCGAATTAGACAAATTTTAAAATTGGTTTTCAGAGGGCTTTTTGTCATGTCTTTATATCTTTTCCCTTCGCCCTCTTCAAGGTAAAACAAAATTTGGATAATGTTTGTCAAGGGCAACTGCGGTTATTTGTAACAAACTTACATTTATGGGTGCCCTAAAAATTTATTATTTTATAGTTTTTCATAAACTTTTTACACTACCTATGCCTATAAAGTCACTGCTGCCAAATCCCTGCTGTTTTAAGTAATGGGCTACCTGGTTTGATTTAATATCCAGTTCCCTATAGTTCATACTTCTGTCTTCAAATATGAGAGCTGTATTTTCAGGGCATTCCTTTGCCTTTTTCATAAACAGCTCCTGAAGGGTGGTTTCAGGTATGAATTCTTCCCTGTGGTTATAATTATCTATAAATTTTATTGTCTCTTCTTCTGCCTGAAGTCTATATTCCCTGTGTTCCAGTAAACTTTCCACCAGCTTTACATACTGCTGGAACATGGTATTTATCATATCTTCTTCAAACAATTCTTCTACATAGTCCCATGTTATAGATAAATTTCCCCCTATCTCCATTACCTGATAATCCAGATATACCTGTGATGTCTGGCTTACTCCCATTTTTATATCCCCAAGTTCTGTAAATCCTACTCCTTTTTCCTCATTGTCCATGGAAAACAGTAGACTTGTAAACACTATAGGCATTACAGCTTTTGCTCCCAATCCATTATATTTTGATATATCCCTTATAAAATTAATTCCATCGTAGTGTCTGTGCTCCAGCGCTTCCATCATAGAACTTTGAACCTCTGATGCCTTTTCCCAAAAAGATGTACCGGTTTTTAAATCTACATCAAGTAACATTACTGATGTAAAATCCCCTATGATTTTATTTACATCCTCATGGAAAGGATATCTTGTAAATACAGTCACATTTATCGCATGATGAGGTTCATTGCTCCAGTGGCCTAGTATCTGTGCATAGGCTGTACACAAAAGTACGGAAGGAGTTATATTATTTTCTTTGGCCTTTTTCTTTATATTCTCCCAGATATTTTTACTTATAATTTTATTCTGTCTTTTGAAATGAGGGCTTGCCACCTCTGAAGGCTCCTGCTTTAAAGGCAGTTTAGGTGCCTGTGGAAAATCCTTGAGTTTTTCCATCCAATATTTTTTATCATTTTCATAAACTTTTGATATCTTAAATTCTTCGCATGCCGTTACATAATCTCTAAAATTAAACTTAAGCTTTTGGTAGCCTTTATGAAAGCAATCATAATTTTCTATTATTTCTTTCACCAATATACGCATGCTAGTCCCATCTGATATCAAAAGATCAAATCCTATAAGCATATAGTATTTGTTGATATTTGTCTTAAAAGCTTTGAATTCAAATAGAGGCCATATATCTGTTTTAAATATATAGTGAGACATCCTATCTCTTTCTTCCAATATTCTTTCCTGCTGGCTGTCATAATTGAGTTCACTTATATCTTCCACTTTTATATTGTATTTTGGCACACTTTCAAGTATTTTCTGCTGGCCACTTTCAAGAATTATGGCCCTCAACATAGGCTGATGTTTTATTACCTTATTGAGACTTTGGTTAAATTTATCTATATCCAGCTTTGTTTCTATTTCATAATATATATGAGTTGATACCCCTCCCATTTCAAATCCACTGTTTCTCCCTGTAAAATAGGCAGACTGTACTTCGGATAAAGGAAATGGAACATTAAGATTTTTAGTATCGGGTGCTGATACAGGATATTTTTGTTCACTTATTAAATTTTTATTATTTTGAATATAATCACTTATATTTAAAATATTACCTAACTTTATAAACTCACTTGAATTTATATCAACTTTATATATATTACTTATTTCATAACATATTTGAATTAATTTCAGAGAATCTCCTCCAAGTTTAAAAAAATCATCCTGAATTCGTATGTTTTCCAAGTTCAATATTCTGCCCCATAACTTTATTAAATCAAAATCTATTTTATTTCTTGCTGTATTATTTTTATTATTACAGTTTTTTATTTCTTCATTTATCATTAAAATGATATCATGAAATTCGCCATTCAAATACCTCTGTCCAAGCTCCTGCCTTTGTATCTTCCCACTTGCAGTTTTAGGTATATATTCTACAGGCAATATATGGGTAATACTTTGTCCTATTCTTCTATTTACATATTCTTTTATTCTTAAGGTAGCTTCACTAAAATTTTTAATTTCCTCCCTAAATTGTATGAAAATTATTAATTCCTCACTACCATTTTTATAATTTGTAACCCCACATGCAGCCACTTGTCCAAAATCAACTTCATCAATTTCTTCACATAAATGTTCTATATCATGAGCATAGAAATTCTGCCCATTAAAAAAGATCAAATCTCTTCTGCGTCCTGTTATTACCAATCTTCCATCTTTAACAAATCCTAAATCTCCCGTTCTTAGAAATCCATCTAGAAATAATTTTTCATTCATTCCATCATCATTAATATATCCAGATGTTATATTAGGACCCTTTACCAGAATATTACCTACCTTTTCATTTTCCAATAAAATATCATCATCATCCAATACTTTGACTTCCATTTCTGGCAGCAGATATCCCACATCAACAAATTCTATAGTATCTTCATTGTCTTCTGAATATATAATATTGTTATTTAACGAAAATTCATTTCTTATAATTTTATGACTGATAATAGAATCATCCATATCCTGAAGAGAGATGATAACACTTGCTTCTGCCATTCCATAGGTAGCATGCATAGCCTTTTTATTTAAATACCATTTGGAAAACTTTTTATTGAATTTTTGAATTACATTATTTGATATAGGTTCTGCACCGTTATAAATAAGCCTGAGATGAGATAAATCATAATTTTGAGATTCATCATCTGGTATTCTTTCTAAAAGCAAGGATAATGCAAAATTAGGGAAGCCCGACATAGTAGCTTTATAAATAGTTATTTTTTTCATAAATAATTCAGGTTTTTTAATAAATAGCTCTGTATTGAACTTAATTTGATTACTAAAAGCACCTAAAGGTGCAATATGAAGAGCGATTAATCCCAGATTATGGGTAAGTGGCATCCAATTAGCCATAAAATCCATATTGGTACTTTTACTTTTTTCATTAATTTGAAATATATTATGAATTAAATTATTATGTGTAAGTATAACCCCTTTAGGATTTCCTGTACTTCCCGAGGAAAATTGAATAAAAGCAATATCAGATGGCAAAGGCAGCTGAATTTTATTATTCTGTTCATAGGATTTATCAATATCTTCAAAATATATTACAGTTAAATTACTGTATGCACCTTCATTGAAGAACTCTTGAAATAATTTTTCAGAAATAATTTTAGGATGTGATAGCTGCTCTGTAACATTTAAAAATCTAACTAGATCTTGTGAATTATAAGAATATATATTTGAAATTGGGAGAGGAACCGGTATATATCCTCCTACTATGCATGCCCAAAACATATTTATAAAATTAAATTCACTTTTTAACTGAAATATTAACTTATCTCCCCTTTTTACACCTAATTTCTGTAATCCACTGCATAATCTTACTGCATTTTCATACAATTTATAATACGGCAAAAATATTTCCGATTCATCTTCTTCAATAAAATATATCCCTCTTCCATTTATTCTGGAAAAGTCACCAGCTATTTTTAATAAAGTCGACAATTCTTTTGGAAAATTTTTGATTTCAAGCTTCTCCGATCTTACATAAGAATCCATTTCGTAATACTCCTTCCATAAATTTTACAGCAATGTAATAACTTTAATCTTCTAACTTCAGTCCTAATTCCACTGTATGTATATAAACTTGATTTTTATTAAGCTGAAAATATTTTTCTATTTTATGAAAATTCATATCTCCTATAGAACATAAACCAATATTATATAGTCCTGCAACAAAAGTAAGTGAACTTACCATTATACCTATATCTATACACGAATATAAATATCCGATACCACCATATTTAGGCATTGTAACTTCCATATTATAAATAAAAAAAATTGAAAAAGCCGATTGATTAAATATAGATTGATTCATAAAATAGTGTGCATTTTTGTTTACATGACAACATTCATCTACAATATTTATTGAATTATCTAAAGGACTATAATAATAAAGACCTTGTTTTAAATTTTCTACTCTCTTCTCCTTTATATAAATATATATGTCTATAGGGTAAAGTCCTCCAGCACTAGCATAGTAATATTTAATTTGTCCATTAATTCTTCTTTGTCTAAAAACAGCTATTAATTTTGAGAATACTTCAAAACTAATTATTTCATTTGTATTAAAACTTCTGCATGTTTTTCGTTCACTTATACAATAGGGATATTGCTCATCACTATATAAATTTATCTTCAGACCCTTAGGCGTTTTGTAATTTCTATTTAACTGCATACTCTTAAAATTTTCAAATTCTAATTTATCATATTTTATATTTTCACTATGTTTATTTTGAAAAAGGTAATTTCCACTATAAAATAATTCATGAGGTATAAGTGGAGAATCAACTAATATCTTTTTTCTAATTAAATCCTGTATAAAACTTTTTAATCTGTCCTTATCATATTTCGGAAATTTATCAATTAAGTCATTTACATAAACACCTTTCTGTGTAAAAAAATAGAATTCAGGAAATAACTCAACAATATAATCTTTATAGCAAAATACTTCAATCTTTACCTGACCATCTTTTTTTTCCCATCTTGCCGCAGGTGACCAAAAAAACTTTTCATTGTTAAACACTAAATTTTAGCCTCCTTGAAAAAAGATTTTTCTCCTAAATTTCTAATAAGAATATTATTTATTTTCTCTACAACTTCAACTGTATTTTCATTAATAAAGAAATGACCTCCATCAAATAAATAAAAATTACATTTTTTATTTGTATACATGTCCCATTTAGAAATATAATAATCCTCAACCTCTGGATCATTTCTCCCATTTAATACTGAAATGTCAAAATTCCATTTAGGGGATTTTGAAAATTTATAAGTTTCGATTATTTTGTAATCTGCTCTTAATATAGGGAGAAATATATCAAATACATCATTGTTATTAATTATGTCATCAGGTACTCCCCCTAAATTTGATATTTCTCTTTTAAATTCATCATAACTTAAATTGTAAATAATTTTTTTTCCTGAAAGCTAGGTGGAACTCTACCAGACATAAATATATGTATGGGTTCTTTGTAATTATATTGTTTTATTTTTTTCATTAGTTCATAAATTATAACAGTTCCCATGCTATGTCCAAAAAATGCATATTCAAAGTCACCTAATTTATCTAATTCTTTTGCTAATATACTAAATAGATCCTTTACAACATCATACATATTCTCAAACAAATTTGAACCAAATCTTTTTCCCCTTCCTGCCATTTCTAGAGGATATACTTCAATATTGCTGCATAAATATTGTTTCCATTTCATATAATACATAGATGTGCCCCCAGCATATGGCAAACAAAAAAGTTTAATATTTTTTGTCATTTTTTTCTCCTACCTCAATAAATTTTAATTTATCTTTTATTTACTTCTATTTTCATAGAATTTCATTATTTATAAACAAGTGGTTAAATTTAAATATGTGAGTATATTGAATATATAGGTAATACTGGATGGAGAAGGTTGAACGTGTGCATAAGAGTGTAAGTGATATTCCAATATTTTGAAGGAAACACACCTATATAGCTCTAATGCTTACCCTACCATGTCTCACGGAGTACATATCTATGTCTCTACATTCCTTCGTTCTGCATTTTAGAGCAGGTGCTAGCATTAATCCTCGTATACTGGGTCAATTAAGCCCTTATGGGGGTTTGAACGCGCTTTACCTTACTCTTAAAGAACTATAAATTTCAATATACCATAACTTGTCAACCCATGAACTTTGTCATGTGTATATGTTGTTTTTTTCTTGCATAAAGTGTACATAACTTTTATAAGTCTTACACTTAGTGCAACTATTGCTTGTTTTCCGGTTAATTGATTTTCCTGTCTTTTCGTTAAATGGGTATATATTTCTTTAAATGCAGTATTCTTAGCTACCATAACAGTTGCTGCCTGATATAGAATATTTCTTAAATTTGAACGACCTCTTTTACTAATTTTAGTTTTACCTTTTTTCATGCCAGAGCTGGTTTCTTTCAAGTTAAGTCCTGCCACTTTCTGTATTTGCTTATAGCTGTCATATTTTGATATGTCTCCAATTTCAGCTAGAAAACCCGCAGCTGTTACTATGCCTACACCTTTTATGCTAAGTAAATATTCTGAATAACCTGTCTGCAAAAGATATTCTTCCATGAGCTTTTCCACATCATCTAGTTCCTTTTGTAAAGCTTCTAATTGCCTTAAAATAAGCCTTAATCTATATCTGGCCCCTTCAAGCCCTACAGGCACTCCTATTGAAGTTTTAGCTGCATTAAAAACCAGCTCTGCTTTCTTAAATCCAACACGATTATGTGTAGCATCTAGAAGCTTTTGAGTAAGCTCAGAAACTCCTATATTCACTATATCTTGTGGGAAAGGACATGTTTTCAGTATACATAAAGCGGACTTTCCTAAGATATCTGAAAACATCTTTTTAAATTCTGGAAAGTATTCATCTAATAGCGCTATTAGTCTTACTTTTTCTGAGATAAACTGTTTTTTTAGCTCTTGCCTATTGTTGCTGCATAATCGAAGATTTACGTAGAGTTCTTCCTCAAACATGCAGTTTAGGTATTGACCTTGATATATAAGTTTAGAAATAATCTTGGCATCTTTTTTGTCATTCTTAGTTGGACTATTATCTTCAAGCTCCTTAATTTTATTAACATGATATGGATTGACCAAGCATAGCTCTATCCCTTGACTTTTTAAGTAGTAAGCAAGATTCTTCCAATAGTGACCTGTTGGCTCCATTCCTACTAATACATAATCTAAGTTATATTTCGCCTTTAATTGTCTGATTGAATCTAATAGACATTCGAAAGATTCTCTGGTATTCTTTATAAGGAACGGCTTTTTTATATATTCACCATTTACTACAAATTGACCATAGTGATTTTCCTTTGCTATGTCTATCCCTAATATTAATGTGTTAGGAACTATAATTCGATTATTCATATTGTTTTCCTCCTGATATAGATTGTTGTTGTCTTCTTGCAAGTGACACAATATATTTATATCAGGTTTTTTTATTTCATTCAAAGTCTAAAACTCTTTATTACAGGAATACTCGTATAATATATTTAGGTTATTTCATTAGGAAAACCTATAACCTATTCTTTAGTTTTCTCTCTAATTGAGAGATAATTGTTTTATTAGATTGAGAGGATTATCGCTTTCTCCTTGAGTCTTAGAACTCGTACTCGAAAGACTGATACCTCTTTCTAATAAGCAGTTCGCGAATGAGTTGGATGTTGAATACCATTTGGTATTTCTTCGTATTTATCACGAGGTAGTGACGCTTACTAGATAAGGGGATTCCCAATCTAAAATACTCTTTTAAAGGTGTGATATTATGTTTTACTTAGGTATTGATATTGGTAAAAATAATCATGTTGCTTCCATGATGGATGATGCAGGTAAGATTGCATTCAAGGCATTTTCTTTTCCTAATACTTCTGAGGGTGGCGAAGCCTTATTTTCTAAGCTTACCAGCCATTCTGATAATCCTGCTAATTTCGAAATTGGTATGGAAGCAACTGGGCACTATTGGTTAGCCGTTTATTCTTTTTTATACGATAAAGGTTTCCTTATTCATG
Source organism: Clostridium kluyveri (assembly GCF_001902295.1). Lineage (NCBI taxonomy): Bacteria > Bacillati > Bacillota > Clostridia > Eubacteriales > Clostridiaceae > Clostridium > Clostridium kluyveri. The sequence continues at coordinate 1,867,535 of NZ_CP018335.1, read as the reverse complement.
TCATCAATCCAATTCAAACAGATGGATGGCGTAAAGGTACTGAAATCCGTAAAAGAAAGAATGACACTATTGACTCTATTTTAATCGCAGACTTAATACGCTACGGCTCTTTTGTTGAAACAGTGCTTTCTGATGAAACCATTTTTTCCTTAAGAACCTTAACGAGATTCCGTGGATACTTAGTATCATCCATTTCCGATTTAAAGCGAAAAATTATTTGTGTCCTTGATCAGGTATTTCCTGAATATCAATCTATTTTTTCAAACATATTTGGTAAGACCTCAAAAGAGATTCTTTTACAGTTCTCTTCACCCAGCGATTTTGAATCTATTTCTGCTGATACTCTGGCACAACTTCTTGCAGAACTAAGTCGCAAGAAAATAGGTGACGCAAAAGCTGAAAAGTTAAAATCAACTGCCTCCAATTCCTTTGGTATTACCTTCTGCAAGGATAGTTTCTCCTTCCAGCTAAAAGCTCTAATTGAGCAGATGTCTTTCATTGAACAGCAGGTAAAAGATACCGAAACTGAAATCAAAAAACTTATGGTTTCTTTAGAATCACCTATTACAACAATTCCAGGAATTGGTCCTGTTACTGGTGCCACAATACTAGGTGAAATAGGTGATATTAATAAATTTGATTCACCAAAAAAGCTCGTTGCCTATGCTGGTATTGATGCTTCTGTTTCTCAATCAGGAGAATATGAAAACATACATAATGTTATGAGTAAAAGAGGTTCGCCTTACTTGCGTAAAGCTTTGTTCCAGGCTGCGTTAGTAGCTGCATTCAATGATCCTGTTTTAAATGCCTTCTACCAGAAAAAACGAGTCGAAGGCAAACATCATTTAACCTGTATTGGTGCAGTTTCCAGAAAACTATGCCATATCACTTATGCTGTTCTAAAAAACAATAAACCTTATGAGATTAAAGAAACCTCATAATTTTTTTGCAATTATAACCATTTCAAACTTGTAGCAGTGCAAGTCTTTTTGTCATACAGTTTTTAAAATCATAAACTTAATATAACTTCTTTTTAAAAAGTACTTGACTTATTATAGTTGGTCTTTCTGCTTATTTAAAAAGACAATTCGCCAATTAATTCTTTAAATTTACTTTTTGTAAAAATAAATTTAGCATGTATTGATAATGAATGTCATTATCAATACATGCTAAATTATATCACTGAAAATATTATCAGTAAAGTAAAATAATACAACATATTTCTACATATTTCAACTTTACCTTATTTTTGAATATAATAAAACCACTTTTTTGAATAAACCTTTGAATAACATGGAAGTATTGGCTAATTGCCCCATTTAGATAAATCAATTTAAAAAATTATCCTATTTAATATTAATGAATATTGTTCCATTATTTTGTTTTTATCTATCTGTGTAATATCTCCTCCAAATAAAGCCGTCATATTAATCACATCATCTGCTATAGAATTTATTATATCTAAATTTTTGGAGGAATCTATCCCTAATTCCTCAATGTTAGGTACCCCTACTTTTTCATTAAACTTCATAAATTGTTCACTTAATTCTTCTCCCAAGGATTCATATTGTGTACTGTCATTCAGTATATATAGTAATTTTTCTGCTTTATGTGGGATATACAAGGCCAAGTTTTTAATAGATTCCGGCGATGCCAGTGCACAAGCATACCCATGAGCTATATTCCATTTAGCACCTATGGAATGTGCTATGGTATGTCCCATACCAGATCCTGCCCCATTTAAAGCTAGGCCAGCCAACATGCTCGCATAACTCATTTTTTCTCTAAAAATTTCATTATTTAAATCATCAACAAGTTGGGGTAATGTATCCACTACAATTTTAAATGCTCTTAGTGCTAGAGTATCTGACATATCATTAGCATTACTGCTTGTATACGCTTCATAAGCATGTGAAAACACATCTATACCTGTAGATACAGTTATATCTTTAGGTAATTTTAATGTTAAAATGGGATCAATTATGGCCAAATCTGGAACTATAAAATTTGAAATTAGAATTAATTTTTTCTTTAGTTTTTCATCAGTTATAACAGCTGCACCAGTTACTTCACTTCCTGTACCAGCTGTAGTAGGAACTGCAATAAAAAATTTGCCTTTATTTTTAATTATCTTCTTATATAACAACATATCCTCTATATTCATATTATTAGTTAGCATTAAATTCGCGGCTTTAGCTGCATCAATAGTACTTCCGCCTCCAATTGCTATTATGACATCTATATGCTTTTCTCTGCCTAATTCATAAATTTCTTTTACTATGTATTTAGGAGGTTCTGAAATTACTCCCTCATAAGTTATTACATCTACGTTTTCGCTTTTTAAAGTATCAATAATCATATCAGAAATACCAGTCGCTTTAATTCTTTCTCCAAAAACACACAGAATCTTTTTTGCATTTTTCTGTTTTACAACTGCAGCAATATTATTTACAGCATTATTTTCTAATATTACATTATTAGGTGCTGCAAAGTTAATTTTCATAGATAATTTCCCCTTTAATTTAAATTTTAAATCTCAAAATTCAAAAACTACAATTATAAATATATAAAAAGACACATTCTATAACTTTAGGCGTATTTAGAAATTCACGATACTTAAGATTTTAAAAAATGTAAAATAGATCTTTAAAATACGCCTAAAAATTTTCTATAAATATTTAATCAATTATATTAAGCTTACCCTGGAATATAAAATTAATACTGGAAGCCAATCCTTCTGTTTCCCCATTTAGATCATTATATCCTTTTAGTCCTTCTTCTGTGGCTTGAAAGTCAGCATCGAAAGTTACTGCAGCACCATCTGTTGGCACTGTATCATTAAGTTCTATTACAAAACAATGAACCGGAGCTTTAAAATCCCCATCAGGATACGCTTCATTAAACTTAGCAGGGTCTTCCTCTGTGAGATTTATGGATTTAATCATAGAGTTATCTGAAGTTTCCCTTCCAGTAAAAGTATAAAATTCTTTATTGGTCATCCAATCTATCTGTTCTTGTAACAATCCGCCTTCCCCAGGTATGTCAATGGTTTTATCAAACATCGGTACATAAACCTTACTGCCTGATTTAACACTAACTCCCTGTCCATCTGATGTATTAAACACTTCCAGTTTCCCTTCTGAATTCTCTACAAAATAATAGTTAATATCCATTGCCATTTTTACAGGTTGTGCTGCAGAAGCTATATTAAGCTTGCCCTGGAATATAAAATTAATACTGGAAGCCAATCCTTCTGTTTCCCCATTTAGATCATTATATCCTTTTAATCCTTCTTCTGTGGCCTGAAAATCAGCATCGAAAGTTACTGGAGCACCATCTGTTGGCACTGTATCATTAAGTTCTATTACAAAACAATGAACCGGAGCTTTAAAATCCCCATCAGGATACGCTTCATTAAACTTAGCAGGGTCTTCCTCTGTGAGATTTATGGATTTAATCATAGAGTTATCTGAAGTTTCCCTTCCAGTAAAAGTATAAAATTCTTTATTGGTCATCCAATCTATCTGTTCTTGTAACAATCCGCCTTCCCCAGGTATGTCAATGGTTTTATCAAACATCGGTACATAAACCTTACTGCCTGATTTAACACTAACTCCCTGTCCATCTGATGTATTAAACACTTCCAGTTTCCCTTCTGAATTCTCTACAAAATAATAGTTAATATCCATTGCCATTTTTACGGGTTGCGCAGTATCTGCATTTTTAACATCAATTTTTATATAGTTATTTCCTTCTATATAAATAGTATACACTCCAGTAATATCTGTATCTGCAGATGGTATTAATATATCTATCAATTTATTTAAAGCATCTTTTCCATAAGAAGTAGAAGTATACAAAGTAGATGTACCTTTTTTAATGCTATTTACTTTCAATCCCATAATCTTAAGTTGCAATGAATTCTTCTCTAATGATGAATTATTATCAAAATAGTTTTTTATACCTTCAATTAAATTTGTCCTAAAATCATCGTAATCATAATCACTTCCAAGCTTTTTATTTACCTGTTCTACTATTATATCTGCATTTAATTTACCATTACTATCAAAATATTTGGAGCCTAAACTTCCAAAAAAAGCACTTAAACTTTTAGTATCTTCTCCAATTTTTACGGTAATATTTTTTCCATATATTACATCCCATTCCTCATTTACTTTTTCTACATCATATCTTATCTGTTGTTCATCTACAGTCCCTGTACTAGTATATACATCCACAGCATTTTGAAATACACCTTGAATGGGATTTACATTATCTTTTTTTAATTGTAGGTTCATGGTGTCAGAATTATCATCTTCTAATTTAAAATATTCACCATTGTTTATACTGCTTACAATATCTTTATAGGAAGAATATTCTTTTACTGCTGAAGTAATATTTTTATAACTTGAACTTCCAGATCCTCCACCACTACTGCTGCCGCCTGTAGGTGATTCAGAGGTTTCAGAAGCCCCAGAGGAATCCCTAATTTGTTGAGCCAGCGAATCAGATATATTAGCTGTTCCACCTATTACTGTAAGATTGCAGTCTTTATAGATTTTTTCTTTAATAAATTTCTCTGTAGCAGAACTCAAAGTTTTTCCTGTTATTACAAGAGGACTTTTCATTTTAGCTGCTAGAGCTCCCCCAGTAAGGGCATCTGCAAATTCACTGCCTGTAGCTCCATTTCCCAGTGCCAGATAAACATTTTTGAAGTCAAAATCTGAAGCAAATTCATTTAATACTGCGGCATTTGTTTCATATCTGTCAAGACCATAAATTCTCTTTTGATATTGAAGTTCATTATCAACAGAAGTACTTATAGAACCCGTTCCTCCTATTATATAAGTTGTGGTTATTTGAGGATTTGATTTTATGTAATCTGCTGTTACATCTGGTAAATCGGTATTCTTTGTTAAAAGTATTGGCATTTTCTCTATAGCCGCAGCAGTACATGCTGAAAGTGCATCTGCATATCCCTCCCCGCTGGTAACAACCGCCTTAGTAACAGTCCCTAGCTTTTCAGCTATTTTTACGGAAGTTTCATATCTATTTTGTCCACCTATTCTTTCTACATCAGATATGCCCTGTGATTTTATGTCACTTATAATATTGTCCGATATTGCTCCTTTTCCGCCAACTACAATTACGTGCTTAACTTTTAGCTCTTTCATCTTATTCAGTGAATCCTGGTTCAAATTACTTCCTGTGGTCAGAAGCACCGGAGCATCCTTAGTTTTTGCTAAAGGAACGGCACAAAGGGCATCTGGATAATTCTCTCCGTTTGCCAATATTGCATAATCAGATGACTGCCAGCCTGCTTGGGCAATTTTTACAGCTGTTTCATATCTATCTGCTCCTCCTATCCTGTTTATACCTATTGATGATGAATTTTCAGCTTTTACATTTATCGAGAATATAAAACTAAATACCAATAGTAACATTATACTGTAAACAGATAAAGTTTTTTTACCTTTTTCTTTCATGTAGCTCCCCCCTAAATTATATTGTTAGTGCAAAATAATTTTTTCAAAAAATTATTAAATGAAAATTATTATCTATCCATATTTTATGGGATAACAAGTACAAGAACAATATGCCCCTGTGTATATAACTTTAAAATTAGATATTGCTATAATGCCTTATATTATCAAAACTTCAACTATATTTTAAAGACAATTATGCGTTATATAGTGATATGATTTTGTTATATAGTGATATAATTTCACTCTAATCCGAAGGCCAGAATTACTAATACTTCATTTTTTCAAAGGTAGAAATAAGCATTTCTCTATAGCAAACTCCACCTGAACCTCTGAATCACTTAATAACAAAATACTAATCTTTTGTCTTTCAAAAAACAAACACAAAATAGACAGCTGACCCACAAGGTAAGCTGCCTGTTCTGTTTAAAAATGCTTATAAAAATGTTTTAAGTTATACATATGTATGCTATTTTAAACAAAAAAGCAGTATAACTAATAATAGATATCATAGTATTTGCCGCACCTCTAGAACTGACCAGTGAAAAGCAGAAACCTCCCACAGGTAATGGAAATAATAGATATTCTGGCTTTTCATTTAATAAATCAAATAACATATGCAGTGCATATCCAAGTGCAAACCAAACGGCAAACTCCCCTGCAATGAGCCATACTCCCATAGTCATGGTCATAAAGCCTAATAAGCTGTGCATATATTTTCTATGACCTGTTATTCTTCCCAAAACTATTGAGCCAATTATAAATATAATACCTATTATTTTCAGCGGCCCGGGCATATTTTTACTTATTAAATTTATAACATTGTAATGAAACAGATATGTATCCGCCAAATATAATCCTAACAACAAAATAGCCATATGTATAATATCACTTATAACATGGCCTGCTTTAGACATTTTCAAATCTGCATCTGTGGCATATGATCCCAATACCACAAAACCCAAACCTATAATAGAAGTTTCTATACTTGTTTTAGGAACTAATAAAAACGCCGCTCCGCAAAGTCCCACCGCTGCATGTGTCTTTCCTGTCATAATCACCCTCCAAAAAATCACTTCATTTTTTATTAGGTTTCTTTCCTTGTTCTTAAGAAGCCAGCTTAAAAACCTTTGTTTGAAGTGTATATCAACTAAATTATCGAATGGATTTAATTAATAAATATATATTTTATATAATATTTTTAATTTATTAACATTATATATATGATATTTCAAATGCTCTAATATACAAAAAATGAAAATGCTGTTGTTGAAATTCTTGCCGACAGCCTTAACCTAGATTGATACAATTAATTCTTAGAAATGTCATATTTTTCAGTTAATATTTGCTTTTTTCTTTTATATTCTTCTTCACCTATTTCACCGGATGCTAATTTTTCGTTCAATATTTCAATTGGTTCCTTATCACGTCGGTAATCGCTTCTACCATTAAATGATCTCATGAAAAATACTACTATAGCGATTATAAGTAAAAAACATACAATCATCATAGACATCATTCCCCATCCCCAATATCCGTGCATCATATTAATCTCTCCTCCTAAAATTCTTGTTCAATCTATATACTTATCTATTTTTACAAATAAAATGCCTTACACAGGATCTCGTGCCATATCTACTGAATTCTCAATATATTCTGCACTGTGTTCTTCATAATCTTTCTTCATATTTTTATGATTCATATGCCCACCTCCGCAGCACCCACCTTCATGAGAATCTCCGTATCCATTATGATTTGTATGCCCGCCTCCGCAGCATCCGCCTCCTTTGGACATCATGTATATCATTACTCCAAATATTAAAAAGTAGAACCAGTTATTTGCTAAGAATTCCAAACTAAACACCTCTTTTCAATATTAAAACATGTCAAATTTTTTAATTTTTATTATTCGTGTATAGTATATAGCAGAGTTATGTAGATAAAATGAAGATTTATTAACTCACCTTAAAATTTATTTATTAGACCTCTTAACTGTGAGCATAAAGTGGGTTAAATCAAAAGTTGAAAAAAACCTGAGATAAATATGAATGTGTAAAAAGCAAAATTGTCTATATTCATAAAGATAAAAAACTATCTAAGGGATATTTTTAAAGAAATACAAAAACGTACAAAAAAACAGATAAGCACCTAATGTGGAATATGAACCGACCCCCAGAAGTTAGACATAAACGCTAGCTGATGGGAGGTCGGTTTTTATATGGCAAAATATAGTTATGAATTTAAGATGAAAGTTGTGCAAGAATATCTAGAAGGTGCAGGAGGCGTTTCTTTTCTATCAAAAAAATATAATATTCCTTCTACAAAAGATTTACGAAAATGGATTGCAGCATACAATGCGTTTGGGTCTGATGGATTAATAAGAAAACGAGAAAATCAAACTTACTCTTTAGATTTTAAGCTCCATGTTGTAGAATCATACTTAACAACTGAAGTTTCATATCAGGGATTAGCCCTACAAGTTGGAATAAATAATCCAGCATTAATAAGCAAGTGGGTAAATGATTACAGAATAGCTGGTCCTGATGCCTTGAAACCCAAAATGAAAGGGCGGCGACCACAAGTGGTACAACCGAAAGATATTAGTTCTGATAAGAGTAGAAAAATAAATACAGATGCAGAATACCTTAAACAACTTGAAGAAGAAAATCTTAAACTACGAATCGAGAATGCCTATTTAAAAGAACTGAGGAGGCTGCGTTTAGAGGGAATACCTCAGAACAAAAAGCGAGAATCATCCACAGCCTCCGAGGAGAATTCAAATTAAAAGATATTCTCGCAATTACATGTTATCCGAAAGCCACATATATGTACTGGCAACAAAGATTTAATCGTAAAAATCCAGATGAGGAACTAGAACAGTTAATTCTTCAGATTCGTAAAGAACATAAAGATTTTGGATATAGACGAATTTATGGTAAATTGCAGAAACAAGGGATAGCTGTGAATCACAAGAAAGTACAACGGATTGTTCAGAAATTGGGAATTCAGGTAACTTCATTTACCCGAAAGAGCAGAAAATATAGCTCATATAAAGGTAAGGTGGGTAAGGTCACACCAAACAGGCTTCGTCGTCGATTTGGCACGAGTATTCCACATCAAAAGATCACTACAGATACTTCTGAATTTAAGTATTATGAGGTTGATGAAAAAGGAAGAATGGCAATAAAGAAACTTTATCTTGACCCATTTATGGACTTGTATAATCGAGAGATCATAAGTTATGGAATTTCACAGAATCCTTCCGCAGTAAATATAATGAATGCTTTAAATAAAGCCATAGAAATAACTGTTGACTGCAAGTATCGCAGAACCTTTCATTCTGACCAAGGTTGGGCTTATCAGATGAAGGCATATGCACACGCTTTAGAAGCAAACAGAATATATCAAAGTATGTCACGTAAAGGGAATTGCCATGACAATTCAGTAATGGAAAACTTCTTTGGGATTATGAAACAAGAAATGTATTATGGTGTTGTTTATTATAATTACGATGAGTTGAAATCTGCTATTGAAGAATATATACGATATTATAATGAACGAAGAATTAAGCAATCATTAAACTGGATGAGTCCTGTAGAATACAGGATCTGGCTTAATATTGCATAACAAATTGCGTACCAGTAAAAACTGATACGCAATAAAGTCTAACTTTAAGGGGTCACCTCAAATAAGAAATTAGGTGCTTTTTATGCTTGTAATAGTAAATTAGGATTTTAAAGTTGCTACTTCATTAGTTATTAAGAAAGTTGTTCGCTTGTTCCTGTGTTATTTTTCCTGATTTTACAGCTGCATCAATTTTACTTTTCACATCTGCTTTTCTCTGATTAAGCTTTGCTAGTATTTTATCTACTTGTTCTTGTGTTATTTTGCCCTCCTTCACTGCAGTATCCAGTCTTTCTGTTAATTTTCCCATGTCTCCATTAAAAGAAGCCTGAAGCTTAGATTTTGTTTGGGAACTACTCAGTCTTTCTTTTATTTTATCCGCCTGCTCCTGCGTGATCTTACCTGATGACACTGCTTCCTCAATTCTTGTATTCAATTTTTCAGTAAGCTGTAAAGATGAACTGCTCGCCTGCTGCGCTGCAGTTATCCCATCACCTTGTGATTGTTTTTGATTGTCAGCCGCAAATACTGCTGTACTGCTTAAAATCAGTGCACTTGCTAATACCCCTGATAAAAATTTTGCCTTCTTCATATTTAAAACCTCCTTGTGCTTCTGGCACGTTTTTTATTTTTGTAAAATCTTTTTTTAATTTTACAATTTCAGTATAGGACAGCAGTATGAAACTTTTATGAAAGTAATACCGTATTTTATATTATTTTTATAAAAATTAACTTCCCAATTGAAACCAGAATACAACTCCTCTATTTTGATTTACAACTCCATATTCACAATTGTGCAATTCCATTATTGCAGAAACAATAGAAAGACCTAGACCACTTCCTTTATATCCATCTTTATGTTCAAGTTTATAAAAACTCTGCCAAATATTTTCTATTTCCTCTAGGGGAATATTTTTGCCAGAATTATAGACCTCAATTCGTGTGTAACTTTTACATATACTCACAGAAATATTTATTTCCTTATTTTCATCTACATGATGAATAGCATTGGTTAAATAGTTAGATACAACATCGGAAATCAAATTTCTATCAGCATAAGCAAAAACTTTATCATAATGAATAAATTTAGGTATTATCTGACGTTGTTCAAATAGTGGAGCATACCTTTCAATGACCTCATCAATAAGTTTATTTATGTCAAAACGCTCTAATTTTAGGTTATAGTCATCTGTTTCAAGACGGGCAAGGGATAGGATTTTCATGACTAATTCCTCCATGTTTTCCGCTTCTTTATATATTGTGGATGCATAATTTATTCTGCTTTCCTCATCATCCGCTACATTATCCATAAGGCCCTCCGCATAGCCCTTTACAATGGTAATAGGCGTCTTCAACTGATGTGAGGCATTTTGTAAAAACTTCTTACGCATTTTTTCAATCCTATCTTTTTGATGAATATCAAGTGCCAGCTTATTGTTTTTATTTTTAAGCTCTGTTATGGTATTGTCTAATATTTTGGAAAGTACATTCATATTTTCTCCCAAATCCTGTATTTCATCTTTTCTATTTCCCTTATACCTGCCGGTGAAATCTAGTAATTTCATGTTCTCAGACATTCTAGAAATTTCAGTTATTGGCTTGGTTAACTTTTCTGCCATAATAATTGAAATTACTATACCTATTATTAATGCAGCTAGTGCTACATATAACAAAAATTCATTAAAGATTTCCGCACTGCTGCTAATTGATGCTACTGGGAGATACATTATTAATTTCTCATTGCCTTTTAAGTTTCCAGCAAATAAAATAATTTCAGAAGACATTTTCTTAAGGGATATTTTTCTAATGGTATAATCTTCAGTCTTTTTTAATATACTACTTCTTTGTATCAATGCTTTGCTGTTCAGAAGTGTAAGAATCCTTGGGAATATTCCAGATGTCATATCTTCCTGAGGATATACAAAAATATTTATATTATGATCGTAGATAAGAGTATTTAATTCTTCCTCAAAAGCATTGTTGTTATTACTGTATAGCTGGTGCAGATGCTCATAATTGCTTGTCATAAAACTTATCTTTTTATACGTATAATATTTTTCAAGAAATACTGCATTAGTTATATAGTACAAAAGCACCATTACCAAAATGAGACCACTGAGAACGAAAAACATATTCATCTTAATAGATCGTTTCATTGTTTCACCTCAAATTCATACCCTACCCCTCTTATGGTCTTTATATAATCAGCTTTATTAGTCAGCTTTTTTCTAAGTTCTTTTATATATACATCCACTGTTCGAATGTCTCCCTCATAATTAAATCCCCAGACATTATTTAAAATTTTTTCTCTGGTTAAAACAATCCCTTTGTTTATAAATAAATATGTAAACAATTCAAACTCCCTTTTAGTCAGGTTCAATGGCTTATTATCCAATATGATATCATACTTGCTCTTATGATATTCTAGAACTCCTATTCTTTCATGCTCCCCTTCTTTTAAATAACGCCTGAAAACCGCTTCTATTCTTGCCATAAGAGCCTTTGCCGAAAACGGCTTAGTTACATAATCATCGGCTTTGAGATTAAAACCTAATATTTCACTTTCCTCATCATCTTTTGCGGTAAGCATAATTACAGGAACATCTGTGTGTTTTCTAATCTCTGTCAACACCTCATAACCATTCATTCTAGGCATCATTATATCAAGTATGATTAAATCAATTTTTTGATTGAAAAATACTTCTACAGCATCTTCTCCATTTGCAGCTTCTGAGACGCTGTAATTTGCTTTTATAAGGTAATCTCGCATTAAACTTCGCAGCGCTTTTTCATCATCAACTACTAAAATATGTCTTTTATCCACTATATCACCTTCTCTAAATAAAAATTTAAATTTTTATTATATCACTATATTGTAAAAGTTTTATGAAAATTACCACATATCAACATTTATTGTTTCTAAGTCTCCAGCAAATCAATTGCTTATAGGCTCATTGAGGGTTATTAGAACCCTTGGAACAAAGCCTAGAATAAACCTACAAAATTCCAAATGCTATAACATACAAAAAATGAAAAGGCTGTTGTTGAAATTCTTACCAACAGCTTTAATCTAAATTAGCACTATTAATTCCTAAAAACAAAATACACTATTAATATGCTATCACTCCTTATTTTAGTTGTCTTACCTGTGATTCTAAGTAGCTATTGAATTCATTCAAAAATCTACCTACTGTCTTTAAATCTTTATACTGTCTCTATTGTGACTACTTCATAACCAGCATCAGCTATAGCTGTCTTAAATTTTTCATCATCTACATTATGTGCAAGCTCAACTACAGCATCTTTTTCTTTAAGGTCGGCTTTTGCAGATTTTACTCCACATATTTCATTTAGTGCCTCCTCAACATGCATAGCACAATGTCTACAAGTCATTCCTTTAATTGATATCTTCTTTTTCATTTTATATTCCTCCTAATTTCATATAATTATATTTAAATATTTATCTAGCTGTTTTAAATCTTTTTAATCTTAAAGCATTAGCTAAAACTGATACAGAACTAAGGCTCATTGCAGCTCCTGCTATCATAGGATTTAATAGTGGGCCTCCAAATATGTGTAAGATTCCCATTGCAACCGGTATTCCAACTGTATTATAAGCAAATGCCCAAAATAAATTTTGCTTAATATTTCTTATAGTACTTTTACTTAATTGCACAGCCGTGGGAACATCCATTAAATCGCTTCTCATAAGAACTATATCTGCTGATTCCATAGCAACGTCTGTTCCCGAACCTATAGCTATACCAATATCAGCTTGTGCTAGTGCTGGAGCATCATTTATACCATCACCAACCATTGCAACTTTCTTACCTTCATCCTGAAGTTTCTTTACTTCACTCGCTTTGTCTTGCGGTAAAACTTCTGCTAGAATTCTATCTATTCCTACCTGTTTAGCAATAGCTTCGGCAGTTCTTTTATTGTCTCCAGTTATCATTGCTACTTCAATTCCCATATTATGAAGCTTTTCTATTGCCTTTTTACTATTTTCCTTAACAGTATCTGCAACAGCTATAATTCCTGCTATTTTTTCACCTACAGCTATATACATTGGAGTTTTACCTTCTTCTGCTAAGTTATCTGAAGCCTTTTCTAATCCTGTTAATGATATTCTGCTTTCGACCATGAGTTTTTTATTTCCGAGTAATATATTTTTACCATCTATCTTGACTTCAATCCCATGCCCAGGAATAGCTCTAAAGAAATCAAGCTTCTTAAATTCTAGTCCTTTTTCTTCTGCGCCTTTGACAATCGCCTCGCCAAGGGGATGTTCTGAACCTTTTTCTGATGATGCAGCTAATTGTAATAAATCATTTTGAGTTATAGCATTTACAGTAACTATATCAGTAACCTTTGGTTTTCCTTCTGTTATAGTACCTGTCTTATCAAATACTATAGTTTGTATCTTATGGGCAGTTTCTAGTGCTACACCACTTTTTATTAAAACACCGTATTCTGCTCCTTTACCTGTACCTACCATAATTGCTGTTGGGGTAGCTAAACCTAGGGCACATGGACAAGCAATTACTAAAACGGATATAAATATTGTAAGTGAAAATATTCCTGATTCTCCACCAAAGAAGTACCATGCTAAACCTGAAATAACTGCTAAAGATATAACTATAGGGACAAAGTACCCTGAAATAACATCTGCAAGTTTTGCAATTGGAGCTTTGGAACCTTGAGCATCTTCTACTAACTTTATAATTTGGGCAAGTGTTGTATCTTTACCAACTTTAGTAGCTTTATATCTTATAGTTCCATTTTTATTTATACTTGCCCCAATAATTTTATCTCCAGCATTTTTTTCTACCGGAATACTTTCACCTGTTAACATTGATTCATCTACTGAAGTAATACCTTCAATAACTTCTCCGTCAACAGGTATCTTTTCTCCTGGTTTAACTACTATTACATCTCCTACTTCTACTTCTTCAATAGTAATTTCTCTTTCTTTTTCGTCTCTTATAACTATGGCTGTTTTAGGAGCAAGTCCCATAAGTTTCTTGATAGCTTCAGAGGTCTTTCCCTTAGAAACAGATTCTAAATATTTACCAAGAGTTATTAAAGTAATAATTACTGCTGCTGACTCAAAATATAAGTCTTTAGTATAACTTACATCTCCACCGATAATCTTAACTGTTGAAAATACACCATAAAGAACTGCTGCGGATGTACCTATTGCAATAAGTGAGTCCATATTAGGGCTTCCTTTAAATAGTGTTTTAAACCCAATTGTGTAATATCTATTACCTGCAATTATAACAGGTATAATTAAGAATAATTGTGTTAAAGCAAATACTTCTGGATTCATCATGGGATTAACAAAATCAGGTAGTGGAAGTCCTAGCATATGACCCATTGCCATATAAAGTATGGGTACTGTGAATATGGCAGATATAATGAACTTCTTCCATAAGAGTTCTATTTCTTTTTCTTTTCTCTCTTTATCCATATCTACTGCAGCTTCTTCCATTGCCTTATAACCAGCTTCTTCTACTGCATTCTTTATATCTATAACTCTTATCTTTGAGGGCTCATAGCTTATAATTAATTTTTCAGTGGCTAAATTAACACTTGATTCTATAACGCCATCAAGCTTTTTCGCAGCTCTTTCTACTGCTTTAGCACAAGATGCACATGTCATTCCTTCTATTTTAAATGATTTAGCCTCCATGTATTTTCCCTCCCTATAAACATAAACAAGTGCTATTTAACAATTATTTTTGATAAAAGTTCTATAATTTCATCTATCTTCTCGCTTCCTTTGTTATGTTCAAAGGCTTCGGCATTAAGCCATTTTAAATGTTACAAAGGCACAAGGAAATCCGATAAACAGTAAATGTGTTATATCAGACTTCCTATTTTATGATGTTCTACTTTACAAGTGATCATGACTTTGTTTGTCTGTAACTATTTATCAATGTCGTGTTTCTCAGTTAATATTTGCTTTTTTCTTTTATATTCTTCCTCACTTATTTCACCGGATGCTAATTTCTCATTCAGTATTTCAATTGGTTTTCTGTCATTTCGGTAACCGCTTCTACCATTAAATGATCTTATGAAAAATACTACTATAGCGATTATAAGTAAAAGACATACAATCATCATAGGCATCATTCCCCATCCCCAATATCCGTGCATCATATTAATCCCTCCTCCTAAAATTCTTGTTCAATCTATATACTTCTATTTTTACAAATAGAATACCTTATTATACTCGCTTTACTAATTATTGAAATTTGCTATATAACTTCTTTTTTCATTACATATTTTCTTTCAAACCTATCAGCACAATTCTGACTGCAAAAATAATATGTCCTACCATTTATTACTCGGCATAGGGCATCCTTTTTAGACACATACATGCCACACACAGGATCTCGTGCCATATCTACTGAATTTTCAATATATCCTACACTGTGTTCTTCATAATCTTTCTTCATATTTTTATGATTCACATGCCCGCCTCCGCAGCATCCTCCTTCATGAGAATCTCCATATCCATTATGATTTGTATGCCCGCCTCCACAACATCCTCCTCCTTTGGACATCATGTATATCATTACTCCAAATATTAAAAAGTAGAACCAGTTATTTGCTAAGAATTCCAAACTAAACACCTCTTTTCAATATTAAAACATGTCAAATTTTTTAATTTTTATTATTCGTGTATAGTATATAGCAGAGTTATGTAGATAAAATGAAGATTTATTAACTTACCTTAGAAGAACTTATCCTGGGGCGTAGCAGTGCTTATCTTCCACTTTGATGAGGATGGGAGTATTGGCTAATTGCCGCGTTCGGATAAATATGAGCATGTAAATTGCTCCTATTATAGAAATACTTCTATTCTACAATAGGAGCCTCTTTTTATTCAATATTTGTTTTTCATGATTAAATCCATCAGCAGGGTTGTTTATTTAATAAGATATTATTAAGCTGTGATACCTTTAATTCCAAATATAGGTTTTATAAAAGGTATTTTTGCTTTTTGATAAATATTTATATCCCCAACGATCTTTAAATCCTTTAAAACAAATACTTTAATATTATTATATTTATAAATATCGTATAACTCCTCGTCTATTATGTCAGTTTCAAATAAAACCCTAATTTTAACAGTTTTCACATCATTATGAATGTTACCACAATCGCAATCTATTGATGTATTCTTAATGAATACCACAAAACATAAATTTTTACCCTGAACATAATTCAGAACCTTATTGTCAATTTTTACCATAATTTATTACCTTCCCACTTATTATATAATTAATATCTTCTTATTTACCCCGCTGGACGTTAAATAATAACTTCTACTTAAAGAACATATTACCAGTAAATAAATTAATAACTTATTCATTAATCTATCGGATTTAATTTTTGCATTATTATGATTCTCGTTTCAATTGAAATGTGAATATTTATTTAAATTACTGAAATAATACTAATTATATATAATTAATATGGAGATTTTATGAAGATTCTAATAAGTTATACATAAAGGAATTTTGTTATTATTGACAAATAGAATATGTTGCATGCAGTTTCATAATGATTACGTCCGAGAATATGAGGTGATTTTGCTACTTATGTTTTTCTCTTTTTTCAGATATAGACATCATCATATGGCTTAAAGGACATAATAAGAATAAGAAGTAAGCTAGATATCTGTTTTCAATATTAAAATAGTTAATAGCAATAATCCCTACTAAAGGAAGCAGACAGCACACAATCATAAGTATTGAATGATAGTTTTTATGCTTGTGATTAGTACTATATATATTATTAGCATCAAAATTTTCACTACTCTCATGTGAATGATTTCCATGATTTAAGTAACGCATATTTTTACCTCCAAATAGGTAGTTTATTATTTGTATTAATAATACTAAAAACATATATAGATCTTATGGAGAAATAAAATTTAAAGTAAAAATTATAATTAAAAAGATACTATGTGAGATATTTCATACATAAGTTTAACTTCATAATTCCTACATATACATTATTTAACTCTGCGAGCTGTTATATAGTCCCTCCTATCAACCGGTGAAATCTTAACTACATCTCCAGTACGAGGAGCATGTATCATTGCACCGTTACCTACGTACATCCCCATATGAGTAGGGTTACCACCTTTACCAAAGAAAACTAAGTCCCCCGGTTGTAATTGTTCTCTTGATACACCTACTCCATCATTTATCTGATCATATGTAGTTCTTCCTATAGAAATTCCAAAGTGTTTATATACATATTGAGTAAAACCAGAACAATCAAATCCACTAGGTGTAGTTCCACCCCATAAATACGGTGTTCCTAGAAAATTTGAAGCATACGCTACAACATTATCATTACTTATAGGCGAACTACCCCTAGATAGAGTTATCTTAGGTGCTTCACTTCTTATATTAGCAACCTGATTTACAGCTGCACTCACAGCATTTTGTTCAACCAGTGCATATTGTCTCTGCTGCTGTTTAGCTTCTTCTATTAGCTTTTCTTGATCACTTTTATTTTTATTAAGTTCATTTAATTTATTCTCATTCTCATATTTTAACGCTAATAATTTTTTGTCTTCTACTTTTAGCTTGTCTACTTTATCTGCAATATCTTTTTGTTTTGTTTTATAATTTGAAATAACCTTAGTATCATAGCTCATAATTCTGCTAATCGTGTCCACCCTCGAAATGAAGTCCCCTAGTCCTCTAGAGTCTAAAAGTATATCTAAATATCCACTAAAACCATTTATATAAAACGCTCTTACTCTGTTGTTAAATAATTGCTTTTGTTTTTTCATATCAATTTTAACTTTTTTTAATTCATTCTCTGAATTCTTAATATCTTGTTCTTTTACTATTATTTGCTTTTTATTATCATCGATTTTATCCATTATCCCTTCTATCTGATTGTCCAAGTTTTCTATACTTGCTTCAAGTTCTTGAACCTTTGAATATGAATTACTACTATTTAATTCCGGTTGTGCAAAAACTACACTATTGATTGCTACCGTAAGTGTTAATGCCATTAATAACTGCTTTAATCTTTTATTCAATACTCCCTCTCCTAACTTTAATACTCATTTAGTGTAAATGAATGAAGCAATACATTTATACTAAATAATGTATTTTAGTAAATTAATGTAATGTTTATATTAAACACTTTAGCAAAATGTCTAAATATATAAAATATCACACTTATTCCAATTTGTCAGATTATATATACTTTTGCATTATACAAGAATCTTATGTAGATTTTATGAAGATTTTATTATCAATAGACGTTTTTTATAATTTTCTACTTTAAATGAAACATTAGATTACTTCTATGCAATTAATAAATATATAAATATAGTGTTGTATAATTAATTCATGTGGTGTTTAATTCATATTTGTAAGATTATAAGGTATATGCATAACATAAACCAAAAAGATATTATGGAGGTTATGTTTAAATAGTCATATATTTAATTTTATGGAGATGTGTTAAAAAATTAGCATATTAAAGAAGGAAACGAGGGATTGCATTTTATGTATAAGAGAAAACCTAAATGGCTAAAAATAAAAATAAGAGCGGGACAAGTCTCTCGAGATGTAAAAGAAATACTTAAAAACGATTCTTTAAATACCGTATGTAGTGAGGCAAATTGTCCTAATAGAATGGAATGTTTTAATAAGAGCAGGGCAACTTTTATGATACTTGGGAAAAATTGTACCAGGAACTGTACATTTTGTAATGTAACTAAAGGCAGGCCTGAAAAAGTTGATAAAAAGGAACCCTTTAATGTAGCTCAAGCAGTTGATAAATTAAACTTGAAACATGCAGTAATAACCTCTGTTACAAGAGATGACCTAGAAGATGGAGGGGCTTCTCATTTTGCCAGTGTTGTAGAGGAAATAAGAAAGCTTAATAAAAATATAACAGTAGAAGTTCTAATACCTGATTTTAAGGGAAGTGAAACTGCCCTTAAAAAAGTGGTGGATTCAAACCCTAATGTAATAAACCACAATGTAGAGACAACACCTGCTTTATATGAGGAAGTAAGACCAATGGCAGTTTATAAGCGCTCATTGGAACTTTTAAAAAGAGTTAAGATTATGGACAACTCAATTTTAACAAAATCAGGATTTATGTTGGGACTTGGAGAAAAGGAAGAAGATATTATAAAAGTATTAAAAGATTTGAGAAAAGTAGATTGTAACATTGTTACAATGGGTCAGTACTTGTCGCCTTCTTCAAAACACCATGCTGTTGTAGAATACGTTCATCCTGATGTATTTAAAAAGTATAAAGAAATAGCTTTAGATCTAGGTTTTAAATTTGTCTCATCTGCATGGTAAGAAGTTCTTACCATGCAGATGAAATGATTAAAAATTAGTATCAAAATGAGATAAAGTTAAATGTATAATCTCGTTCCAGAGAATAATTTAAGATACATTATTCTTTGGAAGTGTCACAAGTGTAATTTAATATATCAATAGTAAATATTTTAGATGAGGAAAAAGTATGAGTAAGAAATTATTTTATATAAAACTAATGCATACAATAATATGGTTTTTTTATGTTTTTGTATTTTTCTATATATTATATACAGGGATTTTTAATAAGATAAATTTATATTTGTGGATTGCAATTGGCTTAGAAATTATTGAAGGTATAATTTTAATAATTTTTAAAGGAAAATGTCCTTTAACTGTTTTAGGATATAAATACACTGATAATCCTGAAGTTGGATTTGATATATATTTACCAAAATGGTTAGCAAAATACAACAAAATAATATATGGTTCAGGGCTTGTTATTGCTATGTTCATAATAATCTATAGAATATTACAAACGTGATTAGGATATATATTAATCTTGTTATACAAGTATAGAAACAAAAAGACGTGTTTCAAAAACAGCCTTTTTTCTTACACCTTTTTAGTTCAATCCATATTTATAAGATCTCTGCTCCTAATGCTAGACAAAGTTCTTATATAGCCCACTAACCATAATTCTATTACAAGTAATAGTGAATTTTTGTAAATAACACAAGAATAAAGAAGGAGGTGTTTACACATTAATATTGAAAAAGAGAAAAAAGTTTTAGGTATTGAACGGAATATTTTTTTTGCTGGCATAACTAGCTTTTTAACTGATACAACTACAAAAATGATATATGCTATTATGCCATTATTTCTAATGTCTATAGGTGCTTCAAAGACAGAAGTATCACTTATTGAAGGAATTGCAGAGAGTACAGCATCAGTTCTCAAAGCTCTGTCAGGCTGGTGGAGTGATAAAATTGGCAAAAATAAACCTTTCATGGTTATAGGCTACGGATTTACCGCTATTTTATCTCCATTATTTTCAATAGTAACTTCACCTTTGCAGGCTCTAGTTATTAGATTTAGTGAAAGAGTTGGAAAGGGAATAAGGACTGCCCCAAGAGATAGTCTTGTAGCGGGCTCATCAAGTGATAGTGAAAAAGGAAAGAGTTTTGGGTTTCACAAAGCTATGGACAATAGTGGCGCTATATTAGGACCACTACTTACCTTTGCAATTTTGTCAGTATTCCCTGGAGATTATCGTAAGGTATTTATGTTTTCAATTTTACCTGGGATATTTGGATTGCTTACTATAATTTTCTTTGTGAAGGAGGCTAAAAAGAGTAAAGATACTCTCCCTAAAAAAATTGCTTTTAAGGACTTTTCTACTAAGTATTATGTGTTTTTATGGATTGCTTTTATTTTTACCCTTGGTAATTCAACTGATGCTTTGTTACTGGTAAAGGCTAATGACATTGGTATAAAAGCTTTGTTTATACCTCTTGTATACTTGATATTCAACTCTATGTCTGTAGTATTTGCTGTTCCTATGGGAGTGCTCTCTGATAAGTTTGGTAGAGAAAGGCTTATTATCTTTGGATATATGCTTTATTCCATAATATATTTTGGTTTTGGAAGAACAAATAATAAAATCCTGATTATTTTGCTATTTGCCTTATATGGACTTTACAGTGCAGCAACAGATGGGGTACAAAAGGCATTAGTCTCAGACCTTATAGATAAGAATAAGAGGGGAACAGGACTAGGAATATATAATTCACTAACAGGAATGACCTTACTTCCTGCAAGCCTTATAGCTGGTGTATTATATGATAAGGTTAATAATAGTGCTCCTTTTTATTTCGGTTCAGTAATGGCGTTATTAGCTACAATACTAATGTGCGTATTTTATAAGAAATGGTGCAATATGAATTAAATACAGTTTAATGAATAGATTAATTACAAAACGATTTAAATTTCACACTATGAGCTTATAGTATTTTCTTACTTCATTATAAAAAGGCAATACTTATAAATTATAAAAGATCAATAGTATTCTAAAAGTTAATTAAACAGTTTTGAAAAGCACATCTATTTGATTAATTCAAATCACATAAATTTCACATAAAAATCTGATTGTTATCACAAAGTTTTCAGTTAACATTCTAACTAACACATATATAAACTTTAGAAAACTCTAATAAATATAAGTTTTTAGAGTTAATAACCATAATAGAAGGTGATCATTATGATTCTAAAAGAGACAACTTACAATAAGAAATATGAAAAAACATTTTTTGCACTGGGAACTATAAATACAATAGTTGTTTATGGTTCAAGCTGTGAAGATGCTCTGAATAGTGCTTGTAGGAGAATTCTGGAAATTGACTATAGAATGTCTGCCTTTAAAAATGATAGTGATGTAATGCAAATAAATCACTATGCTGGACTTGAAGCACAGAAAATAAATATTGACACGTTTAATTTACTAAAACGTGCCTTGGATTTTTCAAGGGCTTCAGGTGGAGCCTTTGACATAACAATTCGGCCTTTAACTGAACTTTGGGGGTTTGGATCAAAACAAAATTATGTACCAGAAAGAAAAAAGATTGATAAAGTTTTACCCCTGGTAAATTATCAAGATGTACTATTGGATGATAAAAAATGTACAGTTTTTTTAAAAAATAAAGGACAATCAATTGATTTGGGTGGTATTGCAAAAGGATATGCAGCTGATGAAGTTAAACGTGTGCTGTTGCAATATAAAATTGAAAATGCCTTGATCAACCTAGGAGGAAACATTATAACAATGGGACATAATCCAACAGGTGCATCTTGGCGAATTGGCATTCAAAACCCGTTGTCCGCTAGAGGACAATATATCGGAAGAGTATCAGTCACAAATAAGACAGTTGTAACCTCCGGCAGTAATGAACAGTTTTTCATCAAAGGAGGGGAAAGGTATCATCACATTATAGATCCACACACGGGATATCCATCAAAAAATGAGCTTTTAAGCGCAACTGTACTATGCGAATGTTCAACTGATGCGGATGCTGTGAGTACTGCTCTTTTTGTACAGGATATTAATAAATCAATATCTTTATTAAGAAGTATTAATGCTGAAGCTATATTTATTTTGAAGAACAAGGATATTCTTGTTACAGAAGGATTATTAGATAATTTTGAGAGGAGATACCATCAATGAAGAAAGCTAAAATTTCAATAATACAGGTTTCAAGACTTCTGATTCAAATCATATTTTTTATATTTCTACCATCACTATACATAGATACATTTACAGGAATTAAGCAGATTTATGTAGCTTTAATCAGGCAAAATATTGCTTTTACTCAGCTGATTCCTCAATTAGTAGAAGTTGTTGTTATTATTCCATTTACAATTATAATAGGCAGATTTTTCTGTGGATGGATGTGTGCCTATGGAGCCTTTGGTGATTTTATTTATAAAATATCAAGTAGAGTATTTAAAATAAAATTCGAAATCAATGAAAATATAGACAGAGTTTTTAAATATCTTAAATATATCTTATTAGCATTTTTAATTTTGGTTATATGCACTTTTAACATCACTGCATTTAGTACCTTCAGTCCTTGGGATGTTTTTGGAATGGTAGATTCTGTAGGAAAAGCACCTGATTTTTCTTATGCAGCAGTAAATCTAACTGTTGGGTTTATTCTTTTTATTCTCATTACTATTGCCTCAATGTTTATTGAAAGGTTTTTCTGCCGCTATCTTTGTCCACTTGGTGCAGTATTTGCCATTATATCAAAACTGAAAATTGCAAAAATACAAAAATTAAGAACAAAATGTGGTGATTGCAGAATATGTACAAACAATTGTGCCATGGAAATACCTCTTTATAAATATGATGTTATAAAGAGTGGTGAATGCATAAATTGTATGCAGTGTATTACCGCGTGTCCAAGAAAGAATATTACTTTGACTGTATGTGGAGATGATGTACGCCCTCTTATTGCAGGAGCAGCAGCTGTATCTGTTATGACAGGCTTTTATTATGTAGGTAACCTTGGAGTAAGTGCAGCTGGGCTAAACAATACGCAGACAGAAACACAAAGCAGTCAAAGTACTGCAACTGCAGGTACTCTTTATAAAGATGGTACTTACGAAGGCTCTGGGACAGGATTTAGAGAAGGCATAACAACAGTTTCTGTAATTGTTAAAAATGGTAAAATTACTGACATCACTACTCTTTCTTACCAAGATGATAAAAAATTCTACGATAGAGCATCCGGTACAGTTATTGGGGAAATTATAGATAGCCAGTCTACAAATGTTGATGCAGTTTCAGGAGCTACTTATAGCAGTAATGGTATTATGGAAGCTGTAGAGAATGCGCTGAGCAATGCCAGAATATCAACAAATTCACCTGATTCTTCATCAACTATTGATTCAAGTAGTAATGACCAACATGTTACAAACAGTCAGTCTAATACAGAAGTATCTTCTGATGCAACTACTAGCACGAGCTCACAATATAAAGATGGTACCTATGAAGGCTCTGGTACCGGGTTTAGGGGAGGTACAACAACAGTTTCTGTAGTCGTTAAAAATGGTAAAATTACTGACATTACTACTCTTTCTTACCAAGATGATGAAAAATTTTATGATAGGGCAGCCAGCACAGTTATTGAGGAAATTATAGATAGTCAGTCTACAAGTGTTGATGCAGTCTCAGGAGCCACTTTCAGCAGTAATGGTATTATGGAGTCTGTAGAGAATGCGCTAAGCAATGCTAAACAATAAAAAGTATTCAGATGTGAAATAATGTTCTATCGATTTTGGTTCCTCAATTCGCTAATCAGCTTTTTGTAGCCAATAGAGTAACTGAATTAGGTACAGGAATTGTTATAAAAAAAGAGACTGGCTTAGTTTACTTTTGAGCTAGCCCCAGTCTGATGGAGTGGTGCGTAACGTGATTGATTAATTAGTTTTTTATTTTGCTGCTGTCATATGTGAGGATACAGCCGACCAAATTCTCGTTCGGAACTGGAGCCCTTTTATTGTTTGGACGAACCCCATGTCGAACAACGTAGACCGTCTGGGTTGATTCATTAGTTGAAGTCTGAGCCTGTCCCTGTCCCGTATAAGGTTGCATTTTCTGTGGCGTTCCTTGCCCTGACAGGATATACTTGGCATTGGCTGTGTAAGTTTATAATAAAGTTCTATCATTTAAAGATTTTATGAAGATACACCTGCAATGCCAAAAGGTCTCAGCAAATAAAATTTACCAAAACCTTTTATAATTAAATACACTATGCCATTCGAAACTGTATACCAAAACCTCCTCGTGGATATTTCCAATTAATATTATCATGGTTGCAGCAAATACGACATGCTCCACATTCAAGACATCCCTCATAACTGACAATAATATGTCCATCTTTCCATTGGTAAACATGAGCTGGACAAATATGAGTACAGATTTTCTCCTTGCAATTTTCACATATCTTAGGGTCCTTAATGTCAAGGTGTGATGTAATATCAACATTATAGGTATTTAAAAACAATTTATCATCAATATTTATTTTATTTTTAATATCACTCATTATTTCACCGCCCTAAATAGTTTAAATCCATCTTTAGCTAATCCCCATAATGAACTTCCTTTAGTCATCTGTTTAATAATGAGTTTTTGTTTATCTTTTTTGGACACTCCATCTACTGTAAACATCTCACTCATTGCTTTATTAGCTGCAGGTATATAATGATTAAAAAAATGTGGATTCTCTTCAAGCACATGAGAAGCATTTTTGTACTTTTTTAAATCTTTCATAATAAAACTGTCTTTAATTAGCTTTTGATAATAAGAAAGTGTACGTTCACTAAATTCATCCAATTCCTTTGCACGTATTATAGTTTCTGCAGCAAAACGTCCAGATGTCATCCCAAGATTTGAACCCTCCCGATGAATACCATTTACAAACTGGGCAGCATCACCTACCAGTATAACACCATCTCCTACTAATTTAGGTATACTTTTATATCCACCTTCCGGAATTAAATGTGCATAGTATTCGCAGGACTCGCCCCCGGCAATTAAAGGTTTTATCATTGGATGCTGTTTTATATATTCAAGCAGTTCATAGGGTTTTACTTGTTTATTAGCCATCTGGGAAAGCAAAGCACCACAGCCAATTGATATATGTTCCTTATTAGTATATATAAAAGCTGTACCTACCATTCCTAATGTGCCATCACCAAATATTTCTATAGTTGCTCCCATACCCTTATTAAGATTAAAACGTTCTTCAATTTTCTCTGAAGGTATTTTTAATTCTTCCATAACCGCAAGAGCTACTTCATCCTTTCTCCATTCGCCATGAAATCCAAGACTTTTAGAAAGCAGTGAATTTACTCCATCTGCAAGAACCACTACATCAGCATAAATTTTCCCATCAGGTCTGTCAGTGAAAACACCAACTACCTTATTACTTTCCACTATACATTCTTTTACAACAGTTTCATTGATAATAAGTGCCCCAGCTTCAATGCATTTTTTTGCAAACCACTGATCAAATTTTCCTCTAAAAACCGTAAAATTATTATAGGGAGGCTTAGACCATTCCATATCTCTGTAACCAGTTTGTACTGCAGAATTCTCATCCATCAACCAAAAGCGCTGTTCAACAATAGGCCTTTCTAGTGGAGCTTCTTTCCAAAAATCAGGAATAATTTCATCCATCATATGACGATATAATACTCCACCCATTACATTTTTTGCTCCAGGGTACTTTCCCTTTTCAATAACTATAACATTAAGTCCTGCTTTAGCCATTACATAAGCTGCTGAAAGTCCCGCAACACCTGCTCCTACAACAATAACATCAAATTTCTCAGACAATATGCTCACCCCCCTTTATACCTATATTATCAATCCCCTTATTAAGTAATGCTTGCTTAAACTCTTGAATTAATTTGGGTAATATGTCAAACACATCCCCTAAAATGCTGTATGTGGCAAGCTTCATCATAATACAATCAGGATCTGTATTTATAGCAATTATAGTTTCAGCTCCTTGGATTCCAACAATGTGCTGAATTGCACCTGAAATCCCTACTGCAAAATATAATTTGGGAGCCACAGTCTGCCCTGTCTGTCCAACTTGATATTTATAGTCTATAAGCCCTTTCTCAACAGCCCCACGGCTTCCTGCTACCACACCTCCACATACCTTTGCAAGTTTCCTTAGCAGCTTAAACCCTTGTTCATTTTGCATTCCCCGGCCACCACTTATAATGATTTTAGCATCCTCCAGTTTCATATCTTCTGCCTGTTCTTTAATAATTCTAAGAACTTTAGTCTTAAGCAACTCCTCTTTAATTTTAAATGTCTCTTTTACAAGGATACCTTCCCTACTCGGATCTGGATCAAGCATTTTCATAACTCTTGGACGTACAGTAGCCATTTGCGGGCGATGATTTTCACATACTATTGTTGCCATAATATTGCCTCCAAAAGCAGGACGGCTAGCAAGAAGTACCCCTTTTTGTAAATCAATATCCAGTGCAGTGCAATCTGCTGTCAGTCCTGTCCTCAAATGCGTGGCTACAGCACCGGCTAAATCCCTGCCTGTAGTAGTTGCCCCCATTAGTAATATTTCTGGTTTATATTTTTCTATCAAATAACAAAAAGTTTTGTAGTAAGTTTCTGCCCTGTAAAAATGAAACACTGAATCATCTATAAGATACACTTTATCAGCTCCATACTCAAAAAGTGTTCCTGATATAAATTCGACCTTATCTCCCAGCAGAACGGCAGATACTTGCACATTCAATTTTGAAGCAAGTTTTTTTGCCTCACCTATAAGTTCAAGGGTAACAGGGGCAAGCTTACCCTCAAGCTGTTCAGCGAAAACCCATACACCCCCGTTATATTTATTAAATTTAGTATCCTTATTTAAAAACATCTTATTTTTTTTATTATCAATGTTTCTTATTTCTTGTATACTCTTTTTATCACCTAATATACTTAGTGCAGACACTGGACATACAGAAACACAATTTCCACATTCATTGCATTTTTCTTTGTCAACTGCTAATTTGCCCTGAGAATCAATTTTCAAAGCATTATTTGAGCAATTTGGAATGCAGCCTCCGCAACCTATACAAAAACCTGCAATTATAACTGACATTTAATTATTTCCCCCTTTAATTTATCTACCAGTATTTTTACTACTTCTTCTGTACTTCCATGGAGCAGCTCACCACCTGCTCTCTGAGGCGGAGGAAATATGCGGCGAACTGAAGTTGGAGATCCCTTAAGCCCTAATTGAGTCAAATCAGCCTTAAGATAATCAACCCCCCAGACTTTTGATTTATAGCGTACTGCTCTAATCATATTTGGTAATGGCGAAAAACTTAACTGATTAATATTTTTTTCAATAGTAATCAAGCAGGGCATTTCAGATTGAACAACCTCATACCCATTATCAATTTTTCTATATATTACAACATTGTTTTTATTGACATCTAAAGATTCTATCTTCTCAACATAAGTTAACTGAGGTATTCCTAAGCGGCTGGCAATTCCAGGACCAACCTGGGCAGTATCACCATCTATAGCTTGTTTACCGCAAAATACCATGTCAATCTTTTCTACATCCATTATTCTCTTTATACCCATTGCAAGTATATAACTAGTAGACAGTGTATCTGATCCTGCAAATGAACTATCTGAGAGAAGATATCCTTCATCTGCCCCCATCTCTATACATTTTTTAATCACTTCCTGTGCCTGGAGCGGACCCATGGATATAATTGAAACTTTACCTCCAAATTTATTTTTAATTCTAACTGCTTCTTCAACAGCATGAGCATCATATGGATTAATAATAGTAGGTGCACTAGATCTATCTAGGGTATTGGTTTTAGGATCTATTTTAATTTCTGTAGTATCAGGCACTTGTTTCACACAAACTAAAATATGCAAGAATCATCAGCTCCTTATTTTATAATTTAAATCAAGTTATATATTTTTACTTGATATTTATTCAATATTTCCTGTCTTACGGGTATATAATATAAATTTGATGTGAAGATGGTATGAAGATCTAAGTAAAACTTTAAAAAGCTAGAAGGCCTGAAAGATCAACGCCTTTCTAGTTTTTTATATATTTTTTTCCGTTCTTCATATTATCTTCACACTAAGTTTATATTATATAGGCGTTGATACAATCTGCTATTAAAAAGTTGATTAAGTCTAATAATTATTAAATATTTCAAATAAAAAAGGTGGTGAAATCACAATTGAAATTTGAGGAAATGTATATGCCTATAAGTAGAGAGATATCCTCTGTAGAACAGGAATTAACAAATATATACAAAAGCTTTAGAACAGATTCATTACAGGAAATTTTAAATCATTTTTTTAAGATTCCAGGTAAAAAACTACGTCCTACTTTAGCACTATTATCCTCCAAAATAATTAACGAACAACTGCCGCTAAAAACTTATCATCAATTGATTCAATTATCTGTTGCTCTTGAATTAATTCACAGTGCAAGTTTAATTCACGATGACATAATTGATGATGATTTTCTTCGGCGGGGACAAAAAACTTTAAATAAAATATATGGAAGAAAAATAGCAGTACTAGCTGGCGATGTTATTTACTCTCATGCCTTCTCTATCGTTACCAACTCATTACCAAAAGAATATGGAAGGGAAGTAGTTAAATTAGCAGAAAATATGTGTTCTGCAGAAATTCTTCAAGCAAAAAATACTATTTCTACAAAGAAAGTATATCTAGAAATTATTAGAGGTAAAACAGCATTATTCATGGCAATATGCTGCAAGCTGGGAGCTGCTTTGTCTGGAGCTTCAGGTGAAGCAGCTTCATTGCTAGAAAACTATGGTTTCAACCTAGGTATGGCCTATCAAATAGTAGATGATTATATAGATGGGGACCAGAATACTGCTCTAAATATAACTCTTGAGGATGCACATAATTTTGCTAAAAATTCACTAGATTCAGTTAAACCATTTAAAAACTCTTGTTATAAAGAAGCTTTAATAAATCTAGTAAACTACATCATCAATTTTTCACATCCCAAAGTAAGTAATGCTTAAGGGTATTTAAGATAATTACAAAAATCAAGTGATTCTTAGGTTCAGGTGAAACTTGCTGTGGGAACTGCTTATCTCCATCTGAACCTTATTAACAGTATTCTTAGTGTCTTTAGCACTTAGAATACGTTATCCTTTAGGGGAAGAACTTATCCAGGCGCATAGCATTGCTTATCTCCCACTTTGAAGAAGATGGGAGTATTAGCAATGGTAGCTGTTCGGATAAACAATTAAATTAAATGAAAGAGGAGATCATAAAATGAATCAAAAAATAACTAGAAGTGTAATTTCAACTTTAATTTTCGGTTTGGCATTTTCATCACTTGTATTTGCAAGTAGTGGAGGTAAAGAAATCCATAAACAAGTTGATGGTATAAATGCTTCAATTATGTTTAATAGTGAAGAAGTAATGACAGGAAGTAATGACTTTACAATAATGTTAAAAGATGAAAATAATCAACCAATAAGCAATGCCGATGTAAAAGTTACAGTTGAAATGGATGGCTCGATGGACATGAGTTCACATGACATGGGAGACTCTAAAACAATGGCTACTGAATTAAAAGAAAGCAGTGAAAAAGGCGAGTATATGGGAAGTGCTGATTTTACTAATAAAGGCACATGGGATGTAAAAACTATGTTTACTGTAAATGGACAAGATAAAAATACAACTTTTAATGTTGATGTTGTTAGCAGCGGACCTAATTGGTTTATAATTGGAGGCTTTTTAGGAGTAATTGTACTTATTATTGTTATTGCAGCTTTAAAAAAGAAAAAAGCAAGAAATGCATAACTCCAAAGGAGGTATATTATGTCAAATCATAATAATTGCCAAAATAAATCAGACAAACAACACAATATAAATCTGCTGAATAATAAGACATTTACTAGGTTTATAAAAAGTAAATGGTATCCCGGAATATTTCAGCTGCCGGTAGCACTGATCTTTGCATTTATTGTATTTGAACTCATTGCCGGTCCAGCAGAAGCACATGACAATTTCGGTACTGCAGGCACATGGGTATTATGGTGGCCTTTATTACCCATAATCTTACTCTTTTTAGGTAGATTTTGGTGCACAATTTGTCCTTTTGGAACTTTAAATGATGTGGTACAAAAATTTGTTGGAAGTAACAAGCCTGTTCCAAAATTCTTAAAAAAATATGGCATATGGATTATTGACGGAATATTTCTTATGATTACCTGGAGTGATCATATTTGGGGTATTGTAGAATCACCCCGGGGTTCCGGAGTTCTTCTTTTGATGATTACCACAGCTGTTGTACTTTCTGGTGCACTTTTTGAAAGAAGAACATGGTGCAGGTATCTATGCTTTCTAGGAGGTTTGTCTGGTAACTATTCCAGAACAGGTATGCTCGAACTGCGCGGTACTCCAGAAAAATGTTCAAAATGTAATGCTGCAGCCTGCTATAAAGGAGGAAAGTCAGCCCCAGGTTGTCCTATGTTTGAGTTTCCAAGAACTATGGACACCAGTGCTCAATGCAACTTATGCGGGCACTGTATAAAAAATTGTCCTAATAATTCAATCAGGATGACCCCGCGTGTTCCAACCAAAGAATTATGGTTGGTTAAAAAACCAAAGTTAGAGGTTTCTTTCCTGGCAATTGTAATTATGGGTATTGTATTTGTACAAAATATAACCATGCTTAATATATGGAATGGCATATTAAAATGGCTGGAAAATGTCACTGGCACAACAAGCTATTATGTAACATTCACTGTAACTTTCATTGTAGCAATGTTAATAC
The DNA here is from genome assembly GCF_001902295.1 of Clostridium kluyveri. Classification (NCBI taxonomy): domain Bacteria; kingdom Bacillati; phylum Bacillota; class Clostridia; order Eubacteriales; family Clostridiaceae; genus Clostridium; species Clostridium kluyveri. The sequence continues at coordinate 1,836,218 of NZ_CP018335.1, read as the reverse complement.
CGATTTTACTACTTGCCTTTACTAGTTTATTAGCAAAAAAATTTAATGGCGCTTCACTTAAGGATAATTTCACCAAATTCGGATATGCTATTATTCCTTTAGATATGGCCGGACATATTGCACATAACCTATTTCACTTACTTGATGAAGGTAAATCAGTTGTTTACACGGCAATGGGTGTTTTAGGAATGCAGATTCCCCATTCCTCTGCGGCGATACTAGATACCTCAACTATTCAAGCGCTTCAATATATATTAATTTTCCTGGGAACTATAGGTTCAATTTATACTGCATATAAAATAGCAAAAAACAGTAAAGATGATAAAAAGCCAATAGGTACCTCTGCTGTTTATACACTGCTGATGTTACTCTTAGCGGTTATAAATATAATTTTATTCTCAATGCCTATGGCAATGCGTATGTAATTTGATTTTCATTTGGAGAAGATATAATCTTCTCCAAAACCTATCAAGGAATATTAGAAAGAAGGGAAAAAATGTTAGTAACAAAATTTAAAATATGGTTTAAAGCTGTAAGACCCTTTTCCTTCACTGGTTCCATAATTCCCGTAACCTTAGGAGCCATATTTGCAATAAAAGAATCAAAATTTCAATTGGGATATTTTATCTTGTCGCTAATTGCTATTGTTTTATTACAAGCAAGTGCCAACCTCCTCAGCGACCATGATGATTTTAAAAATAGGGTTGATACAAAAGATTCTTATGGTTCAAGTGGTGTTATACTTGAAAATCTATTAACATCAAAAAAAGTATATACAGGGGGATTTATTTTATTAGCTTTAGGAGCTTTTATAGGAATATTTTTATCATATAAAAGAGGAGCATTGGTTTTGTTGATAGGATTAATAGGTACTCTAGCTGTATATTCATATACTGGAAAGCCTTTATCTTTAAAGTATAGAGGCTTAGGTGCTCCCCTTGTATTTCTAACATTTGGTCCGTTAATGTTAATAGGCTCCTATTATGTACAAGCACAAAATATAAGTGTGAAAGCATTTTTTATTTCCATACCTGTTGGTTTATTAACTACTGCAATTTTACATGCTAATGATATAAGAGATATACGTCATGATAAAAAGGCAGAAATAAAAACTTTATCTATAATAGTCGGAAGAAGCAGTGCCCAAAATATTTATTTCAGTTTTGTAATTTTATCATATGTTTCTATAATAATAATGTGTTTTTATAGAATACTTCCAATTTGGAGTCTATTTTGTTTAATTACTGTACCTACAGCCCATAAAAATATAAGAAAATTATATTCTGGGTCAGCTTCTTCAGGTATAGTGTCCCTTGATAAGGACACAGCACAGCTTCAAGGACAATTTGGTATTATACTGATTCTTTCGCTACTAATACCTTTCGTTGTAAATTTAAGGGGGTAAAATTTTGGAGAGAAATAATACTAAATACTTATTTATCACCATATTGATTGCCGCTATTTTATGGTATGTAATGTTTGTAATAAAACCTATTAACTTTTGGCTGGAAATGAGTTTATCTATTATTTTTTTAGTATCTATATCATATATTATAGATACTAAAATTATTAGAATAGATAAAATAACATCAAAAAATATTGTAATGGGTATTTTATCAGCTGTATGTTTGTATATGGTATTTTATATAGGCAACATTATATCTGCTTATATTTTACCATTTAAAAATGCACAAATATCATCCATATATAGCATTAAAACACAAGGGAATCTTTTATGGATTAGTTTATTGCTTATCTTTATAATTGGACCATGTGAAGAAATTTACTGGCGTGGATTTATCCAAAATACACTATCAAAAAAATTGGGAGAAAATAAAGGGTACATTCTAACTGCACTTCTGTATGCAGGAGTTCATATTATTACAGGGAACATTATGCTTGTCATAGCTGCCCTTGTCTGTGGAATATACTGGGGATGGATGTACAAAAAGCAAAAGAGTCTCTCCAGTGTAATTATATCTCATGCTATTTGGGATTTAACCATATTTGTTTTACTTCCTATTATGTAAAAGAAGGGATACCTTATGAATAATAACAGTAATGTATATAATATTTTCTCATCTATTGCAAATAACTATGATAGGCTTAATACTATATTAACATTAAATATTGACAGCTATTGGAGAAAAAAAGCCATTAGACTATGTAATATAAATAAAAACGATAAAATATTAGATGTATGCTGCGGAACAGGTAAAATGATAGAATATGCTTGTAAAGCTGTAGGCAAAAACACTGAAGTTATTGGATTGGACTTTAATGAACAAATGCTCAGTGTGGGAAATATCAAGCTTAATCAATCTATTAAAGATTATAAATTCAAATTAATTAAAGGAGATATACTAAAACTTCCCTTTGAGGATTCAAGTTTTGATTGTGTCACTGTTGCCTTTGGTTTAAGAAACGCAAAAAATAGATTAAAAGCCTTATGTGAAATTTACAGGGTTTTGAAATGGGATGGAAGATTGGTTTGTCTGGAACTGTCAAATTCATCGCTTCCTGTTTTCAAGAATCTGTATGCAATATATTTTAATTATATGCTGCCCATTATAGGCTATTTAGGTACAGGGGATAAAACTGCCTACTATTATCTTAGGAATTCAGTAAATAGCTTTATGTCAAAAGCCGAACTTCAATCTGCTTTCCAACAAGTTGGTTTTATTGATACTGGTTATTTATCCCTTACGGGGGGTATTGCTGCAATTCACTACGGAAATAAAAAATTACTGTAAAGACATCTCTAAAAAGGTTACAATATTTTGAAACATTGTAACCTTTTTATTACTTCATAGGTATGGATACCTTAAAAGTTGTACCCTTATTTAATTCACTTTCAACGCTTATTTTTCCTTTATGTGCCTCTACTAAGGATTTAGTTATCGTAAGCCCTATTCCCGCTCCCCCTGTAAGTCTGTTTCGTGATTTATCGGCTCTGTAAAATCTTTCGAAAATATATGGAAGATCTTCCTTTGGTATTCCCTGCCCATTATCTTGAACTATTAGTTCAAGATAATCATTTTTATTATGGGCCTGAATTAAAACCTTACCACCTTGTTTTGTATACTTTAAAGCATTTGAAATTAAATTTATTATTATTTGGCTTATCTTGTCTTTATCAGCACAAATGAATATATCTTTACTATTAAAAATAAGGTCAATTCCCTTGCTTACATATTCATTTTCGAAGTTAAGCATAATATTTTTAACTACTTCACTTATGTTAAACTCTGATTTATTTAATATAAGATTCTCTCCCTCATACTCAGCAAGCCTTTCCAAATCATTTACCATACGATTTATTCTCATTATTTCTCCATGACAGCTGTTAATTCTATCTTGTGTGGGTTCCCATATTCCATCTAATATGGCTTCCATGTGACTTTGCAGTGTGGTAAGAGGTGTTCTGAGCTCATGAGAAACGTCTGCAGTAAGCCTTTTTCTTAAATTTTCCTGGTTTTGCAGTGTTTCTGCAAGATTATTTATTGTACATGTAAGATTATTTATTTCAATAATATTAGAATTTTCATTAATCCTGGTACTATAATCGCCTTTTGATATTTCTTCAGCAGATTCTATAACACGCAAAATTGGCCTGCTCAAACTCCCTGATATAATTACACCTAATATTAAAGCAAGACACAATGATATAATTCCCACACTTATTAATATTCTGTTTAAAGTACTTAAAAACATCAAATCCCTATCACTATAGTAAAAAGGACCATAATATCCAATTATGGCAGTGCCTATTTTTTGAGAATTTTTCATTAGAGGGTATTCATCTTGTTTATAACTGCCTTTCCAATTTGGATAAAGCTTCATCATATTTTTTGACATATGATCAAGCATTGCTTGACACATACCATTATTGTATGAAGTTGCATTCCAAATTGTTTTCCCTGACAAATCTTTTACAGTAAGTATAATTCCATTCTCAAGTGCATTTATACCAGTAGTCTCTATTACATCTTTGTTCCATCCATGGCTGTTGTACAGCTGAACTAGAGAATTTATTATATTCTGGCTGGTATGTTCATGGGTTTGTATAACATAATTTTTAAATTGTTTCTCCAAAAAAAAGTTGGCTAATATACTAATTAGAACTACACAAATTAGCGCTACAAAAATATATGAAAAAGACAATTTTCTTTTTAGGCTTCTCTGCATGCTACTCACCGCCAAATCTATAACCAACTTTATATACGGTTAAAATATATTTAGGTTCTCTAGAATTATCTTCAATTTTTTGTCTTAAATTTTTAACATGAGCATCTATAATTCTGTCAAATCCATTGAAATCTTCCTCAAGAGCCAAATTTACTAATTCCTCTCTAGTAAAAGTCTTTTGAGGATATTTCACCAGTGTCATTAATATATTATATTCACTAGACGTTAAATTCACAGTTATTCCATTTTTCCTTACCTCATGTTTGATGACATTTAATACTAAGTCTCCATTATTGAATGATAAAATATTTGAAAGTGGTATTGCCTCCTCTTCTGTTCTTCTTAAATGTGCTATCACCCTAGCCACCAGCTGTTTAGGGCTAAAAGGCTTAGTTACATAATCATCAGCTCCAATATTAAAGCCTTCCAATACAGTTTTTTCATCCACTTTAGCAGTTAACATAATTATTGGAACTCTGGATTTTTTTCTTAACATTTTGCATATATCTTCACCAGATATGTCCGGCAGCATTAAATCCAGTACAATTAATGCCGGACTAATCTTTTCAAATAATTTCACCGCATCAGTACCATTATAAGCTGTATGGACTTCATATCCCGCCTTCTCCAAATATGCTTTTACAACATCTACTATTTTTTGTTCATCATCTACCACAAGAATTTTCTTTGGAGACATCACATTACCACCTTCCTCAAATCAAGTGATTCATAAAAGATTAATATAATAATTATACTAATCTTTTATGTAGAAATTATGAAGTTAAATCATTCATATAATATAATTGCTTTTTCCCCTTCCACCACATGATATAAAGTATCAAAACACTTACCATACCTACAATAACATCTCCTGTTAAAAAAGCAATATTAGATGACGTAAATATTGACATTATATATGGGATACCATCCCAAAGTGCATGGAGTATAACTACAGTTATATATGCTTCAATTACCCTTACATTTATTTTAGTATTTCCACGGAAACATTGACTTACAATGGTGCCCCCTAATATTGCTGTCCATGTGCCATGGCCTAGTGGAGATAATATTCCTCTTAGCAAAGTGGTATATACAACCAAAGACAAACTACCTCCCGCTCTTAAAAAAGTTGTAAAAACATATCCTGAACTTTCTAAAGCTGCAAAGCCCATGCCAGCAGCAGCACCCAGAATAATTCCATCTATCCTCAAACTATTACATCTATGTCTTATTAAAATCAGAACACCAATAATTTTTGTAAATTCCTCAATGAGCCCAACTATGAGTACAGATTTTAAATCAAGACTATTTATAAAAATGGGTTCTATTATTCCTGCTGAAAAAGTTCCTAAAAACCCTCCATAAAAAAAACTTGCTAAAATGTCTATCATCCTTACCCTGCTAAAATAGCGTCTTTCATAAAAAAATGCCACATAAGTCACTGGTATAAGAAAATTTCCCAGTATAACTATAGCTGGAAACATATTGGGATTATGTGTAAATATCAAAACTGCTAATCCAATGATATAAGTTACAAAACCTACTATAAGTAATTTATACCAGTTATATCGTTTCTTAATTTTTTTACCTTTATTTATTGGTACATGTTTCTTCATGTTAGTGTATCTCCTTTATTTTTATTCTCTGGTATGCTTTCTTTTTCAATAAAATTATTATCTACTTTCATAAGGAGAATATACTAAATGACTCTAAACAACTTAGATATAATATTACCTTATACTTTCTTCATATCCATTAACAATAATCTCTAACTTTCCTGTTTACACTTTATGTATAAGTATAGGATAACTGGATATAATGCTTGATATCACAAAAATACTTTACATTTCACTCAATTTAATATATTTTAATAAAAACCCTGGAGTCACCAGGGTTTTTTATATAAAGATTTTTAGGAATAGCAAAAATAGTATGATTATTGTTCAATCATACTATTTGGAGTGTGAATTTGGGAAAATTAAGCTTACTTTAGGTTGTAAAGAATTACTTTAGGAATGTTGACCTTTTTAATTTTAAAACGACTTATCTATTCACGTTTAATAATTGCATGGAAAGATTCAATACATACATTATCTTAATTACCTACACAATGTGTGAGAAGCTTAAGAGCAACTCAACTCTATCTCAATTTTCTTCTGCTTCTCTGTTAACCTCGCCTCTTGCTAGCGAGGCTAACACGCCAAGAACACAGAGTACGACAAATATTATAAACGCCGTTCTTAAACTGAGCATGAGCTGATCGACATACCCTACTGAGCCGATTGACAGGTTTCTCATTAAAATTGAAGTAATGAGTGAAATAATAGCTATACTGATAGACTGGCCCAGTAGTCGCATGTTACCCATAATTGAAGATGCGACACCGTACAATGTCTGATCAACCGAGCTCATTATGGCATTCGTATTGGGTGAGGAAAACAGAGCAAAACCAAGTCCTATAAACGCCAAATTAAGAATTATCATCACAATTGGGGTCTGAGTACTTAGAAAAATGAAGAAGAATAGACCCAATGCAGAGATCCCCATTCCCAATGAAGCAAGAACCGCAGGTTTTATCTTATCTGATAATGTACCCGTAACCGGAGAAAGCACAGCCATAATGATCGGCTGAACCAATAAAATAAGTCCTGAAGTAGCCGTATCAATTTTCAGCGCGGTTTGCAGATATAATGATAACATAAAGCTCAAAGCGAATGTTGCACTGTAGTTAATTAACGTTGCTAAATTAGAAAAAGCAAAGGGTCTGTTTTTGATAATACTTTCGATGGGAATGAGTGGATTAGAATGGTTTTTCTCGTATAGGAAAAATACGATCAATAATAAAATCCCTACAGCAAAACTAACTTGATAAAGTAAGCCGTTCGTTAGAGCAGTCAACCCAAACAATAATAAGACCTGAGCTGCTATACACAAAATAATTCCCCATATATCAAATTTAGTGGCAACCCCTATCCATTCCCCCTTCAATTTCCATACGGTCATAACAATAATAATCAAAGCAATCAGCAGATTGAAATAAAATACACCACGCCATGTAAATACACTTGTGATCAAACCTCCCAATACAGGACCGCACGATAATCCGATGTATGTTGCCGCGGCGTTTAATCCCAATGCTTTACCTCTGGATTCAGGCGGTACTACTGACGTTAAAATAGCCATTGAATTGCTGAATATCATTGCGCTAGCAATTCCTTGCAAAATTCTAAAATATACCAAGGCGACCAGAGACGTCGCTAAAGCACAGGCTAGGGATGAGGCTGCCAGAAATATCATGCCAATTAAGAATATTTTTTTTCTTCCAAACTGGTCTGCCAAGCGTCCAAAGGGCAGCAAAAAAGCGGCAGATGAAAGTAAAAAACCGCAAACCACCCAGTTCAGCAAATTTTGGTTGCCACCGAACTCAATACCGATAGAGGGGATGGCAAGGTTAATGGCGTTGCTTATAAATGGAGTAATAAAAGAAGTAATCATTACAATTACCAAAGTAATCCTCGTATGATTGTCGCTGCGTTCCATGTTAATTACCTCCTTAAAATTATTAGAAGTTATCTCCTTTTTTCTTCATGTAAGTTGATTATCACTTGTTTCAGTACCAATATCGTTTGTCGTTCTCAATCTGTTTTTTATAAATATAACCTTTATTCATGAAATGCTTGACAGCCTTAGCAGTTGTAGATTTTTCTACATAGAGAATGTCACAACTTCTTATAATTTTACAACAATTTATAAGTAAATGATACCATTATACTCACATATTACTAGTACCTCAATTAGAAATAACTCCATCCATGCATACATCATATTTTCCCATAGGAACCTTATCTAAAATCTGAAAACTATAGGCAAGTCCAATTTTTTTCGAATCATTTCTAAGTTTTTTTAAAAATCTATCATAATATCCTCCGCCATAACCTACTCTGCCGCCACTTTTATCAAAAGCCAGCCCAGGTACATAACAAATATCAATAGATGTTTCTTCCACTTTCAAATTTGTATTTTGGGGCTCTAATATTTTATAGGCTCCTTCTTTTAATTCATTGAAATCATATATTCTAACAGCTTCCATATAGCCATTTTTATATATTACTTTAGGAACACAAACCAACTTTCCCTCTTTTAAAGCTGCCTTTATTATATTATGGGTATCTGCTTCGCTTTTATAACTTACAAATATAAATACACTTTTTGCTTTATTATATTCTTCACTTTTTATAACTTTTTCAAATATTATGCTGTCCAATTTTTCTTTTTCCAAATTACACAAATTATCTCTTTTTTCCTTCATGATTTTTCTTATATAAAATTTATTCATCTCCACCATCTTCTTTTCTAAGTTGTTGTATCCTCTCACTTATTACATCCACCGGAGTTACATTAGACACAAGACTATACCTGTAATTTGCAGCTGCAGCCTCTATTATAACCGCCAAATTTCTTCCCGGCCTTATAGGAATTTTTAATTTTCTTACAGGTACATTTAGTATATTCATATACTCCTTGTCTATGCCCAACCTATCATAATTTTCATCTTTTTTCCATTGTTCCAGACATATCACAAGACCAATGTTTTTTGTTTTAAGTACAGAACTTAACCCATAAAGAGCAGAAATATCAATTATACCCATACCTCTCACCTCTATCATTCCCGAGGTGATGTATGGAGAAGTTCCATTTAGTACTCCATCTATTTGTTTTACATCCACTGCATCATCAGCTACTAGTCTATGTCCTCTCTTTATAAGTTCCAAGGCAGTTTCACTCTTTCCTATACCGCTTTCTCCTGTTATAAGTATACCTATACCGTACACATCCATTAAAACACCATGAAGCCTTGTTTCAGGAGCCAACTTAACATCTAAATAATTCATAAGTCTATTTATAAATCTTGTGGATATATTATTGGTTCTAAGTATCCATCTTTTATTTTTAATAGCACTTTCTAAAAATTCCTTGTGGGGTATTAGCCCTCTGGTAACTATAGTTCCTGGATTATCAAATTCAAAATATTTTTCCAATCTTTTTTTCCTAAGCTCTGGCTGCATGGCATCTAAAAAACTCCATTCAGCTTTTCCCACTATCTGAACTCTTTCATTGGCATAATAATTATAAAATCCACTAAATTGAAGTCCCGGTCTATTTATATCACTTACATTTATTTCATTTACATTTTTCCCTTTATTTATAACCTCTAGTTCTAAATCTTTTATTATATCTTCTATTGTTACTGACATGTTTTCCACCTCTTATTAGTTTCAGTTATTGATTTAACTTTATTTTGAATAAATTATTTTATATTGTCAACCTTTTTTAAACATTCCCCTATTTAAAAGATTATTAAAGTTTAATAAAAGCTTTACACTCTTTATATAAACATTCATTGTTGATTTTTGTATTATATTGTATATTAATGACTAATAAAAGATGTGTTTATTTATCTATTATCTGTTAAAATATATAGAAGTAGTATAGTTTTTTCCTGGAGGAGTAATGTAATAATGAAAACTTATTTAAAAAATTTGGACATAGAAATAAATCAACTAAAACAGACTTTGTACATATTAATGAAAACAAGAGATCTTACCGACGATATAGTTGTTAAATGCAGTAAAAAATTGGACAAGTTAATTTTGGAGTACCAAAAAAACAATTTCAAAGAATAAAATACATCACCTACAAAAGTAAAAGAACAGCATAAAAACATACTGTTCTTTAATTATATCTACACTATATTATATTTCCTTTAAATTCAAACTTAAGCTTCTAGCAAGTATTCCCACAATAACAGCAGCAATGATTCCATCTACCATATGATGAATAAACGTACCTGCTCCTATAACTACAAGAACTTTATACATAGTAAATCCAAAAGGTATTACAGCTATGGCTTCAAGTACAGCATGTATAGGTGAAGTAAATAATACTACATTTCTAAAAGAAATTCCTCTTTTCAGCATATAGGCACCTGCTAGTCCAACAAATATATGACTACAAGCTCTTGCAGCTATTACAGCTGGTGAGGTTATCAAAAATCCAATGACAGAGCCTATGCCCACCATTACTGCTGCAAAAGGGCCCAAAAACATGGATAAAAACATAGGTACATGAGAAGCCAGTGTAGCAGTAAAAGGTCCTGCTTGTATCTTTAAGAATCCAAAAGTAGTAGGAATTATAATAGCTAAAGCAGTTAAAAGTCCTGCATAAGTAAGTTTTCTTACATTGTTATTCATCTTTTCTCCTCCACAATAAATGTATATACACCAGTATACCCTAATTTATTATGAATGTAAACAAAGATACCTCAGATATTATGAAATAAATATAGTTCTTTATTTCCCATATCATCAAATATTACATATCCCTCTTTTTTTTCCAATACAGATGACTTTAATAATTTTTCTACATTTATAAAAAATTTTTCTATATGATACTTTTTAGATAATTTTATATTTTCTTTTTCAATTTTTTCTTTTATGTAATCTTCTTCCTCCTTACTCCTTTCCCTTACTAAAAAACCAGGAAGCCATTTTTTCTTATTGAATTTTAAATAATCATATTTTATTATCTCCTTAAGTTCCATACTGCTTTCATTAAAATATTCTTCCTGAAATTCTAAAAATACTTTATAGTAATCTGCAGAGGATATACTTCTATTAAAATATCCTTTATCATGAAAAAACATCGCAAGACTATAATAAAAATCAAATGCCTGTTCAAATTTGCGAATAAAATACTTTATTATATTTGCAAACTTTCCAGAATTATAATATTTATCTACCATATGTTCTATTTTTTTCAAAACTACAATTTCATCGTAGGTTATATGATTGGTACTTAGAATTTCATAAGGGGCGTAGGGAGAATACACCATTTTCCACTTTATAGCCTCTTCTCTCATAGGGGAGCCTTTTAATAACTTTAAAAATCCCATTTGGATCTCTTCTGGCTGCAGGGAGTACACCTCATTAAAGGATTTTTTAAAAGATTTAAAATCTTCCCCTGGAAGTCCTGCTATCAAATCTAAATGCTGTTTTATATTATTATTTGCTTTAATTTTTTTTACTTTATCTTTTATATCTTTAAATTTAACATATCTGTTTATATTATTTAACACATTTTCATTGGTAGTTTGAACTCCAATTTCAAATTGAATTCTTCCCTTTGGGGATTCTTTCAATAACGCTATTTCCTCTTCCGTAAGAATATCTGCAGAAATTTCAAAATGGAAAGTGGTTTGTGTATCACACCCTATTATAAATTTCCAAAGTTCTAGGGTGAATTTAGGATTACAGTTAAAAGTTCTGTCTACAAATTTTATAAGAGCTATATTTTTATCTATTAAAAATTTAATTTCTCTCTTTACCCTTTCTATGTCTAAAAATCTAACTTTATGAATAGTGGAAGAAAGACAGTATTTACATGAAAAAGGACATCCTCTACTGGCTTCATAATATACAATTTTATTTTTTAAATTATCCTGTTCTTCATAGGGGAATGCTATATTATTCATATCCATTAATTCTCTATCTTCATTTAAAAATATTTTGCCTTGCCATTTAAAGCAGAGTCCTTTTATTTCCTTTAAATCCAAAAAAAATTGAGAATCAATATTTTCTTTCCCTTTGTTGAAATACTTTATCTGAAACTCTACAAATTCATAGTAGGTATCTTCCCCTTCCCCCATTATTATATATTCTCCTGCCATATTCTTTAAAATATTACAGCTGTCATAGGATACTTCAGGTCCTCCATACAATATTTTAATGGAGGGATTTACAAGTTTAATAAGTACAGCTAATGACTTAATATATTCTATATTCCATATATAACAGGAAAAAGCCACTATGTCAGGCTTCTCCCCTATAATTTCCTCTAATATCTTTTCTCTCCTGTCATTTATAGTAAATTCTCTTATAACACAATTATAAGGGAGTTCTCTAGTATAGGCTTTTAAATATCTTACTGCCAGATTACTGTGAATAAATTTTGAATTAAGTGCTGTTAACAGTATCTTCATATGTTCACTTCCTTTCTCTATCCAGCTAAACCGGATTTTTCCTCTGTGCTTTTATATAATAAAGTCCATCTGAATTTTTCAAATCCAGAATTTTAAAATATTTATCCAATAATTTTACTGTATTTTCTTTAGAATTATTTTTCAAAATATTAAAATCTCTTATTTTTATTTTTTTTATTTTTCCTCCTGGAATTAATATTTTTACATGTCCATTAAAAATTTTATTATAGCCTTTATCTACATCCCATATATAAAGCAAACCATCTTCCTTTAAATACTTACAGATATCTTTTATAAAATTTTTCTTTTTAAAATTAAGCCATAGTTTATTAAAGGAAAACAACAATATACAGTTATCATAATAATCCTCTTTTATATTCTCCTCTTCTTCCTTTCCATTTATATATTCTACATTTATATTATCATTGAATTCCTTATATACATTATATATTATACCTTCATTATGAAGCCCCACATCTAATAAATTTCCTCTGAATATTTGGTTCTCCATATTTATGAATATAGTTTTACTCATTTATATCACTATCCTTTATCAATATAGTGGAAGCACCGCCTCACTATATATGTTCTTGAAAAATATAAAAAATCCTCCCTTTTATGGGAGAATTTTAAAGTTTTTTACTTTTTCATAGTATTTAATCATAAAGCCTGCGGTAGTCCTCTGAGCTTCTTTTAAAATAACTGAAGCTATTTTACCATACTTTTCATTTATAGACTCTATATTGCTATTTTTTATATAAATACTATTTGCCATTATAGCATTATTTTTTATAAAATCTTCCAGATTTTCATATATTATAACTCCATCTTCTGCTATGAAAGAATAATCTGTCATAAGTCTGCTTATTATCCAGAGTTCAAACTTTCTATGACTGTTTAAAAGCCTATTATTCACATGATGTGGAACTGTGACATCCTGAACAAGGTGGCAGGATGCACCGAAATAAAATAAAGCTTTTTCTATTTGACCAATATTAAAAAGCTGTAAGGACTGACTATAATATTTTCTACATTCTGTCAGTGCATCTGAAAATCCATATAATCCTTTTTCTCTGTTTACATGATAGAAATGATTGGAACTCTTAAAGTCCTGATCCGCCCAGGTTACTCCTGCATTTAAAGCTTTTATATATTTCCTAAAAAAATTATATTCCTCCTGGTATCCATCATTTTGTAATATTGCAATGGATTGTATCATTATGAATTTATGAACGGTACAATTGGTTTTCATAAGTTTTTTCTTAATGGGATTTACTGCAAAAAATATTCTCTTTACAGCATTTCCATAGGTTTTCTCAATTTCATGCTTCATTTAAAAAATAATCTCCTCATTACTGAATTTGAATTTTTAAAATTAATATAACACATAGTATTGATACAAAGATTATATATGGGTAAATGTTTCTGTCCGATTTTATGTGTTCATCAATTTTGCCTTTGTTTATACTATATAAATAACCCTTATTTTCGTCAAGTGCCAATAATTCTTTGTTAAATATTCTCATACTTGAAATATTAGTTTTATCGTTAAACTTAATTTCCTCCATAGGCGATCCTATTCCCCTAAAACTGTATATTATACTATCTGACTTATCCCAAAAAAATATACAATTTTTTAGGGATAAAACTCCTTCTCTATCTACAGCAAGTGTACCCATAGTTCCTACAGTTTTATGCTGATATAAAGGTGCCGGAGGATTGGTATTTGGATGAATGGCCAGTATAAATTGCAGAGGAGAATTTTTAACACTCTTAAATTTAGGCGAAGTAACAGGATCTCCCCCGCTGTAATCTGGCCACCCATACCATACCCCTTTCTTGATTTCATATATATAATCCGTATCCCCTATAACGGGTCTGCTCCCTCTATTTTCCATTCCCCCTAGGGTACATATAAATTTACCTTCACTTGTAAAATCCATTCCATTTACATTTCTTATTCCCCATGCAAAAGTTTCACTGCTTCCCTTCGTTAAGTTATATCTTATAATAGAAGCATTCCCTGGAAAATGTTTTGGAACTATCTGCCCCTGTACACTTTGGGTATTATAGCTTTGAAAAGCTCCCCTCTTTTCTTTTCCAAAATTTATACCTTTTAAGGTTATATCTGCTGGAGTAACGTCATGAGCATAAAGGTTATTCTTTACCCATACATTATCCTCTCCTACTACTGCGGAATTGGTTGCAGCTCCTATGGATATGTACATATATCCATTTCTTATCCTTACCAAACTATCTTTATAATCTCCATAATTTGGCATGCCATTTATAAGTATGGAATTTTTATCCTCTTCTATAGAATATCCATATACTTTATCTCCAGAGGAATAGTACAAATTCCCCTTATAATAATCCAGGCTGCAAATATTTAAATTCGAATCCTTCAATATATCATAACTTTCTCCATGATTTTTTATAATTTGTATCCTATTCTTATAGGCTATGTAATAATTACCTTTTTCATCCTTCGCAAAGTCTACCGCACCTTTTAATCCTCTATATTTTAAGTTACAGCTTAAAGTAACATCTTTTATTTCAATTTTAATTTTTGAATGAGTTTTATAGAAATAATATTTAAGCATACTACCTGACAGAATTACAACTGCAATTATAGATAAAAATTTTAGTAACTTTTTCATATATAGTACTCTCCTTAAAATATATATATCACTAAATATATATTAGAAAAATCCACACATATGAGTGAGTATTTAAAAATCATTCTTTCCTCTTAATTATTAATTTAAGAAGAATATACTGCATGTTATCATCATAATTATTAATATTAAATAATTCTATCTAAAAATACTATAATTTAAAAACAGGAGTTTTTATGAAAAGAGACCGATTTTTAAAAAGTTCACTTATTTTAATTTTTGCAAATTCAATCACCTCTGTATTTGCATTTATATTTTCTATAATATTATCCAGAAAATTAGGTGCAGAGGGCATGGGGCTTTATGGGCTTATAATGCCTGTATACGACTTATTTGTATGTCTACTATCGGGAGGTATGGTAACAGCCTTATCCAAAGTAGCCGCTGTATATTTTAGCAAAGACGATTTTAATAATTTAAACAACTCTATAGATGTATCTCTTACCTTTAACTCTGTATTAGCTACATTTATAGTATGTATAATATTTATAAATGCCCCTTACATAGGAATAAAAATAATAAAGGATCCAAGAGCTATACACGCCATTCAAGTTATGTGTCCCGGTATATTTTTTATAGCCCTTTCTTCCATACTTAAAGGTTATTTTTATGGAATATCACAGGTAAAAATACCAGCTATTATAGATATATCCGAAAAATTTTTAAGAATTGCCTTAATAGTAATTATAATATCTTTATTTTCCTTGAAGGATATAAGGAGTACTGTAACTGCGGCCTATGTGACTTTAGCCATTGGAGAATTTATAAGTTTTGCCATCTTATATATGATGTATAGAATTAAAAAGAAAGGACTAAAATTTAATTCTTCCTACTATGAAGATAAAATACAACTTTTATTTAATGTACTTGTTATATCTTTTCCCCTCTGTCTGAATGGATTTTTAACTACAGCACTTTCTGCAATTTCCACTTTAATAGTACCAAGAAGACTTGTAGCCTCCGGTATAGAATATAACCTGGCCTTAAGCATGATAGGTAAGTTTGACGGTATGGCTCTTAATATAATCTTTCTGCCTATTACCATTATAAATTCCATGTCCATAGTGCTGATTCCGGATTTATCTGAAAAAATGAATAACAGAGATTATTGGGCCATAGAACATAGGGTGTCTCAGATAATAAAGATATCTCTTTTTCTGGGCATTGCCACTATGATACTATGTATTACCCTGTCTGGATATTTGGGAGAATTATTTTATAAAAGATATGATCTTGATTCCTACATAAAATTTGCTGCACTATCTGCTCCTGTAGTATTTGTTTCCATTTCCACTTTCGGTATTTTAAATGGCATTGGAAAGCAAAATATAATACTTAGAAACTCCCTTATTTCTTCTGTTATAGAACTTGTATTAATATACATACTTACAGGCATTCCATGGATAAACATATATGGATGCGGTATAAGTTTGATTATAACCTATTTTACTATTCTTATTTTAAATATGCATGAAATTATAAAGGAAAACTTCTATGGTCATTCATAGAAGTTTTCTCTTTAAAAATACTTTTCTCAATATAAATTTAGGCATCAACTTAGTTACTCTAACCGGCATTGACTGTATATCTCTGCTGTCTATACCTCCCACCAGAACTAATGCAATAGCATATGTTGCCATTCCAACTAGTATAGATATTACAGTTGAAAGAGCATTTGATATATATTGAAATTTTATAAACAGGGATATATAATTTATGGAGGAATACACAAAAAACACCACGGCCCCCATCACTGCAGAAGCCAGTGCAGGTCTAACTGCATGACTTATCAGACTCACCTTCACTCCTAAGGATTTCTTAATAATTCTATGATTTAAGGTTATAGGTATAATAAATCCTAAAATGCTTCCTGCTACCGCTCCCAATATGTTTATTTCAGGTATTGAAATCAGATAATAATTTACACATATTTTTATAGCTATACCTAATATAGAATAAAAAGTAGCAGTAAAAAGTTTTCCTATACTCTGCAATATGGTAGTCTGAATTTGCATAATAGACATAAGTACAAGCACAATGGCACCCCAGGTCATAATATAAGAACCTTTTCCAAACTTAAGCATGGAAAATACAGGTCCACTTAAAACAGAAAGTCCTACTGCACAGGGCATTGCAATTAAAAAACAAAGTCTTAAAGAATAATTTATATTATCTTTTATCTTCTTTCCATTCTTAATAGCCACTGCTGCAGATATAGCAGGAAGTATTGCCATGGATAGTGAAGATATTATAGAGATTGGAACATTTAAAAGCTGTTGATATTTTGTAAGATAACCATAGAGTATAGTTGCTCCGATTTCACTTATTCCTCCGTCCATGAGCCTCTTTTTTGTATTCCATAAATCAACTATATTTCCAGCATAGGTCATGCCTACACATAGTGTTATGGGCAGCCCATATGTTATAATTTTCCTTACAAGTTCCCGGGTAGTAAGTCTCGCATTGTCTACCTGCAGCGCACCCTCCGGGGCTTTAAATTTGTTATTTTTTCCATAGCACATAATTAAAAAACTTGCAGAGGCTAAAGCCCCTATAGATGTTCCCATGGTTCCTCCTGCACAGCCTGCTTCCACTCCATATCTCATTAAATATGCAGCAAACACAAGAGTAAATATTGTATTTAATATTTGTTCTATTACCTGGGATACTGCAGTAGGAGTCATATTTCCCCGTCCCTGAAAATACCCCCTATATGCTGAAGCAATAGAGGTAAATAATATAGCCGGGGCAAGATTTATAAGCGATAAATACACTTCTTTGTAATGGGTTGCTTTAGCTAAAGGTAATGCAAAAACCATAAGAAATGCGGCCATTACTATACCTAGGATTACTAGAATAAACCGTGCTATCTTAAATGCTTTAACTGCATCTCTATAATTTCCAACTGCAGCAAGTTCAGATATAAGTTTTGATATAGCTACAGGTATGCCTGAATTGGCAAGTACAAAGATAAAGGCATATATCTGATAGGATGCGCCATATAATCCATAGCCCTCTTCTCCAATTATTTTCATCAATATAGGAATATACAGTACAGATAATACCTTTACTAACATTCCTGCCATAGAAAGTATGGCAAAACCTTTAGTTGTTGATTGTTCTTTCATAATTTAAAACTCCCTGTCAAAAAACTTGCAAAACAATAAATATTTAAAATTTATTAAATATATCATTTTTTATCTTTTTAAATATAGGTGGAAGCTTTTCTGATATAGTTTTGTTATTCATATAACTTAACTTTCCAGTACAATCCTTAAAAATT
Organism: Clostridium kluyveri; assembly: GCF_001902295.1. Classification (NCBI taxonomy): domain Bacteria; kingdom Bacillati; phylum Bacillota; class Clostridia; order Eubacteriales; family Clostridiaceae; genus Clostridium; species Clostridium kluyveri. Next base: position 1,818,031 of record NZ_CP018335.1, on the reverse strand, counting down.
ACCTTATAGGCATATAAATACTGATAGGTTAATCCATACTTGTTATAAAAAAAACTATTTATTTTAGATATGCCATATTTAGTATCTCCTATTATAGGATTTCCTAAATGTGCTAAATGTGTCCTTAACTGATGACTTCTACCTGTAATTAATTCCAATTCCACTAAGGAATAGGTACCACAGGTATGAAGAACTTTTACATCCATAGATATTTTTTTCGTATTCTTTTTAGGTGAATCATATACATTGGAAATATTATTTTTTCTATCTTTTAATATATATCCTTCATAAATACCTTCATTTATTCTTCCCTTCACCAATGCCTGGTAATATTTTCTTATATTTCTCTCCCTTATTATTTCATTTAACAATTTCAACGACTCATAGTTTTTTCCATATATTACTATACCCGAAGTATTTCTATCCAGCCTATTACAGGGAGAAGGAGTAAAGGTAACTTCTGTTTCCGGTTTAAAATCTCCCTTGTCATATAAATGAGATAATACATAATCTGTTAAAGTCACATCATCAGTCTTTTTATCTGAATGCACTAATACTCCCGGCCACTTTTCCACCAGAATCATATTTTCATCTTCATAGGTTATCTTCAAAAAATTACTGTTTACCTTATTAAACTCAAAATTTTTCCCCTTTGAAACTATATATTGAGCTTCTACTATATCCTTATCCATAAGGAAATACTTCTCTTTAGTCTTTTTTCCATTTACTTTAATATCGCCTTTTCTTATAGCCTTATATATGCCGCTTATAGGTACATCCTGAAGCCATTTTCTTAAAAATTTATCCAATCGCTGACCTGATTCATTACTTCCTATTTCTACTTTCATCTTATCTCTCCTGGTATCTTAAATATTTTTTATTTTGAAATTTTATACCAACAATATTTAATTATATAATACTATTATTGCATAAAGCAATATATAAAATTTATTATATCAAAATTCATATGTAATGTAAGAATACCTTCAGATAGATTTTTTAAAAATATACCTAAAGTTTAATCATATCTACAATGAAAACTTTAGGCATAATTTATCCAATATACTATTTGACCATATTAACAATACCGCTTATTTCAAAAAATCATAAGCTGCCCTGCACTGTATGGAAACTCCAATAGGAAGGCAATCTTCATCTATATCAAATAAGCTTCCATGAGCTGGATATATTATATTTTTACTTTCATTTCTACAACCTAAATAATAAAATGCAGAAGGCCTTTCCATAGAAAAATAAGCGAAACTCTCCACACCCATACTTGGACTTTCCAGCATTTTTACATGTTCTTCTCCTATTTCCTTATAAGCTGCCTTTAAAATATCTTTAATTACATCATCATCATTATACAGACAAGGATAGCTCTCTTCTATATCTATTTCATACTTTCCTCTCATAGAATTTACAACACCAGAGGTTATCTCCCTGAGTCTTTCTTTAACATATTCCCTATGTTCAGTTCTCATAGTTCTCATGGTACCAGCTATTACAACTTCTTCTGGTATTATATTTTGAGCAGTTCCTCCATGTATGGAACCTACTGTAATGACTGCCGCATCAGTTGGAGGAAGTTCCCTGCTTATAATTTCTTGAAGTGATAATATTACATGGCTGCTTATAACTATGGGATCGACTCCCATATGGGGTCTTGCACCGTGAGCTCCCACTCCTTTAATTTTTATGGTAAATGGATTAGAAGCTGCATTTACCACCCCCAATTTTACGCCTATATTTCCCACTTCTATATTTTCATCCACATGAAGTCCTATTACCCTATCTACTCTGGGATTTTCAAGCACCCCTTCCTTTACCATCAGTTTAGCTCCTCCAGTAGTTTCCTCTGCAGGCTCAAAAAACAACTTTACTGTTCCTTTCAATTCGTCCTTTACGCTATTTAAAACTTTAGCTGTTCCTAAAAGTATAGTGGTATGTGCATCATGACCGCAGGCATGCATCTTTCCTTTTACTTTAGAAGAATAGCTGCAGTTTTTATGATCTTTCAGAGGAAGTGCATCTATATCAGCCCTTATACCTATAGTTTTATTTCCTTTTCCCCTTATTATTCCACAAACCCCTGTACTAGCAGTTTCCATATATTCTACACCTATTTTTTTTAAGAATTCTTTTATTTTAAGAGAAGTTCTTTCCTCTTCATACCCTAGTTCAGGATGTCTATGAAGATCTCTTCTTATATCAATTAATTCCTTCTTTATAGACTGTGCCATACTAAAAAAATCTCTATCCATATTTCTACCTCCAATTATTTATAAGACTCTATTCCCATCCAAGCTCTATTATATCTCCCTGAGACAGCTTATCATAATATCCTGCATTGTTCCCATTTAAATGTAAGTATAGTTTTCCTTTTGTCCTGCTTAAATCAAATTCCACATAATTAAATATATCTACAAATATATACTCTTTTTTCTCTTTAAGTACTATATTCTTACCATTTACAGTAACAGTTATTTCTTTTTTATTATCTTCTTTGATTTTATTTATTTGCTGAAAATTCTCCTTATTCTCTTTTGTAATCTTATGTACTTTATCCTCTATTGAATTTTCCCCTATATTACCTGTAATTTGCTCTTTTTCTTCCTGATTTTTTAGTACTCTGTAAATTCTATCTCCTTCATTTATTATATAATTTTTATCCAATTCCTTTCCATTTAAATAGTACAGAAATTTTTCACTATCTTGATTATGAAGAGAAAAATACTTTTCATAATCTCTCAAAGTTTCTGGAAAAATTATCACTACGTTATCTCCTTCATTTATATTACTTTCTAAACTTACCTTATTCTTATTTATGTAGGCAATAGGTTCTAAATTTTCTATTATATCATTTATAAAAAAACTTATAGAATATATTTTTTTTATATAATCCTTAATTTTAGGTGAAGCTGCTTCTCCATTAAGAGCATATTTTATTTCTATGTTATCCCCTTCCTTCACTTCCTCATCTATACTTTTGGAAAATCCATTTACAGTTATCTCCGCACTAGAGGCCAACGTTCCAAAAGCAACTCTTTTTATTCCATTTAAAGTAAATCTTATGTTATCCCCATTTTTTGCTATCAATACACCCGGATTTATACCCGCATGCAGCATTGCGTCCATAACTGTATGCCTATGGGAATCAAAAAGACTTACCACCTTTCCATTTAACATTATATCAATAAAACCATGTCCCAACCTTTTTATGCAAATTAAGGCTATGCCTAAAACTGTAACTCCCGTGCTCCCTAAGGAATTATCTGTACAAACACAATCCACCACAGCTTCTCTTCCTTTCATGGCAATTCTCTTAAGCGGTATATTCAGCCCTTTAGCTAAAAACTCTTTTAATTTAGGAGTATGTGCCCCACCTCCCACCAAAAAAATAGCGTTAGGAGGCTTACCCCCATTTAACTCTATTATTTTACTTCCAATTTTATCTGTTATTTTTTTCACAGTAGGAGTTATAAGTTTTACTACATCTTCTGATGATATTTCATTTTCTATACCTAACACATCTGTATAAGTTATATTCTTATGCTTGTCACACTGCCTCTTTATACTTTCTGCAGTATTAAAATCCACTAAATAATTTTGAGCTATAACTTCTGTTATTTCATCTCCTGCCTCAGGTACCATGCCATAGGCACTTATGCTATCCCTATTACTTAATGCTATATCTGAAGTTCCTGCTCCTATATCAATTAGAGCTAGATTTAACAATCTTAAATTTTGTGGAACAGCAGCTTCCATGGCGGCAATAGGTTCCAAAGTTAAATTTACAACGTTAAGACCCACCTTTTCCATAACAGAATATAAACTATCTATTACAGACCTTGGAAGAAAGGTTGCTATAACCTCTGCAGATACATTATTTCCTTTATGACTTAACAGATTACTTATAACATATCCATTTAAATAATAGTTCTTTACACTATACCCTACGCAGTACAATCTTCCCTTAACACTTTCATTTATTTTTTTTTCGGCAGACTTTACCGTAGTTAGTTCCAAACTTCTTATAATATTCCTATCTATCTCTCTTGTATAATCTACTTCTATTTCTTCCTTTACTACTATAGTTCTAAGAAACCTTCCTGCAGCGGCAATAGCCACATCTTTTATTTTCATACTTAAATCTTTTTCAAGTTCACTTTTTATGGTATTTACCACATTTGCCACAAGAGCCACATCATGTATTTGACCATCAACCATTGCCCTTTCTTCATGCTCTATGCACCTCTCTGCTACTACACGGAATTTTTTATCCTTTAATATCCCTACAGTGCCTATTACAGATCTTGTTCCTATATCCAATGAAAATATTATATCTTGTGAACTAAGATTAGTACTTTCCATAATATTACCTCTTTTTCTATGCTTATTAGGCTCATATTTTAACAATATGAGCCTAATAGAATTATATAATAATATGGTTAAACATTCAATCAAGTGATTTCTAAGGTTCAGGTGAAATTTACTTATGAGAAATACTTTTCTGCACCTGAACCTTCTTCGAATAAAGATTATATTTGAAATTTCTGTATTATTTCATTAAGATCCTGTGCAAGTTTCTCCTGCCCCTTTGTAGTTGAATCTATTTGTCTTATGGATTCTGTATTTTTAAGAATACTTTCTTCTATTAATTTGGTATTTTCAGAAGATTTCTGTGCAGATTCAGCCATATTATTTACTGTTTCACTAACTTGATTTATAGTAGCATTAAGTTCCTCAGACATAGCTGCTATTTCCTCAGACATTTTACTCACAAAATTGGCATCACTATAATATTGACTTCCCATTTCACCAAACTGTTCCATTCTAGGATTTACATTTTCATTTATAAATTTTAATATTTCATCACTATTATCAGAAAGATTTTTAAATGCCTTCTGAACTTTCACTATAGTGTCTTTTATGCTTGTTACTGCATTACCTGACTGTTCTGCCAAATTTCTTACCTCTTCTGCCACTACTGCAAAACCCCTTCCCTGTTCTCCTGCCCGGGCAGCTTCTATAGCTGCATTAAGTGCGAGGAGATTAGTCTGTCCTGCTATATCTGCAATGGTATCTGCCATTACTTTTATATTACCTACTACCTTACCTTCTTCAATAGCTTGTACCATTCTATCTTTCTTTTCATCATATAAGTTCTTAACTTCTAATATAACACTTTCACCTTTTATTTGGACTTCAGAAGCTCTTTCTCTGGATTTATTGGCATTGCCACTTCCTTCAGTAGCTTTTCCTGCCAGTTCACTCACACTTGAATCAACTTCCTCCATAGATGCAGTTATCTGCACTGAAGAAGAAGTTGTTTCCTGTATACCTAATGTTATATCTTTTACTGCATTATTTATATTCCGTGAATTCAATGATAATTCTTTCACTGCTCTAGAAAGTTCTTCATTTGATACATTAACTTTTTGTACATTTTCTATAAGTGATTTTATCAAATTTTTTATATTTTGTTGGGCAATATTAAGGGCTTTTCCAGTTTTGGTAAACTCATCATTTCCTTTTATCCCATTCATAGGTAAGGAAAAATTAAATTTTGAAAGCCTTTCTGCAAAGGATTCTATTTTAGATAAAGAATTATTTATATTTCTCGAGGAAAACATTCCAAGAGCTATTGCCGCCAATATACAGGCTATCATTAATATACCTATTATTATATTATTTCTTATGTATATAGAATTACTTTTTATATTTATATTATTTGTTTTATTGATACTATTATTAATACATTTATCTAAAGTCTTCAAAATGTTATTATTTACTTCTTCCATAACCTCATATTGTATTACTGCTTCATCAAGATTATTACTGTCTACAAACTGTATAATGTTCTCCCTTATTAGAATATACTGATGATGTTGCTTAGTGAAATCTAACCACATCTGTTTTTCATTTGCACTCATTTTAAGTTTTTCAAGAGTTGCAATATTCTTTTCATTTTTAGAACTCATAGTCTTAATGTCATTTTTTAAATATGTTTTTTGGGAAGCATCCCTTACGTAAACTAACTCTAACAGGTCTTTCTCAATTTGTATCAGATTTTGTTTTATGTTATCTGATACAAAAACACTTTGTATTCCAACATTATACATATCCTCTGAATTATTTGTCACAATTTTTAAAGATAATATTGATATAATACCGACTATTGCTATAAACAATGCAACCAAAGTAAATTGTAAAATTAATTTTGTTCTCACCTTGGATCTTTTAAAAAATTTCATGACATTAGTAAGCTCTAAGATTAATTTTGTCCCCGTTTTAGCTTTTTCAAAAAATTTCATAACATTTCACCTCACAATAAAATTATTTTAACTTTTTCAAAATGAATAACCACTCAAATATACTAATATATCCATTAGTTACTTAATTTAAAAATACTTTATCTTGTTAAACTTTTAAATATAGTTAATATTAAAGAGGCTGTATCTTATTATACATAATAAAATACAGCCTCTAGTCTCTCTAGTTAGCATATTTTCAATAATCTGTATTAATATTTACCTTTTTATCCGAACGCTAAAATTAGCTAATATTCCCAAGATCCGTTAAAGTAAAAGTAATGTAATTATAATACTGAACTTAAGTTTTTGTCAATCATATAGCATTTTTTTATATACTGAATTTAATATTTATAGTTTATGTGTTTACATTAATTTTAATATACATAATATTTATAATGTATATTAAAATTTCACTTTACATATTGTATTTATATTTATCGGATAAACTAAATCCTTTTTAAGCCTTTTTAACTACTCTACTATAAAATAAATTATAGGAATATAGAATTATGCATACTATATAAGAATTAATTGCAGTCATAAGTAAAGTTTCAACTATTCTAGGTATCCATAAGAACATAAATCCTTTAGCTATAAGAGCTGGAGTGAATATAAGTAGAATATAGGTATTTATAGTACATATAAAAATTCCCGAAATGCCTAAAACAATTACCATCTTAAAATAGTAATTGTTTATAAAACTATGAAACTTGCCCGAATTTTTATTAATAGATAGATTTATAAGCAAGATTAAAATACCTATGATACCTATCAGCATAAATCCATAACTAAAGTATTGAGATTTTTTGCCCAAAAACATCAATAATCTGCTTAAAGTAGTATTAGACATAAATTTCACTATAATAAAATTTATAAAACCTATTAGGAACAGCAATATAAAGAATATACTGTAATAATTTCTAATTTTGTAATTACTTTTATTTCTTATGCCCCTCCACAGCACAGCAGGTAAAATGCCTGCTATTATATTAGTTATGGTGAACAAAGGAATATATCCACCCATAGGTTTCATCATATATCCAAATACATCTATCAATCCCCCTGCAATTCCCCCATATAGCGGACCAAAAATAAGTCCCGGTGCTGTGTAACATATGGCATCAAAGCTTATTCTCATGGTTAATATACCGCCTGCAGCCACAGTTATAGCAAAGGGTCTTAAAACAATTGCAATAGCAATAAAAACTGCTGTAATAACAAGAAATCTTAAATTCATTCTGCTTTTCACATATCTTACCTCCAGTATGTTATAATTTAAATCTAACTTACACAGAAAGTTAATTTAATTTTTTCACAGAACCACCTCTTTTCTCTTTAATGCAGCCACACTAAAGAGAAAAGAAATAAATATTAAGATCTCTTTAATGTAACAGCGGAAGCAACATTATATCGTAAGCTTTAAATCTTATATAACAAGTATTTAAGCTTTTCGTTTAGAGACAACCTCCCATTCTCTAACACTTTACGCATAATATTTACTCTGCTACTTTGAATCAATTATACAAAATAAGTCAAGCATTGTCCAATATAGTAATTTTATTACATTTATCCCGCAGTTACCCTATATAGAATAAGTTCAGTTGGTATCTCTTTTTGATATTTTACCTGTGAACCAAATCTATAGTTTTCCACCCCCATTTAAAATAGCATATTGAACTCTATCTCTATCATATATTTTTGATTATTTTATTGTATAATAAAATAGATTACTTTAGATTATAAATGATTTTTACTGTAAAGTTTAATTAAGCTATATTAAAAAAGGAGAGATTATTTAATGGATAAATTTACTTTAATACAAGAAGAATCAGCACTAATAGTTATTGACATTCAGGAACGTCTAGTTCCTGCAATGCCCACTTCCCAAAAAGTAATTCAAAATACCAATACCTTACTATCTGTCTCCAATAAGTTAGAGATTCCCACAATTATCACCGAACAATATCCAAAAGGTCTTGGAAAAACAGTTCCAGAAATACACTACAATATTAATGAAGTATCAGTCCATGAAAAAATTACTTTTTCCAGCTGCACTGATGAAGTAATTAATACCTTAAAACAATCAGGAAAAAAGAAAATTATTATTACAGGAATGGAAACCCATGTATGTGTTTTTCAAACAGTTAGAGATTTACTTGCTCGTAATTATCAGGTGTTTGTTGTAGGTGACGCTGTATGTTCTCGTACAAAAGAAAATTACTTAAACGGTCTATCCCAAATGTCGGCAATGGGAGCTGTGATAAGTAACACCGAAACGGTGTTCTTCGATTTGTTGAAAATGGCGGGAACACAGTTATTTAAGGAGCTATCGAAGTTAATCAAGTAAAATAAAATAGCTGTCAGTTACTAAATAATCCTTTGAAACAACAGCTCAAAGGATTTTGAAGTAACAACTAATATCAAAAGATTAGTGATTGAATTATTTTGGAGGTTATAGTAATGAGAAGTTCTGAAGTTATACTTAAATATGGATGCAATCCACATCAAAATCCATCAAGAATTTATGTAAAAGATAAAATATTACCATTTAAAATTTTGAATGGTAAACCAGGTTATATTAATTTTATGGATGCTTTTAATTCATGGCAATTGGTGAAAGAATTAAAACAAACACTAGGATTACCCGCAGCAGCATCTTTTAAACATGTAAGTCCAGCCGGTGCTGCAATAGGTCTTCCTTTAAGTGATATATTAAAAAAGGCATATTTTGTTGAAGATATTGAATTATCTCCTGTGGCTTCTGCTTATGCCAGAGCCAGAGGTGCAGATAGAATGTCTTCTTATGGTGATTGGGCAGCTATAAGTGATATTGTTGATGTATCTACTGCAACAATTTTAAGTAGATCTGTTTCAGATGGAATAATTGCTCCAGGATATACAGATGAAGCCCTAAAACTTTTAATGAAAAAGAAAAAAGGAAATTACTGCATTATTAAAATGGATTATGATTATAAACCTGAAAATATAGAAAGAAGAGAAATATTCGGCATAACATTTGAGCAAAAAAGGAATGATATTCTACTGAAACACGATATGCTTGATAATATAGTGACAAATACTAAAAACATTACAGATGAAGCAAAACGAGACTTACTTGTTTCAATGATCACTTTAAAATACACCCAATCCAATTCTGTATGTTTTGCTTTAGACGGTCAAACAATTGGTGTTGGTGCAGGACAGCAATCCCGTGTACACTGCACAAGATTGGCCGCATCAAAAGCAGATATATGGTATTTAAGGCAACATCCTGCTGTTCTCAGTTTATCTTTCAAAGAAGGCGTTTCAACACCAAACAAAGATAATGTCATAGAACAATACTTAAGAGATGATATTACTAAAGTGGAGATAAAGGAATGGAATAAAGTGCTTAATAAAATACCTAATAGACTGACAAAGGAAGAAAAAGCATCTTGGCTATCTAATTTATCCGGAGTATGTTTAGGTTCAGATGCATTCTTTCCATTTAGAGATAACATTGATAGAGCATTTCAAAGTGGTGTAAAATATATAGTCCAGCCTGGTGGTTCATTGAGAGACGATATAGTAATAGACGCATGCAATGAATATAATATGGTAATGGCTTTTTCAAATATACGATTATTTCACCATTAAAAATTACATACCCCAAATATTTTAAAGTTTACAATTCATAATTTTTGAAACAGCCTGCATACATAAAACCCCCTTAGTGATTTTTTTTGATTAGCCATGAGCATAACACTAGAAATTCACCATTTGACAGTTTATTATATTACAATTCAAAAATATACCTAAAGTCTATATAAATTATATTTTAGAATGAAAACTTTAGGTATATTTCATTAAATTTTTTATTATGTCAAGTCATCATAAAAATTTAAAAACAGGACATCGACATTCCGCTTATTTTTTATTAAACAATCCCAATTCCTTTGCAATATCCCGATTTACCTTCAGTACATTTACTGTCTCGCTTCCAAAAACCCCAAAAGCTTTGCCCTGCGTATTATTTTTAACAATTGTCTCCAGCTTATCCTTTGATAAACCAGTATTTTCCACTAAAGCTGGAATTTGAACAGCAGCGGACTCAGGACTTATATGTGGATCAAGGCCAGAGCCAGATGCCGTCAATAAATCAGTAGAAATATTCTCTTTTTTAATAGAAGGATTTGCCTTTAAAAATTCATTTATGTCCTTCTGTACACGTTTGACTAGTTCAGGATTGGTAGGTGCATAATTTTTTGACCCAGACCCAACTCCAGTATACTGACCATTATCTTTTTCTTCCTTAGTATACGTATTATAATTAACTGCAGATGGACGACTTTTCATAAATCTGTCATCTGTAAAATCCTGACCTATAAGAGCAGAACCAACATTCTTACCATTTACCATCACTAAACTTCCATTAGCCTGCTTGGGAAATATTATCTGGCTGATGCCTGTGATAATCAGAGGGTAAGCCAGCCCACATATTAATAGCAGCACCAGTGTAACCAAAAATGTTTTTTTTATTGCTTTAAAAAATGTACTCATTTTATCACCTCCTATTCTAAACCCAAGGGTGTTATGGTAGGGCATTTCTTTATCAACTTTTTTAATGAATTCACACTCCTTGTCACATTCAAGAGATTCCAATTGTTCAAGATCATAATAGTCTACTATCTTTTTATAGATATAGACCACCAGAAATCCAATTGCCATAATACCCACATTCTTTAGAAAGCTATCCATAAAAACCCCCTCCTTTTCCCCAAAAAGAATTTTTTATAGGCCAAAGGTCGTAAGCAATGGCGTAATAATAAGATCAATCACTTTGATTCCTACAAAAGGTGCTATAATACCTCCCAGACCATAAATCAACATATTACGGGTGAGCAACTTTTCAGAACGTTGTGGTTTATATTTAACCCCCTTCATGGCAAGTGGAATCAGACATGGAATAATAACAGCGTTAAAAATCAAAGCGGCCAAAATTGCACTATAGGATGTAGACAGTGACATAATATTCAATATATTCATCTGCGGAATGACCCCCATAAATATGGCAGGTATAATTGCAAAATACTTTGCTACATCATTAGCAATACTAAATGTAGTTAATGAACCTCGTGTAATTAAAAGCTGCTTTCCGATTTCTACAACATCCAATATTTTAGTGGGATCGGAATCCAAATCCACCATGTTGGCTGCTTCTTTTGCCGCAGAAGTTCCACTGTTCATTGCAATACCCACATCTGCCTGTGCCAGTGCTGGGGCATCATTGGTACCATCACCTGTCATGGCAACCACCTTGCCCTCAGCCTGCTCAGCTTTAATGGCTTCAATCTTATCCTCCGGTTTGCATTCTGCAATAAAACTGTCCACACCGGCTTCCTGTGCTATAGTAGCTGCTGTTAAAGGGTTATCACCGGTACACATTACAGTTTTAATTCCGATAGCCCTAAGTCTTGCAAAGCGCTCTACAAGCCCAGCTTTTATAGTATCCTTCAAATAAATAACTCCTAAAATCCTGTCATTCACACAAACCATCAGAGGGGTACCACCAAGCTTTGACACTTCCCTTACCTGCACAGCTAAATCCTTTGGAATCACACCACCTAATTCTTGAACATACTTCTCAATTGCGTCAGAAGCACCTTTGCGGATTCTTGTGCCATCTGGAAGCTTCACGCCACTCATACGTGTCTGCGCAGTAAACTCTATAAACTCCATACCAGGTATATCTTCATTTTGTATCCCAGTAAGCTTCCCGCCAAGCTCTACAATGGATTTTCCCTCTGGAGTGTTGTCTCTTAAAGAACTTATAACAGCATAATGAATTAACTCCTGCTCTTTCACATTTCCTACAGGTATAAATTTTGATGCCATGCGATTTCCGTAAGTTATAGTTCCAGTTTTATCTAAAATCATAGTATCCACATCTCCACAGGCTTCCACTGCTTTACCGGACATAGCAATGACGTTAAAACGGGTAACACGATCCATACCCGCGATACCAATTGCAGACAACAGCCCTCCAATAGTTGTAGGAATAAGACATACAGTTAATGCAACAAGTGTGGAAATAGGAATACGCACCTCCATATATACCGCTATGGGATAAAGAGTAACAATAACAATCAGAAAAATTATGGTTAAACTTACCAATAATGTATTTAGTGCAATTTCATTCGGTGTTTTTTTACGCGAAGCACCTTCTACCATGGTAATCATTCTATCAATAAAGGAATGTCCGGGCTCAGAAGTAATTTGTATCTTCAGCCAGTCACTTACTACTGTAGTACCGCCAGTTACGGAAGCAAAATCTCCTCCGCTTTCCTTTACCACAGGAGCGGACTCTCCAGTAATAGCGGATTCGTCTACGGAGGCAATTCCCTGAATTACTTCACCGTCATTGGGAATAAATTCTCCTGCCTTTACTAAAACAATATCACCCTTTTTTAGCATGCTGGCATTGACAATAGTCTCTTTTCCATCGTCACTTATAACACAGGCCTGCATGTCTTTTTGAGTTTTCTTCAAGCTTTCAGCCTGTGCTTTTCCTCTACCTTCTGCAATTGACTCTGCAAAGTTTGAAAAAAATACTGTGATGAGTAAAATAAAGGATACTACTATGTTATATAAACGCAGGTTATTCCCCTTATCTCCAAAAATATCCGGGAAGAATGAAAGGAGAATAGTCACCACAAAACCCACTTCCACCACAAACATAACAGGATTTTTTACCATATATTTGAGGTTAAGTTTCTTAAAGGCTCCAAATATGGAGGTCCTAAGAATATCTTTTGTAATAAATTTTGTTTTTGTATCTTTATTCATGAAAGACTCCTCCTTATTTCCATAAAGTCAAATGTTCCGCAATAGGGCCAAGTGCCAGCACTGGAAAAAATGTGAGTGCAGCAATAATAAGTATAACCATGAGCAATGCTACCGCAAATGTTCCTGTATCTGTTTTAAGCGTACCCACAGATTCGCTCACCGGACGTTTCAACATTAGTGAACTTGCAATGGCAATCTGAATTATAATGGATAAGTAACGTCCAAAGAACATAGCAAGCCCTGTAGTGATATTCCAAAAATAGGTATTATCAGCCAATCCCTCAAACCCTGAACCGTTATTTGCAGCTGAAGATGCATATTCGTATACAACCTGGGTCAAACCATGAAAACCAGGATTGGTGATTCCTTTTAACCCCGCTGGAACTGCTATTGCCAGTGCAGCAAAGGCTAGAATAATCAAAGGATGGATGATAATCCCCAGTGCTGTCAGCTTCATTTCCTTTCCTTCAATTTTTTTACCCAGATATTCCGGCGTACGGCCAATCATAAGTCCACATATAAAAACTGCAAGAATAGCATAAAGGATCATATTCATAAGTCCTACACCCTTGCCCCCAAATACCACATTGAGCATCATAAAAAGCAGTGCAACAAATCCTCCCATAGGCGTTAAAGTGTCATGCATATTGTTGATTGAACCTGTAGTGAAAGCAGTCGTAACTGTTGTAAAAAGTGAGGATTGGGCAATGCCAAACCGTACCTCCTTACCTTCCATGCTCCCCATGCTTTGACTTAATCCGGCTTGTGCCAATAAAGGATTTCCGGCACTCTCAGACACGAAGCAGATAACAAGCCCCATTATGAAGATTATGGACATAACAACAAAAATCGTCCTTCCTTCTCTTCCAAAAAAAATTCTCTTTGGATTTTTCTTTTCTTCTTCTTTTTTACCATCATGAACCATGTGACCGAATGCAACTACACAAGCACCTGGTAAAATCATCATGGAAATTATTTCTATAATATTTGTAAATATATTAGGATTTTCAAATGGCGTTGACGAATTTGCACCAAAAAATCCCCCTCCATTTGTTCCCAAATGTTTAATTATTTCCAGAGAAGCTATTGGTCCCATGGCAATATCCTGAAACTTCCCTTCAATTGTTCCAACAGTCAAATTGGCTGACAAGGTTTGAGGAACTCCGAGATAAACAAGAAGTAATCCACCTAATATGGAAATGGGGAGCAAAACACGGGTTATAATACGTATTAAATCCACGTAAAAGTTACCCATAGTTTTTGTTCTCCCCCCAAGACCTCGAATAAACGCCATGGCAGCAGAAAATCCAGTAGCCGCAGAAGTAAACATCATAAAGGTAATTACCATCATCTGACTTAAATATGAAAGTCCAGATTCCCCGGAATAGTGCTGAAGGTTTGTATTTGTCATGAAACTGATAATGGTATTAAATGACAAACTTGGTTCCATTCCACTGATGCCATTGGGGTTAAAAATGTGAAGTACCTGAAGTCTTAAAATCAAATATCCAATTAGTACCATGAGTGCATTGGTTGCAAGCAGTGTTGTAACATACTGCTTCCAATTCATTTCTTTCTTATCAATACCACATATACGGTAAATCGCACCATCAATGGGGTCAAAAACTGGATCTAAAAAAGTATGCTTTCTGGCCATAATATGGTATAAATATTTTCCCATTGGAATAACAAGAACAATGAAGATTGCCAATATCAAAATGATTTGCAACATAAATTTTCCTCCAATCTTCAATTAAAATTTTTCCGGATTTATCAGAGCATATACCAAATATGCTCCTAACGCTAAAATGATAATTCCAAGTAATATCATAAAAAGCCCTCCTATTGTACTATTTTTCCACATGACGGCCGCACCAATCAGTTAAAAGTTTAGCTAATATAAAACACACTGCTAAGATACCAAGCATTAAAAAATCCATTTCAATTCCCTCCTTCCCTTGAATATGCTTTAGTGTATCACATTTCTTATTAAGCCAGTGTTAGAGTTTTTTTAATCACATTAATACTTCATTAAGATGATTTTTTCAAATATTTCCCAAAAATTGAACGACAAAAATAACCTGCACTTTTATAAAGAAATAGTACAGAGTTATTATCCGTATTTATCTAATTTATTATGCTTTTTTATAAAATACAATTTAAATGATCTCACTGTCATCCACAACTCTCAGCATACGATAGCCAACTCCAATGTGAGTTTGAATGTATTTGGGTTTTGAAGGCTCTTTTTCTATCTTTTTTCGAAGAGTTGCCATAAAAACACGAAGAGCAGAAATATCACTTGAATAGTTTCCCCAGATTTCATGTAAAATAAAATTATGCGTCAGAACCTTTCCTACATTCTTAGCAAGTAGACAAATCAATTTATATTCAATGGGAGTAAGATGTACCTCATCTCCATCCAACCACACACAGCCAGCTTCATAGTCGATTTTTAAACCGTTATTTATAAAAATAGCAGCATCCTTTAGAAGCTTCTTATTATCATAGCGAATACGACGCAGACTAACCCGAAGTCGTGCTAAAAGCTCTTCAACACTGAAAGGCTTTGTTAAATAATCATCTGCACCAGCATCCAAGGAATCAATTTTGTCCCTATCCTCACTTCGGGCGCTGACAACAATAATGGGAATATTAGACCATGCCCGTATCTTTTTAATAATTTCGACACCATCTATATCAGGCAAACCTAAATCCAGAATTATAATATCTGGCTGCCTAGAAACTGCCTCTAAAATAGATGCACTTCCAGTTTCTGCAGTATGGTATCTATACCCTTGTGTTTCCAGTGTAGTGGTAATAAGCTTACGGATGGCTTTATCATCTTCCACTACAAGAATCAATGGTTTATTCATGATAATTTTACCTCCTGTGCTTGCAAGGTAAAGCAAATCACCGTACCCTGCGGAATATTATCTTTTACATAAATTGTACCGCCGTGAGCATGAACAATAGACTTACATAAAGAAAGTCCAAGCCCCAGTCCCCTGCGGCTATCTCCACGGATATTGTCTACAGTATAAAACATGTCGAATAACCTGTCTTTTGCCTCATCTTCGATACCATGACCATCATCTGCTATTTCCACTAAAATAAATTGTTTTCTCCTTTTGGCTGAAATTACGATATGAGACCCAGGAGGGGTGTATTTAATGGCATTATCTACAATATTAATAATGACCTGGATAATGAGACGAGAATCCACTTTTGCCATGATCAGTTCATCATCCACTATTGTTTCGATATGGTAATTCACGCTATTGCGGTTAATGTGGCACAGTGCTTCTGCAATAATTTCCTCTAAAAGTTCTGGCTGCAAATTCAAGTTTATCTTACCGTCTTCAATTCGAGTAATAGACAGAAGATTTTCAACTAAGTTGATAAGCCACATGGAATCATCATAAATATCTGTATAAAGCCCCTTTTTTTGTTCTTCGCTTAACACTTTAGAATTTCCCATGAGAATACCAGCATTGCCCGATATACTTGTAAGAGGCGTGCGTAAATCATGGGAGATTGTTCTGAGCAAATTGCCGCGGAGCTTCTCCTGTTGTATCTGTATGGAAATCTGTTTTTGCCTTTCATTGAGTTTTTCTTTTTCCAGAGACAGAGCACAATCACCCAACATAGCAATCATCAGGCTTTTTTCAAAAGCCTCCAACAGTACTTTCTTATCCATGACAATTCCAACAACGGCAAATACCACATCACTGCTGCGCACCGCAAGGTATAAACATTTGGCAGCAGAAAGAGTATTTGTTGTAGCACCAGCACGTTTATTATTTTTATACACCCACTCAGCTACTGCACGTTCATCTGTTTTCAAGTAAGTCTTAAGATCACCCTCCCATCCATCCTTTGAGAAAACAAGTGGTTCAGATAATGTATTGTGCTGCTCGGGATAAAAGATCACAGTTCTGTCAAGAAGCTTTACCAATTGATGTGCCGTCTCGCTGAAAATTTCAGATTTATCCTTTGCCTGCTGTAATTTCCGGTTGGTTTCAAGAAGCACTTCCGTACGATAAGCTTTTTGTGCAGAATAACGAGCCTGTTCCTTTACCCGTTTTGTCAATGTACTAGCTATAAAAGAGGCCATCAGCATAACTAAAAAGGTAACAAGGTATCCCGGATCATATGCTAAAAGAGAAAAATAAGGGTATGTAAAGAAATAATTGAACACCAGTACACTTAATATAGATGCCACTGCGCTGTATATTTTCCCATTTGTAACCATAGCATTGAACAAAACACCTAAAATATATACCATAATAATGTTTGATTCACTGAATCCAAGAGAATCAAACCACAGCCCAATCAGAGTACATACAAATAAAATACCTGCAGATTTAAAAATATCAGGCAGTGATAACTCCAGGGGCTTTGTAAACTTATAAGTTCTAACATAAAAAGATGACTGTGTATCTGGAATAATATAAATATCAAGATTGGGTGCCAACGTAATCAACCTATCTACAAAATTGGTTTTTGCAAACCATTTCTTAACATGGTTAGAACGTCCTATGACAATCTTTGATACCCTACTTGCTGTGGCATATTCTGCAATCTGCATAGGAATATCTTCACCATACACCGTAGCAATCTGAGCACTTAGTTGCTCCGCTAGCCGCAAGTTTTCTCTTAGCTTTATCATATTCTTTTCCGATAACTCCTTGATTTGGGGTGTTTCCACAAGCAGTGCTGTAAATGTGCCATGAAAGGCATCTGCCATTCTGGCTGCTGTACGTATGACCTTGGCATTGGAAGGGGCCGAGGATAAACATACTAAAATATGTTCATTGGTATAATGACCACCGTTTTTTGATTGTTTATTGTTTAATACCGCAACCCGGTTCACTTGATCTGCCGTCCGGCGTAAAGCAATCTCTCGTAAGGCCACCAGCTTCTCTTTTGTAAAAAAATTGACAAGTGCCCTTTGTGCCTGTTCTCTACCATATACCTTCCCTTTATTGAGTCTATCTATCAAATCATCCGGTTCTATATCCACAAGTTCTACTTGATCTGCACCATCAAACACGCTGTCTGGAATACGTTCACGTACTGAAATTCCAGTGATGGAGGCGACAACATCATTTAAACTTTCTATATGCTGAACATTGATGGTAGTATACACATCTATACCTGCATGAAGTAATTCCTCCACATCCTGATATCGCTTTTTATGACGGCATCCTGCTGCATTTGAATGGGCCAGCTCATCCACTAAAATAAGCTGTGGCTTTCTCTTAAGAGCACTATCAAGATCAAATTCTTTCAACATAATGCCACTATATAGTACCTCCAGCGGTGGTAAAAGCTCCAGACCATCTAATAGAGCCATAGTTTCCGGACGGGCATGTGGTTCAATATATCCGGCAACCACATCAATGCCATCTTTTTTCATTTCATGAGCATCATTTAACATGGCACAGGTTTTCCCCACACCTGCCGCATACCCAAAATATATCCTCAACTTTCCCTGCCTTTTTTCTGTGGACATATTTAAAAGCTGCTCCGTAAGTAAATTTGAATTTGTTTGGTGAATACCCACTAAAAAGCACCTCTTTATACAAAAATTATTTTTTATTTTAATTGTAGCATAGTAAAAGTCAATATAGCATTACGATATCCACTATAGTATTAAGATTGCATTAAGGCATACAATTAAAAACAAAGTGGATATATCCTCTTAACACAATAATGTCATAGAAATTTCATTTGTTATAAACACCTCCCCTTTGACTTAACTGTCCACTATAAAGTACCGAACTACAAAAGCTCTTTCAATATTGTCTGAAAATAATATGCTTACCCTTTTATCTTCCCTCTCAGTTACTTTTCCCTGTCCGAAAACTTTATGAAATACTAAATCTCCTATTTTAAGATTGAACAGTGAATTAACCCCCTCCAAATCAGCCAGGTTACATTCCCTTATGAATCTGAATACTTCTACTGCCCTGCCTTTTACGGTACTTGTAGAACATAAATATAAGTTATCTATGGTCCTAGTAATGTCTACATAAAAATAATATGTTGCTTTTATTTATATAAAACTAAATAAGTAAACTAATATACATTTAATGTAAATTTTATATAATTATCATTGTATAAAATTTATAGAAAATGAAAAAACATTAAATCTTACATTTTAGTATCATATAAGAATCCTCTTAATTTGCTTCATTTAAATTGATAATATATCAAAAAATGATCAAATATCTAAAAGTATGTTTCCCTGAAATTCCACCTTTTATTTTATTTGTAATATTAACGTGAGTTCGATGAAAAAATTTTAGGGTATAAAGATCCCATTTACTTTACTATATTTGGTATAAATTGCCACGAGATGATGCTAAATAATAAACATAGAGCTATAGTTGAATTAGTGAAGCAAGGACAAGCGATACTGGTATGTCCAGAACAGTTAGTTGGATTACCTACTCCAAGAGCATGTTGTGAAATTGTTATAAATGTAAATTAATGTGACATATGAATTATTTATCAAATACCGATAAATTAGAATCTTGAGAGGCATTTTTACGATAGAAAAAGAAGAAATTTTTGATTATGTAAAGGAAAAATTTGATACAGAGCCTGATAAATATCCAGATTATGCGGTGCTTAGACATGATGGTAGCGGCAAATGGTACGGACTAATTATGAATGTACCGAGAATTAAATTAGATTTTACAAAAAAAGGAAGTGATGAGATATTAGACTTGAAGTGCGACCCAGCATTAAATAGTTTATTAGGAAGCCACCAAGGGATTTTGCCAGCATACCATATGAATACAAAACACTGGATTACAATTGTTTTGGATAGCCCTTTTCATGAAACGGATGCTCCCACTACCCCTGGATGAATCGCTTTAGAAAATTACTGATTAGATTCGAAAAGTCAGATTCCTTCTATTTGGGGCGTATTAAGTTCGTGTGTGCTTTTATTGCTTTTGGAGAAATTTTGAAAGATATAACAATGTAGAAATTCTAATAAAACAAAAGGGAAGTAGTTTACCCTTTCTTAGAGATGTAAACATATGTATTGTTTAGTTTGGTATAGATTTAAGTGAAATAAAAAAGATTCATGTATTTATAATTTTTTGAATACATAAATTCTAAATTATATTATAATGAAATTGTTTTATGCGGCGGATTTGCGCCTCTTTTCTTGACGGTTGTAGGAAACTCCAAGAATGTCAAAGAAGATTTTTTTGTCCTTACGGTGTGATTTTCGTCCATTTTTACGTATACAGTTATACATTCTCGTTAAAATTTTACAGTTATTTGAAGTCTTTCTCATGAAACTAAATAAAGATTTTCAATGTGTTCATGTATTATTTATGCGGCTTTGATCTCACTTGCCCCAAATCTATTCTTTTCCAAAAGTTCAGCTCTCATTTTAAACATAACTATAGAACTTAAGACTAACAGAATGAGCTTACCATACAGTTGACATTTAAAACGCTCAATTTTTACCGGTTTTACATTAGATATGTGAAATATTGATTTCCATATCTTAAAAATAAGCTCAACCTGCCATCTTAACGAGTAGATTTCATGTATTTGTTTTAGGATATTTTCATTCATTAACGATAAATTTTTTATAGTATAATAATTCGAAATTTAACATTTATTTATAAACTTATATTTCATCAAGAGACTTATTTGTAGGGCTTTGTATCCAATTTCCCTTATAATCATATCGTGAGCCGTGGCAAGGACAATCCCAGGTTAATTCATCAGCATTCCAGTGAAGTTCACATCCTAAATGAGCACATTTGGTTGATACTGTAAATATATTTTCATCATTATCTTTATAAACTCCAACCTTTTGATCTTTATATTCTACAACCCCGCCATGGCCTTTTTGAATATTTTCTAAATTTTTATCAGGAATATCTATTCTTTGTGCAATAAAGTTCTTTGCTGTTATTATAAGATCATTAGCAGCATTTTCCATGGATGACGATGCATCAAATCTTCTAGGTGAAAATATTTCTGAAAAGTCATTTCCATTTTCAAGAATCATATCACTTATTATCATTGCAGCTGCCATTGAACTTGTCATCCCCCATTTTTTAAATCCCGTTTCAACGTAGATATTAGGAGTTTTTGATGAATAATGCCCTATGTAAGGTATATTATCTAAGGTCATACAATCTTGTGCTGACCAATGATATTTTTCTATGGAATTTGGATAAAATTCTTTGGCTGCTTTTCTTAACTTATCATAAGCTCCACCTTCCTCATTTTCACCGGTTCTTTGAGTTATACCTCCAAACAATAACAAATTTTTATAATTTCTAAATGAATATGCGGTTTTATCAATGCCTATATACATTCCATTTACATCTTGAGCATTTTCTAAAGCTATAACATAAGATCTTTCCTGGTGCATTTTCATAAAATAATAGCCTGGGGTATTTAAAAATGGATAATGTGTTGCTACTACTATTTTATTTGCTTTAATTTTTATTCCATCCTTTGTAACTACAGAATTTTCTTCAGTAATATCAAGTGCTGTTGTATTTTCATAAATAGTGAGTTTTTCTGAAATTGGTCTTAAAAATTTAAGTGGATTAAACTGTGCTTGATTCTTAAATTTCAACGCTTTTTTAATCTTAAAGGGAAGGTTTAACTCATCTACTAATTCTGCATCGATTCCTAACTTCTTAGCTGCATTATATTCATCCTCAAGACTTTGGGTATTATCTAAAGAATACACATATGAATCCTTGTATTCAAAATTACAATCAATATTTTCTTCATCAATTATTTCCTTGTATTTTTGTATTGCAAGTCCATTAGCCTTAGCATATTGCCTTGCTCCTTCTTCACCAAATTCCTTTATTAAATTATTATAAATTAGGTCATGTTGACATGTTATCTTGGCAGTTGTATTTTTCGTAACTCCACCTGCGATGCTTTTTGCATCAATAACGACAACTTCTCTTCCACTCTTATTAAGTATATATGCTGTCATAAGTCCGGCCATTCCAGCCCCTATTATAACAATATCACATTCTATATTTTTATTTAAGGCTTCTCTTTTTCTAAAATTAACCTCAGAATTCCATACACTTTCCATGTAAATCACCTCATGCTTAGTATTCCATTTTTTTTTGCAATATACACAGATTTTTATTATAGGATA
The DNA here is from genome assembly GCF_001902295.1 of Clostridium kluyveri. NCBI lineage: Bacteria > Bacillati > Bacillota > Clostridia > Eubacteriales > Clostridiaceae > Clostridium > Clostridium kluyveri. Next base: position 1,795,717 of record NZ_CP018335.1, on the reverse strand, counting down.
GATTATAAATGTCCAGCTTCAAAACTCAATTATTTATGGTAACCCTTGGCATTAACAGGAGCCTTCATGACAGAATACTCTTTGTATGAATTACAGTCGAGAAAAAGTCTTTCGATAAAAGAAGATAAGGTATGTTCGGAGGGAAAAGAATAAGATTTATGAACTGTGCAATATCAATACCTATATACGATTTAGTTATAGTGTCCAATAAAAGTAGCCATAAAAAATAAAACTAGAGTATTTTTCACTCTAGCTAATAACAAAATATGGTATCATCAGTATTGAATAAAATACTTCTTTTAGTTCCAGAAAAGTATAGATAATGTCACTGAAGTGCAAAGTATCTTCAATAAATTGGATGAAATAAACGATCGTTATAAGTATAACAAGAATACCAAGTGCAATTCTATACCAACCAAACACCTTAAAATCATGCTTTTTTATATATCCTAGAAATATAGCTTTCAAAATTTCTATAAATTGGAATAAGCCACATTGGCTGAACCATACCACACTAGGGGGAGACAATACCAGCAGCTGTGTTATGTGCTGAAAAGTATATACTATAAATTGACATATATTTAAGGAATTTTACCTTTTCTTCAAGTTCTATATAAGTTCCTCCTTAAAATGGTATACTTAGGATTTAACACGCAAAAATTTATTTCTACGACTTAATTAATAATATCATAAACAAATTATTATTGAGACAGGCGTATATGGTTATATTAAGTAACTATACATTAGGTTCATTTTGTCGGAAATGTTGCAAATGAAGTGATAATGGATTATATAAGAAGTCATGCAACTAATGAACTTCAAAAAGTGATAAACTTTACAACAAATCATTTTAAGCTGCTTAGTCATTAAATACATCCCAATTGCTCTCTATTTTTTTATGATTTTGACTGTTTTAGATTAGTTTTAATAATGTAAGCTCTTTCTGCTTAATAATTTTTTATACCCTTTTAGCATATCCTTGGCAGCATCTCTCCATCTAAAATATTTAGAATCCTCATACCACCAAAGGAATTTTCCATGTATACCATATGCTCTAAATCATCAGTAAAGCTCCCTATGATACTTGCATTGCCACACTGCTCTAAATTATGAAGCTTATTTAATATTTCCTCAGCCATTTCACTCTTAACTACAAACACACCTCTTCCTTCACAAGCCATGTATAGTGGATCCAATCCTAATATTTGATTTACGGCAGATATCTCTCTTTCAATGGGTATACTTTCTTCCAGGAGCTTTACACTTAAGCCTACTCTGTCTGAAATTTCATTTAATATTGTAACAAGCCCTCCCCTTGTGGGATCTTTCATTATTTTTATAAAAGGATAGTATTCTTTAAGCGTGCTTATAATTCTATAAACTGGAGCACAATCACTTTTAATATTGCTTTTTATATCTATATTATACCTTTCAAGGGCTATAGTAGTACCATGTTCTCCTATATTCCCACTTACAATTATCTTATCTCCAGGTTCAACATTCTTTATTTCATAATTGTTTTCAATAATACCTACTCCGGAAGTATTTATAAACAATCCATCTATACAGCCTTTTTCAACAACTTTAGTATCCCCGGTTACAATTTTAATCTTTGAAACTTCACACTGCAGAGCCATTTCTTTAACTATTAAATCAAGAGTTTCAATTGGAAAACCTTCTTCTATTATAAATCCTGCACTTAAATATAAGGGCTTTGCCCCTGACACAGCTAAATCATTTACAGTACCACAAACTGCAAGCTTCCCAATATTCCCTCCAGAAAAAAATAGAGGTTTTACAACAAAAGAATCTGTAGTAAATGCCATTTTGCCTTGACTTACAGGAAATATAGCTGAATCCGCCCCCAAGTCTAAAATAGTGTTGTTAAAATATTTGTAAAAGATACTTTCAATTAATTCATTTGTGTGTTTTCCACCATGACCGTGAACTAATTTAATAACTTCATTCATTATTTTTTATACCCCCCATACTTATAATAAATAGAACAAGACCCTTCTGAAGACACCATGCAGGGCCCAACTGGAGACTCTGGAATACATTCTCCCCCAAAAAACTCACAATCATAAGGAATCTTTTTCCCTAATATGATTTCACCGCATATACAATCACTTTTATTTTTTTCTTCTATTGTCAATTTGAATTTATTTACAGCATCAAATTCTTCATATTTTCTATTTAAATACAAACCCGACTTTTCAATTTTGCCAATACCTCTCCACATACAGCTACTTTGAAAAAAACATTCTTTAATAATCCTCCTGGCAAGTAAATTTCCATTTGGCGTTACACAGGTTCTATATAAATTTTCAAACTTTTTTTCACATCTACAATTTTGTTTGATTAAAAAATATATTGAAGATATAATATCTAAACTCTCAAAACCAGATACTACAGAAGCAATATTATAATTTTCCTTAATAAATTTGAAATAGTCAGCACCTGTTACAACTGCCACATGTCCCGGACATATAATTCCTTGAATTTTACAATTTTCATCCTTTAATATTTTATGTAAAACTGGCTTCATAACCTTTAAACTACTCAAAATAAAAAAATTGTTAATATTATTTTCTTTTGCCTTTTTTACAGTGAGTCCGATTAACGGAACAGTAGTTTCAAAACCAACTGCTAGGAAAACTACTTCAAAACTTTTATTTTCTTCTGCGATTTTAAGTGCATCTAAAGGAGAATATACTATATTGATTTTCTTTCCTTTTTCTCTTTGTTCTATCAAATTTTCTTTTGTTCCCCAAACTTTCATCAGATCACCAAAGGTCGTCAATATAATATTATCTCTGTTTAAAAGTTCAATGGCTGCATCTATATAACCTTCCGATGTAACACAAACTGGGCATCCTGGCCCTGATACTAAATTTACCTTTGGATAAAGTAATTTCCTTATGCCCATTTTTGCTATACTTTGAGTATGAGTACCACATATCTCCATTATGGTGAAGCGCCCTATATCACTGTTTTTGATTTTATTAATTAAATTAATTAGGAGCTCATTTTCACTCATTTTCTATTTCCTCTTGAAATACCTTTTTTAAGTAATGAAAATATTCTCTATCAATCTTCTCTATTCCAAAACCCGCATGTATTAAAATATAATCTTTTATTTCAGGATTTTCTATAAGTTCAATATCCACATTTTTTTCTATACCCATAATATCCACTTTAGCTAAATTTCCATGAATAGATTTTATTATGCCTGGAATCGCAAGACACATTTTACATACCCTCTTTCTTTATAATCTCATCTGCAATTACAATTTGTCCAAATGAAATTCCACCGTCATTTATAGGTGTTTTAGAATTAAAAAAAACTTCTAATCCTGCTTTTTTAAGTTCATTGTAGATGGATTTAAGTAAATGTTCATTTTCAAACACTCCTCCACTTAAAACCACTTTATATATTTTATATAGTTTTGATAATTTAAAGACTAAATCACAGGTAAGTTTTGAAATTGTATTATGAAATTTAGCAGATATTGTACTTTTTTTAACGCTATTATTAATGTCAACCAGCACCCCATGAATAATATCTTTAATTTCTACTAAAAAAACATTACCCTCATCTTTTATTTTATAGTTATAACATTCATGTACATTCTCATCCATTATATTTTCTAGAGCTATGGCAGCTTCACCATCATATGTAATAGATCTCACAAGGCCTATCAAAGCTGAAATACAATCAAAAAACCGTCCAACACTGGAAGACTTATAACAATTTAATGATGTTTTTAAAGCTTGAATAATTATATCGAACTTATCTTTATCTATGTCACTTATAAATTCATTTATAGAATATCCAAAAAAATATAAGTAACTCACAGCGCATCTCCAGGGCTGTTTTATGGATGTATCTCCTCCCTGTATACTTACATATTCAAAATGCCCTACCCTGTTAAAATTATATCCTGCTGCAATAAAAAACTCTCCGCCCCATATATTTCCGTCCACTCCGAAACCCGTTCCATCGTATATGACTCCAATAACTTTTCCCTCAACGTTATGTTCTGCCATACAGCTTGCCATATGGGCATGATGATGCTGTACTTTTATTATTTTTCGGTCTTTATTATTTCCATACTTGCTTGAAATATAAAATGGATGCATATCTTCTACCAATACTTTAGGACTTATATCTAGCAATTTACACAAATGATTCAACACATATTCATAATTTTTATAACAATTAAAGTTCTGTAAATTACCCATATACTGACTGGTATACACGTAACCATTTTTAGAGAGTGATATACTGTTTTTTTCTTCAGGTCCTAAAGCAATAATATTATCTCCAACCTTAATATTTTCCATTGATGGGGCATATCCTCTTCCACTTCTTATAACACATTCCTCATCATTAAATACTTTAACAACAGAATCATCAATTGGAATGTAAATTTCTCTATCATGCATTAAGAAATAATCCGCCACATCTTTAAGATTTTTAAATGCACTATTATTTTTATATTCAACTGGAGATCCACTTATATTAGCACTGGTCATTATAAGTATGTCTAACTCCTTTTCTAATATTAAGTAATGTATAGGGGTATAAGGAAGCATAACACCAAGCTTTCTTTGGCCTGGTGCTATATTATCTGGAAGATTTATATTAGATTTTTTTTTCAATAGTACAATTGGCTTTTTTCTGCTAGTTAAAATCTGTTCTTCTTTTTTATTTAGTTCACAGAATTCTTTTACAGTATGAATTTCTTTCATCATAACTGCCAATGGCTTATTAGGCCTCTTTTTTCTATTTCTAAGTTCACTTATGGCCTTTTTATTTCTACCATTGCATACTAAATGAAAGCCACCAATTCCTTTTATTGCAACTATTTTTCCTAATTTTATTAGTTCAATAGTTTTATCAATTACATCTCCACATTTTTCAGTCTGGTTCTTATTATTTATAAGCACTAATGAAGGCCCACATTCTCTACAGCAATTAGTCTCTGAGTGAAATCTTCCATCTAGTGGATTAGTATATTCATCTTCACAATTACCGCACATTTTAAAATAATCCATAGTAGTATTTTTTCTATCATAAGGCAATACTTTTATTACAGAATATCTTGGACCACACTTAGTACAACTTGTAAAAGCATATCTATATCGCCTTCCTGCATCATTCATTATATCCCGAGCACAATCTTCACAAGTGCTCATATCCGGCAGTATAAATTTTACTGTATCATTTTCATTAGAACTTTCTCTAATATTAAAATCATCATAATATAAATATTCTAGAGTTCTACATTTCACTGAATTTATGATAGCTGGAGGTGGAGCATTTTTAGTTATTTTAAGTATAAACTTTTTAACATTATCTAAAGTTCCAGTTATATCAATAGTAACGCAACCACCAGAATTATTTACCCATCCACAAATTTCATATTCCTTAGCCGTATTATATACAAATGGTCTAAAACCAATTCCCTGCACTACACCATATACATTTATCAAATATCTTTTTTTATACTTATCTTTCTGCTCGTCATTCAGTTGAGTCACCTTCTATGTTCTTAATGATGGCAGTTTGATCTGGTAAGTCTCCAATTTCAATGCTTATTTCTGTGCAAGTATCTATTAAATTTTCATTATAGTTTTTAAGATATTGAAGTAGATTATTATCATTAATATGGCTATCTTTATTTACAATAATAGACATTTTATTTATTTTTGAAATTTTTCCTTCTTTACAACAACGATCTAAGCTCTGTGATATTTTACTTAGTAATATGATATCATGCATAAAAATCATCTCCCAAATTATTTTTTTATGACACCGACTTTGGGCAAATTTTCTAATATCTTTATATTCTCCTTATGGCATGCAGTAAATTGACCTGTCAAGTCTTTTCCTGAATATAACCCAAAATGGGTTCCTCCGCCCCAGGAGGGAACTAAACTCAAATCATATACTACCCCATTAACACCTACATATGCAGGATTCCCATTGGCGCCATTATATTTTGATAATTCCTCAAGAGTAAATTGTTTTTTATTTTGCCTAAATTCACTATTTTTAAGGAGTGCATTTACTAATTTATTCAATTTTTTTGCTTCACTTTTTATTAGACCTCCATAATAATTTTTAATATATGGACATCCTACCGCCATCATGCGCAGTGTATAGTAATTAATTCTTTTGTCAATGTTATATAAACTTTGAATAGTATAAGAATCCAATTATCTATCCTCCTAAATTTTGCAGGGTAACCTAGATAAGATTTCTTTGAAAACATTCTCTGAAATTATATTAATATTATTCTCAATCTCTCTGCTAAGACCAAGTTTAAAACTAACCTTACCTACTTCAATACCTATAATATATCCATTAACAGTTTTACAATATGATTTTATTAAATCTATTACATTGTAACTATGCTGCGTGTAATATTTTTTGCTATACTGGTATTCAGCCAGTGAATTTATTGTTAACTCTCCTGGATTTTTACCATAGTAAGCTGCATCTATAAAAAATATAAAATCACATTCTTCTATTAAAGAAATACAGTACTCAAAATCTGTTTCTCCAATTATGACTTCTATATTATTTTTCACAAAACTTTCTCTTAGTTTTTCTAAAACCACAATACCAACACCGTCATCTTCCATTAAGGTGTTTCCTATTGCAATAACTTTTACCTTCATACTAGTACCTTTACATAAGCAAGCTCACATTTATTACTTACTAAATGAGTTGCACAAGAAACACAAGGATCAAAAGATCTTAAAATTCTTCCCACTTCTATAGGTTCTTTTATATTTCTTATTTTAGTTCCAACCAATGCTTTTTCTCCAATTCCAAACCTTCCATTTTCATCTTTAGGATTCATATTCCAAACTGTTGGAGTTATAATATTATAGTACTTTATAAGTTTATTTTCTATTTTGACCCAGTGTCCCAATGCTCCTCTTGTAGTATCAGTTAGCCCTGCACCAAAACTTTCATCTGGAATATTATATACCTCTTGATTACTAGGAAGTAGTTTGATGCGTCTTGACAAACCACTCATAATTTCTATTATCTTTTTAGTCTCCAGTACCCTTGCAACATTTCTATCCATACAGGAGCTACCGCCATTATATTCACCTGCAATTATTAATCTGGCCAAAGGTCCAACTTCCATAGAATAGCCATCATAATTAGGTGATTTTATAAAACTGTATCCTTCTTTCTTAGCTAAATCAATTTCATCAATATTAACTTCTGATGGATTCTCATTCTGTTTATCACTGACATACCAACTGTGCAGTATATTTTCTGTAATTTTACTACTATCAAAGTTTTGTTTCTTTCCATCAATTAACACACCCGGTTTTACATAACTTATTTCAGGTTCAGCGTAATGATTAAAAATACCATAACTCATAAAATTATTATAAGTTTGCCCCATTTCAAAATAGTCCGGATAATATTCAGAAATTATTTTTATATCTTCCATCATAATATTACTAATAAATTCCCTTAATTTAGCTATTATAGATTGAATTTTTACCAACTTATATGAATCCATATTTACCGTAACTCCACCAACAAAAATACCATGGGAATGAGGTGCTTTGCCACCCAACACAGCTAAACCTTCATGGGCTAATCTACTGTATTTTATGCTCTCAATATAGTGATCACTTAATTTTTTATTCTCAGCTTCTGAAAGTCTGTAATCATCATATTGATCTGAATATAGTGGACTAATATTAGGCATTTTTACATAACTTGCCATAGTCAAATTATAAAATTGTCTCAAATGATTTTGTATGAATTCAAAACCATGCATTAAATCTCGTATATACATATCATTTACACTTACATTAACCTTCAATGCATCCTCTAATGCCAGTGTAGAAGCCATGGCATGTGCTGTAGAGCATATGCCGCAAATTCTTTCAGTAAAATATATGGCATCTAAGGGCTGCCTACTTTTAAGCATTTTTTCAAAACCTCTAAATAGGAGTCCACTAGTTTCTGCATTAATAATTACATCTTGTTCAACTTCTATTTTAGTTTCTAAAAATCCACTAATTCTTGTTATAGGATCAATTGTAATAGTTTTTTTCATAGAATCCTCCTATCCTAATATCTTACAAAAGGCTCCATTCCATCTGGAAATCTTGAATTAGCACATCCAATACATGTAGTATTATCTTCAATAGGCCAGTTTACATATGCATTCCATTTTCTTCTTGGACAATCTGTTTTAGTCACAGGTCCTCTACATCCCAATTTAAACATACAACCTTCTTCCCCAAATTTTTTTGCAAAAATACCTTTATCAAAATAACCTCTCCTTGTACATCTGTCATGGATAGTCACTCCATAAAATAAAATTGGCCTTCCTTCACTATCTAATTGGGGTTTGCCAAAAGCGGCTAAATGTGCAATAGTGCCAACAACCCAATCTGGGTGACAAGGGCAACCAGGTAATTTTATAACTTCACGACTCAATATATTAGATACACTTTTACTCAAAGATGGATTAGGCTTTGCAGCAGAAATGCCACCATAAGATGCACAAGTTCCTACTGCTAAAACATATTTAGCTTTTTCACCTGCCATCTTTACTGCTTCTAAGGCTGTGACAGGCTTTCCCTTGTAATGGGCTATTATATTATACATGCCATTTTCTTTAGTAGACACTGCTCCGTCTATTAACAATATAAATTCAGTATTCAAAGTGTCTAGCAAAGCTTCAAAAGCAAATTCTCCCTCTGATGTCATCAGTGTGTTATTGTATGTTAAGTTAACTAATTCATTTAAAATATAATTGAGTCCTGGATTTACACTATTTAAAAAAGAAATAATATTCCCTGAACATCCGGTAACCTCCAGCCATATAGAGTTTAACTTTTTTGCCTGTCTACTTTTAACTAGGTATATTGCTTCCGTAGCCAATCTTCTTGCACTAAGTTCTTTTTCCAAATTCATTGGACAGCTATTTTTATTCTCCATAAATAAAGCCTCTCCCAAGTTAATGATATATATTTAATACTAAAATATATTCAAGTTTATTTTGATTATGAATAATAAAGTACGTATGATGAATATTATACCTAGGATGTGATAAATTAAAATTTATAAAATTCACCTAGTTTGAGGATATATTATCATTCGTGAATAAATTAAGAGCTTATCCACAAACAAATTCTCACATCATACGATAATTAAAGAAATAGAAAAGATACATAGGATAAAAAAGATGTAAAAACACCGCAAAATTCAAAATTCAACTTGAATAGTGCGGTGTTGCAGTGAATTATTCAATTTTTATAGTTAAATCATTAAATAAGAAAATTGCAAGTAGACTTTAGTTTATTTTATATAGCTTGTTGAATAATTAAGTTGTATGATTTATAACTTAGAATTTATGTGTATCAAAATCCCTCAAGAATTTATGTAAAAGATAAAGTATTACCATATTAAAATTTTGAATGGTAAACCAGGTTATATTAATTTTATGGATGCCTTTAATTCATGGCAATTGGTGAAAGAATTGAAACAAACACTAGGATTAACCTCAGCAGCATCTTTTAAACATGTAAGTCCAGCTGGTGCTGTAGTGAGCCTCCCTTTAAATGATGTATTAAAAAAGGCATATTTTGTTGAAGATATTGAATTATCTTCTGTGGCTTCTACTTATGCAAAAGCCAGAGGTGCAGATAGAATGTCTTCCTATGGTGATTGGGCAGCTATAAGTGCTATTGTGGATGTATCTACTGCAACAATTTTGAGTAGATCTGTATCAGATGGAATAATTGCTCCAGGATATACAGATGAAGCCCTAAAACTTTTAATGAAAAAGAAAAAAGGAAATTACTGCAACCGCCAATGTTAATATATAGTATCATAATCTTACTTATTTAAATAAGTGCAAATTGGAAATTACTATAGAATACGGTTACCCCGAGACCTCTATAAATTTTTATTGACATCTTATATATTTTATGGTAAATTACATGATAAAGAATGTAAATGGGGTACACCACCACGGGTGTAACTTGTTTGCATTCTTTTTTTGTTACTAATTAAAAATTGGAAAGAGAGGTGGAAAAATGAAGGTAAATGGAATTTTCATTCCACTGAAAGAAGAAATAACCTTATTGTACTTCCTAAAAAAAAATGGGTATAATCTAAGAAAAGTTGCTGTAGAGGTTAATGGCAAAATTGTTCCAAGAGCAACCTATGCAGATATACAATTGGTAGATCTGGATACAGTGGAAATTGTGCATTTTGTTGGAGGAGGATAAACTTATGGAGGTAATTATAAATGGAAAAAAGCAAATAGGTGACTGGAAAACTGCTTTTGAAGTAAGATCTTCTTTGGGAAAAGAAGATGATGTTTTAATTATAAATGGATTTCAAATTCAAGAAGATTGTATTTTACATCCACAGGATATAATTAATGTTATCGCTAAAGGCGTAATGCCACCTATGAATGAACTTGAAAGCATGATGGCAGCACGACATACTCCACATGTTTTTGAAAAAGTTAAAAAAGGAAAAGTTGCTGTAGCTGGTCTGGGAGGACTTGGATCTAATATAGCTGTGATGTTAGCACGTATAGGTGTAGGCCATTTATTGCTGGTAGATTTTGATGTAGTAGACCCAAGTAATTTAAATCGCCAGAGCTACTATGTCCGTCACCTCGGTATGTTAAAAACAGATGCACTGGCTGAACAGATTAAGGAAATTAATCCTTTTATTATAGTAGAAACGAAAACTATTCGTATAGATGAGTCTAATGTATTGGAGTTATTTAACAGTTATGATATAGTCTGTGAAGCATTTGATAATCCAAAATCAAAAGCAATGCTAGTTAATAATTTGCTTATAGAACTTTCAAATTCCAAAATTGTTTGTGCTTCTGGTATGGCAGGTTATGGCAGCTCAAATTTGATTAAAACTCAAAGAAAGATGAAAAATTTATACATTTGTGGAGATCTAGAAAGCTCTGCATGTCAGGGAAATGGTCTTATGGCTCCACGAGTACAAATTTGTGCAGGACATCAGGCTAATATGATTTTACGTCTTCTTATTGGAATTGAAGAGATATGATAAAATGACATTCACAAGGAGAAAATAATATGAAACAAAATAATGATAATATGATAATTGGTGGACACGCATTTAATTCCCGTTTTATTTTGGGATCAGGTAAATTTTCACTTGAAATGACAAAAATAGTTATAGATAATGCTGGTGTAGAAATGGCAACATTGGCACTGCGTCGTGCTAATGTGGGAGGAGAGGGAAATATACTTGATTACATGCCAAAAGATATTACTCTATTACCAAATACCTCCGGAGCCAGAAATGCAGAGGAAGCTGTAAGGATTGCAAGGTTAGCTCGCGAACTGGGATGTGGAGATTTTGTAAAGATTGAAGTAATTCACGACTCAAAATATTTACTTCCTGATAATTATGAAACCATTAAAGCAACAGAAATTTTAGCAAAAGAAGGATTTATTGTAATGCCATATATGTATCCCGATTTAAATGTAGCACGTTCACTAGTAGATGTAGGTGCTGCTGCTATTATGCCACTGGGTGCACCTATTGGCAGTAATAAAGGACTTCTCACTCATGATTTTATTAAGATATTGGTAGATGAAATTGATATTCCAATTATTGTAGATGCAGGTATTGGAAAACCATCTCAAGCTTGTCAGGCAATGGAGATGGGAGTTGATGCAATAATGGCCAATACTGCTATTGCTACAGCAAAAAATGTAGGTCTCATGGCAAAAGCATTTAAATCTGCTATTGAAGCAGGTAGACGGGCATATCTTGCAGGATTAGGACGTGTACTTGACTGCGGAGCAGAAGCTTCCAGTCCACTTACCGGGTTTTTGAAATATTGATTTTATAGGCATGTTAAAATTAAATGTCGGATGGGAGAAAAATAGTGAAAAAAATCAAAACAGATCATATGAAGTATAAACCATATATGGAGATCATTGATTCAAGCATTATGGATACTGTGTTATATATGGTAGATAATTATGATTATAATCGTTATACCAAAGAAGAAATAAATGAGATTCTTATAAAGGATAATTTAACAATTGAAGATTTTGGCGCATTGTTATCACCGGCAGCATTTCCATTTTTAGAACAAATGGCACAGAAAGCTAAACATGAAACACAAAAACACTTTGGAAATTCTGTGTCTATATTTACTCCACTTTACATTGCAAATTATTGTGAGAATTATTGTGTTTACTGTGGATTTAATTGTCATAATAAAATACGCCGTGCAAGATTGACTATGAAAGAAATAGAGAAAGAATTAAAGAATATTTCTGAAACAGGACTTCAGGATATATTACTGCTTACAGGTGAATCACGACGAATGTCAGATGTAAGCTATATTGGTGAAGCAGTAAAGTTGGCCGCAAATTATTTTAACCTAGTGGGAATTGAGGTATATCCTTTAAATACTGAGGAATATGCGTATATACATGATTGTGGTGCAGATTATGTATGTGTATATCAGGAAACCTATAATACAGATACATATGAAAGAATTCATCTCAGTGGTAATAAACGTATTTATCCTTACCGTTTTAATTCTCAAGAACGTGCCATAAAGGGTGGTATGAGAGGTGCAGCATTTGGGGCATTGTTGGGATTGGATGATTTTAGAAAAGATGCCTTTGCTACTGGAATCCACGCCTACCTTATACAAAAGAAATATCCACATGCAGAGATTTCTTTTTCTCCTCCAAGGCTGCGACCGTTTATCAATAATAGCAATGAAAATCCACATGATGTCTATGAACCACAGCTATTACAGGTCATGTTGTCCTATAGACTTTTTATGCCTTTTGCTGGTATTACAATTTCTACTAGAGAACGTGCTGGTTTTCGCGATAATGTAGTGGGGATGTGTGCAACAAAAATTTCTGCAGGTGTAAAAGTTAGTGTAGGAGGTCATGAAGAAGATTCAAAAAGTGACGAGCAATTTGAAATTTCTGATTCAAGAAGTGTGGATGATGTATACAAAATGCTTTTAAAACACGGTCTCCAGCCAGTATATACTGATTATATTCGTGTATAATAGGTGTGATAAAATGGTGATTTGTGTAACTAATCGATTATTGTGCAAGGATAATTTTTTAAATAGAATTAACCAAATTGCAAGGGCAAAACCTGAAGGAATTATTTTACGAGAAAAGGATCTATCAGAATATGAATATGAACAGCTTGCCTATTTGTGTCAGAGAATCTGTTTACAGTATAAAATATCTTTAATTATCCATACCCACATTGAAGTAGCAAAAAAACTCGGGATTTCAAAAATTCATATGCCTTTAAAAACTTATTTAAAAAATCACAAACAACTTACTGATTTTAAAATAAAAGGTACCTCTGTTCATACCGTAGAAGAAGCTATTCAGGCACAGACATATGGCGCGGATTACATCGCTGCTGGACATATTTTCCCTACTGATTGTAAAAAAGGGGTACCTGCACGTGGATTAGATTTCTTAGAAAGTGTATGCTGTGCTGTATCTATTCCTGTACTTGCTATTGGTGGAATTAAATTAGAACGCATGATAGATGTATATAGAGCAAAAGCATCGGGAGTTTGTATAATGTCTTATCTTATGGAATGCAGTGATCCTAAAAATATATGTAGTTCATTTAAGGCATTTGACTAAATAATTATAAGGAGGGACTTGCCTGAATATTTCTCCCCTCCTTCAAATTTTTAAACAATTAATACAATATTAAAGAAAGAGATAACAAATATGTAAGATTATATGGGAAACAGATTTAAAAAGAAAATTAAATCATTTTTTAGTTGTTATATTTAAAGAAGACTGCGTTCTTTATGTATTAGATTTCATTTTTTCACCAATATACTCATTAATAATATTTCGATGATTAACGTCAATATCCAGAAACTCTAGTGCAGTCTTAAAGTTTGCATTCCTTTCATTGGCTTCTGTTCTAATAACAGAGCATATAGAAACAATATTTTCTTTAATCTTAAAAGAAAGAAAAATTAATTTTCCACTTTCAATTTTTTCATAGGTTATAATGGCTATTTCACCTACACTAATATCAATGGTAAATGTCTTTTTTTTCATTCTTTGACACATTTGAGTGACCTTGCTTAGCTTATTTATATTATTGGGTAAGACACAATATTCAATATCTAATATTGCCGGTACCCTTGGCCAGTTTCTTCTCTCTATCTTATTAATAATTTTTGGTCGTTCTAAAATTACCAATTGAGAATAATCACCTGCTTTACACCCTATAACTATAGAGTTACACCAATAAGCATTATTATTAAAAATGATAAAAAAGTTTGCAACTGCATTTACATTAAAAATTATAAAGTTGTCTTGCAAATTAGAAATAGATACTACCAGAAATTTTTCCTCTATTTTTATAATTTTACCTATAAAAAAGACTTTATTATTCATAAATTGAATTTGTTTGTTTGTCTTTAGATCTGTAATCTTAAAATTTTCCATATTACTCCTTCACCTCAATATTAGTAGATAACCTTATTTTTTTACACTATCCTCCATTTACATCGAAGAAATTAAATATTTAATAATATCTAAAAGTCCTAAAAAATATTATTCCAAAAGAAAAAGAGTATTTTGTTATTAATGATTCACAATGAATTACTATTTTAAATTAATTAGTGGTAATTATACTATAATTTTATTATTTTGAACATAATTTTTACAGTAAAATATTCTTATTTTTTAACATTACATTATTTAATTTTCAACTATTCATGATTTGCTTTACAGCTGCCAATGAAAATAGAAACATACTCACTTTATTTTCTTAGCAAAGAGCATGGTTTATACTTTCAATTTCATAGATGCGACACATTATTTTTTATAACATAGTTATTATTGATAAAATCAAAATAGTATCATATAACATCTGAATCACTTGACTCTTTTTGGCTTAACTGCCCCCTATAAAGTACCGAACTACAAAAGCTTCTTTCAATATTATCTGAAAATAATATGCTTACCCTTTTATCTTCCCTCTCAGTTATTTTTCCCTGGCCGAAAACTTTATGAACTACTAAATCCCCTACTTTAAGATTGAACAGTGAATTAACCCCTTCCAAATCAGCCAGGTTACATTCCCTTATGAATCTAGATACTTCCACTGCCCTGCCTTTTATGGTACTTGTAGAGCATAAATATAAATTATCTATGGCCCTAGTAATGCCTACATAAAAAAGTCGCCTTTCCTCTTCCAAATTATTCAAAATACCATTTGAGTGTGGAATTGCCCCCTCATTACAGTTTATTACAAATACATTTTTAAACTCCATGCCTTTCACACCGTGGAGAGTACTTAATATAACTGCATCTTCCTCCTGTAAATTTTTATGCAAAAATTCTTCTGCAGTTTCAACATGTTTTAAAAATTCATAAATACTAGTAAAGTCTTCACATATTTGTTTGAATTGCTCTATAACATAATAGTACTCTTCCATATTAGAGGCTAATTTTTCACAATGTTTATGTAGATAATCTTTATATTCCAATTTATCTAATATAAATTCTACCCTTTCTTTAGGTTTTATCTTTATCAATTTTTTTATGTTTCTTTGAAGCTTATCTATAGCTTTAATCTGGAAAACAGGTACTCCTTCTATATTTTTTAAAATCTCGAAACAATTTTCCTTCACTCTATTATTTCTGACTTTTTCTATATTTATTTTTCCTATGTATCTAAAAGGCTTATTTACTATACTTATAAAACTTTCTTTATCACACATATCCAGGGCCAGCTTAAAATAGCATATTAAATCCTGGCAAATAAAATGACTATAAAAATTATACTTACCATGTAAAAATTTAAATTTTATACCATCTTTTAATAATTTGTCTATTATATTGACACACTCTATATTAGTACGGTACAAAAGGGCTATATCCCTGCATCTGCATTTTCCTGCCTCTATAATTTCTTTTATAATATCGGCTAAATAGCAGGCCTGTTCTTTTTCACTTTCAAAAATTTTAAAATTAATATTTCCTCTTTTCATTCTACTGCTTTCAACACATTTTAGATTTCTATTTTTATTGTTACATATTAAATTTTGAGACATTTTAACTATATTACATACGCTTCTGTAATTTTTCTTTAAAAACAATTTTTGACCTTCTTCAAAATGCCTGTTGAAATCCACCATACATATGGGATCAGAGCCTCTAAAGCCATATATGGATTGGTCTTCATCTCCCACTGCAAATACAGAACTGTTTTTACCAATTAATTTTAAAATATCTATTTGAAGTCTGTCACAATCTTGAAATTCATCTACCAGTATGTATGTAAATAAATTATTATAATATTTAAGTATATTTTTATCTGTTTCTAAAATATTTTTTACCTCCAGCTGCAAATCGTCAAAATCCATTAAATTATTTTTAGACTTATATTTTTCGTATTCTATAACACAATGTATGAACACAGTTTTATCAATTTTACTGTTGAAAT
This sequence comes from Clostridium kluyveri, assembly GCF_001902295.1. Lineage (NCBI taxonomy): Bacteria > Bacillati > Bacillota > Clostridia > Eubacteriales > Clostridiaceae > Clostridium > Clostridium kluyveri. The sequence continues at coordinate 1,779,183 of NZ_CP018335.1, read as the reverse complement.
ATTCCATGCTTTTACTACTACTTCTAAAAAGTGATATATCATTTAAAACTCCCCTTATTTTTTCTTCTTCTACAAATCCTACATAACGCATAAGTACAGAGCTAATCAAATTATAGACTTTGAAAGATTCCACCATGTTTATCTCCCCTTTATATCTTTTCAACATATTATAAAATAGAGAATGAAAAGTACCAAAAAAAGGTAGTGGATTCTTATTCATAATTGAAAGATACCTGTATTTCATATCAAGGGCAGAAGCCCTGGTAAAGGTTATTACCACTATATTTTTAGGTTTTATATTTTTTTGGGTTATTAAATAATTTATCCTATTTATAATAACTGTAGTTTTGCCAGAACCCGGAGGAGCACAAATTACTACATTTTTAAAATTTGTATTAACTGCCTTTATTTGATTTACATCTAAATTATTTATCATATTAAAATCTCCTAAACCTGCCTAGTAGTGTGTTAAACTCCAGTCTTGTAATATTTTCTTTTAAGTATTACAATGTTTATATATACTTAATTTTTGTCACAATTGTGTGAATTAAAACATAAATAGAGGAGATTTTTATTATGGAGAACGCAAAGAACTTCGACGTAAGAAACGGAAGGAATCTTACTATGCTGGTAGATTTTTATGAGTTTACCATGAACAATGGGTATTTCGAAAATAATATAGGTACTAAAATTGCCTATTTTGACATGTTTTTTAGAAGTGTTCCAGACGGAGGAGGATACTGTATTATGGCAGGTGTCCAGCAGGTAATTGAATATCTATCCAATTTGAAATTTACAAAAGACGATATAGAGTATCTGCGAAGCAAAAAGCAATTTTCAGAAGACTTTTTAAATTATTTAGAAAATTTTGAATTCTGTTGTGATGTGTGGGCAATACCAGAAGGTACCCCTGTATTCCCAAATGAACCCCTGCTAACTGTAAGAGGTCCTGCTATTCAAGCTCAGTTTATTGAAACCATGATACTTTTAACTATAAACCATCAGACTCTAATTGCGACAAAGGCAAGCAGAATTTGTAAAGCAGCTTCTGGCAAACCTGTAATGGAATTTGGCTCAAGACGTGCCCAGGGTTATGACGGTGCTGTATATGGTGCAAGAGCCGCAGTAATAGGAGGATGCAGCTCTACCGCTTGTACTATAGCAGAGCAGATGTTTGGCATACCTGCAGTAGGTACAATGGCCCACAGCTGGATACAGCTATTTCCTTCTGAATATGAATCTTTTAAAGCTTGGGCAAAGGTATATCCGGATAACTGTATACTTTTAATAGATACATATAATGTATTAAAATCCGGTCTGCCCAATGCTATAAAGGTTTTCAAAGAAATTTTGATTCCAAATGGATACAAACCTAAAGGTATAAGGATAGACAGTGGAGACATAACCTATTTAACTAAAAAATGTAGAAAAATATTAGATGAAGCGGGTCTTGAAGATGTTGACATAGTCATCTCAAACTCTCTAGATGAATTTATTATAAGAGATGTTCTAAGCCAAGGTGCTTGTATTGACTCTTTTGGGGTAGGTGAAAGATTAATAACTGCAAAATCAGAGCCTGTATTTGGTGGAGTATATAAATTGGTTGCCGTAGAAGGTGAAGATAAAAACATAATACCTAAAATAAAGATAAGTGAAAATGAAGAAAAAATAACTAACCCTGGTTTTAAAAAGATATATAGAATTTTTAGTAAAAAAGAAGATAAAGCCGTAGGAGACTTAATTGCCTTAAGTAATGAAGATATCAATATAGGTGAACCTATAGAATTATTTGATCCTACTTTTACCTGGAAAAAGAAAAGATTAAAAAATTACTATGCAAAAGAATTATTAGTAAAAATATTCGATAAAGGAAAACTTGTATATGAAAGTCCAGATGTAATGCATATAAGAAATAAAGCACAAGAAGAAATAACTAAATTCTGGCCTGAAGTATTAAGATTTGAAAATCCTCATCACTACTATGTAGATTTATCTCAGAATCTATGGAATTTAAAACAACAATTACTCCATAAGTATTCTGCCACTTACGAAGAATAATATTATTAAATAACTGAAGGAATTGTAAATTAAAAAATAATTCCTTCAGTACAAATACAATCTCTTCTCATCAAAATTATATTTACCTATAATATATTAAGTTCTTACTGCAATTCAATTTACAATTGAGGAAACTAAATATGTTAGTTCTCAAAAGTTTTCTGTTATTAAATTAAAATTACATAGATAATTTTTCTATTGCTTCATTCTTATTAAAAACAAAAAATATATGCTTTCCTTTATTACTTTCATATATAAAATCTTTCAGTGATTTACTCAAATAGCAGGTAAAATCACCAATAATAGCAAGTTTTACATTGTAATTAACAAACTTTTGTAATATTTCTCCTGCAAGGCGGGTACTTAATTTAAAAAAATCTTCTGTAATAGCTTCTTTATTTAAAGCAATTCTATAGCATTCTGTTTCATACGAAATAGTTGCTATAAAGTTCAAAGCTGACTGAGTATCTTTTATTAATATATCATTACTTTGAACAATCGCAATTGATTTATTATCGCTCTGAATTATTTTAATATCCACTCTTTATCCACCTTTCAATAGTGCCTTTTGAAAAACATATTAATACATCATTAAAATAAAGGCAAAATAAAAAAGCTATCTCTAGCCCCTATTTCGCCTTTGTGTTTAGTTCACACTATTTTTTATATTTACATCCCTTTGTTTTATATCGCTTAATATAATAAAGCAAAGGAATGTAATTTCTATGCCTTAAATTATCCTATGAAACTCAGATTATACATGAAACAGCAATAATACTAAAAGTAACAATAGATTTTCTGTAATAATCCCTGTACCTTACTAGAAATATATATCTGAAAATTCAATTGCAGTAGATTGGATAATTCGATTATCATTACTAAAAAACTGGTTACTAGTTCCGTTAGATACAGTCTTCTCATAATAAATTTCAGATTTACTTGAAGGAAGCAGCACTGTAAAAATACTACCTTCATCAACTGTACTATTTAATAGTATTTCACCGTCAAGAGAGTTTACTAGAAGTTTGACAAGATGCAGCCCTAGACCAGTACCTTCAGCTTGATGTGACAAGCTGCTATCTACCTGACCAAAACGTTCAAAAATAGTTTTTTGTTTATCTAAAGGTATTCCCATCCCCTCATCTTGTACACTTATAGAAATCATTTCTTCATTTTTATATTTCTTTGTAGAAAGAGTTACAATAATCGATTTTCCACTTGGAGTAAACTTTAAAGCGTTAGATAGCAGATTAAGCAAAATACGTTCCAGCTTCTCTTCATCAGAATAAATATTCTTCTTTGATAAATTAGTATTAAATTTTAATATCACATTTTTTTGTTTTGCATATAATTGAACTGAATTTACAATTGCCTCAATAACATGAGTAATGCTAAAACAGCTTTTATTCATCTTTAAGTGACCTGAATCGATACGAGCGATATCAAGTAAATTGTTAACCAGACGAAGCTGCCTGTTAACATTTTGCTTAATAGTATTTAAATATTTATTAACATTTTCCGTTATTTCTTTTTTATACATTAAATCAATTGCTTGCAGAGCTAAATTTATAACTGATATAGGAGTTTTGAACTCATGAGTCATAAGATAGAAGAATTCTTCTTTTGACTTCATTTCTTCTTCGAGAATTTCATTTCTGGATTTTTCTGCATTTAATAATTTTTCTTGTTGAGCTTTAATCTCTTCCTGATTCTTTATAAATTCTGAAACATCATGATGAGACACCACCACATAAACCAGATTATTTTCTTCATCAAAAATAGGAGTAGCATTAACCTCTATAATTTGAATTTTATGGCATCGTTTAATAACTACTCTCTCATTCTTTACTTTTTTACCTTTGAATGCTCGCCTTGTTGGAAAATTATCTGGAAGTATAATATTATTATCTAAATCATAATATTGAAGACAGCTATGAGCTTCTTCTATTGTCTTTTGAGCATTTAATTGAGGGTATAGTTTACGTGCCATGGCATTTAATAATACAATATAGCCTTCTTTATTGTAGACAAAAAAAGCATCAGGTAGATTTTGAATTATATCTTCTAACTGATATTTATGTAATTTTATTATTTCATCCTGCTCAATATCGTTAGTTTTTTTAAGGGTATTCATGACATTACCTCCAATTATAATCTAATATAATAGTTTAGCAATCAATTATCTGGCCGCATAAAAGATAAAAACTAAACAAAAAAATAATTAGTATATATTTATTAAAACAAAAGATATATTTTGTATTATTATGTCTGCATATATGACATTTAATTAAATACAATAATATATTTCTTATAATAATTGTATAATAATTACATAATATACAGTTGAAAAATTGATATCCGAACTTAATATATAGTGCATTATGAAATGTTTGCATTTTTTTCAAAAATATATTACAATAACTATACAAAATATATCTTTTGTATAGTTATTGTGTAATATTTTTAAAATAATGGCATTTATTTGTGCGCCTTTGTGATAAAAAAACTAATTATTTAGGACATCAAAGAGTTTAAATTTTATCAATATTTGTAAAAATTAATAAATATATGAATTTTATAAGCCAGTATCACATAATTTTCATACATAAAACTTAGTATGTTTCTATTTTTCACAAATTTGGTTATTTATTGTGAAATTACAGGACAAATTACATGAGTTTCACACCGTATCGCAATACAGTTGTCATAATCCTTAATTACAATTTTATTTGAAAAGGAATTTAAGTGAAAATCACTTAAAGGTACTATAATAATAAAAAATTTAGGAGGCAATAAAAATGTCAAGAACAAAGTACAAATTAATTTCAGCTGTAATGCTTACAGCACCATTGTTACTAAATACAGGAATTGGAACAACAGTTAGCGCACACCCTATCAATAATGGTGTACAACCTATAGTTTATAAGTATAACTACACTTTTGCAAATTTCCAAACTAAATTAGATTCCTTAGTAGCAGCAGGTGTTATAACTCAAAGCCAAGAAACAATAGTACTAAATTTATATTATAGTGGTCAAATAACAACAAGATCAACTTTTAAGGCTCAACTAGATGCTTTAGTAGCAGCAGGTACTATAACCCAAAGCCAAGAATACTCAATATTAAATGTATTTACTGCCTGGGGTACCAGTTGGGAATTACCAGCACCACCTAATAATCCTGGGCACAACGGTGGATCACCTAATGGAGCTGGACATAACGGTGGATCACCTAATGGCTCCGGACACAACGGCGGATCACCTAATGGCTCCGGACATAATCGTGGAAAATAAAACTCTTTAGATGAATTAGTAAATGATTTATATATCAAAAACATTAGATTAATAAAATAATATGTATCAATTTTTAACATTAACTTTGCTAATAGTTCAGTTTTATATATCTTTAACATTAAAATATATAAAACTGGACCTATATATTAGTCAAATTTAATAAACATATTAAACACTATAATATGATCTAATAATATATTTAATTACAAATTTATTTCTCCTTTTCATTTGTAATATTTTCTCGTATTTTGGCAAGTACTTCAAATGCAGTGATTTGCTCATCTTGAGAAATACCTTCCGTAACATCATATTCTAATTCTGTTATTCTTTTACGGCATACCCGATAAAGTTCTTCTCCTAATTCCGTCATTGGTTTTTAAATGAAAAATATTATCAAGTTCTAACATGACAAGATATTATCCTTTTATGTAATAATGAAAATAAGCCTACTGAGAAAATCCCAATAGGCCTATTCATACCTGAATACTATTATCTATGAGCATTTGCTGGTGAATGTACTACTTTTGGTGCTGGTTTAGCATTTGATGCCTTAACTTTATGCTTGTTTACTACCTTCTTTACTGGTTTTGCAGGTGTTTTATATTTGGACTTACAAACCACCGCAGGTTTATTGCTGGCAGAATGTGCACTGACGGTTGTTCCAATTCCTGTATTGATTAACAATGGTGCTGCAAGCATTACGGCTGAAATTATTTTATACTTCATTTTTAACATTTTCATTACCTCCTGAATTTAAAATATTTATTGCAGCTGCTATACTTAATATTCTAGTTATCCTTTATGACGATTTAATGCAGCACCCATGTTATTCCAGTGGTATATCAATGTTTTTCTGTGTGAAATATTAAGAGACATTGAATATTTCTTGAACTGTTCTCTAGCTCTCCCTTACAATTATTTTTAAACATTAAAAAAAGTCTTAGATTCATCTAAAACTCTAGGTACATTATGTGGCATTGTCCAAATATCTTAATATTTACTTATTTTCAATTCTCAAAATTGAACTCTTATTCAATTAAATTTATCGGTTTTTCAAGAAAGCTTTTTATAAAACTTTTTGCTTCTTCTTCAGAGCTTAGTGTATTTGTTAAGAGCACTTTCTTGCCATCTATCTGTATCCATAACATCCATTTACCTCTATTATTCTTTGCTACGAACTGTATATCCCTTTCCATATTTCTACTCCTTAAGAAATTTTAGTATTATAACGAAATATCATAAAATTTTTTCACAGATTACTGATATATTCAATAATATGCATAACACTTTCATCTGATGTTAAGTTTTAATGATTATTTTAACTATTTTTCCGTTTTTCTATTTTATAAAACGTTATAGTACATATACAAATATAGTAAACTCATATTTACTATAGACATATATCTACTATATTTATAATACAATGTATATTCTTCAATGTCAATATCACAAGTAAAAAGTAGAATATTAAATGTTACGCTTAAATTCTACTTTTTCATATCCTACTTACTCAACCACTTAGGAAACTTAGGAAGTATTTTATTCATACTTTTAATTGCATTTTCTAAATCTTTTAGGTCCTCTTCATTTAATGAATTTACTATATCTTTTAATCTTCTCGCAAAAGCCTTGCTTTCCAATTTAATATATTCATCAGCTTCTTTTGTAGCAGATATTTTAATTATACGTCTATCATCTTTATCATAATTACGCTCAGCAAAGTTAATCTTAACAAGCTTAGCAATAATTTTAGTCATTTGCTGCTTAGATAAATTCATCCTTTCAGCTAATTCTCTCATTGTTAGGCTTCCATAGGATCTAAGTACACATAGTGTATTAAACTGAAGAGCACTTAATTTTTCTTTAAAACAATCCTCAAAGGGTTTACTTAATTTTTCATGAACGAGAATTAAGTAATTAACCATATCTTGTACATAATCATTTTCAATATTACTATCAATCATATGTTCTCTCCCCATTATTTATAACTTCATTTTATTAATTGTTATTTATTATGGTCATTTGATACAATTATATCTACAAATCTTTTTATAATAAGGGCAGTGAATCCCCATATTGTATATTTTTCATAATTATAGAAATACTGTTTTACCGTTCCCCTTCTAAATTTATACTTTCTGCCATTTCTTATAAGCCTATAGGGGAATCTCTTTCCTGGTTGTGAAACTATCGGTATCTCATAAAGCAAAGGTTTATTTTCTATAAAGAACTGAAGAGGAACCTTAAAAATGTGGTCTACTTCACTTTGACTTGGAAATATATCTTCTCTAATTAATTTACATACAAAAGGATACATTATAAAATTATAGGGTGTCACAACATAGTCCATTTCCCCTATAAGTTTTATATCTTCTCTACTTAAATTTAATTCCTCCATAGTTTCTCTTACAGCTGCACATACTGGAATTTCCCCCTTCTCTAATCTGCCTCCGGGAAAACATATATCTCCCGGCTGGTGCTTTAAGTTTAGTGCTCTCATTTCAAAAAGTACACTTATCTCTTCCCCTGATTCACATAGGGGAATCATCACAGCACTTTTACTGAATTCTCCCATAATATGTGGTTTTCTTTCTTTAAATATATCTTCTATTTTTTTTATCACCTTACTACCTCCTAAAATCTAACTGTAAAATACCCTTTTTATGTGGTATACTGTAAAATGTTATAATTAATTATAATATTTTTATCCCAACACTACCAGTGCTTATCTCCCATCTTCTTCAAATGGAGATAAGCATAGATAACGTGCCTGGATAAGTTCTTTCCCTAAAGGATAACGTATTCTAAGTGCTAAAGACACTAAGAATACTGCTAATAAGGTTCAGATGGAGATAAGTATTTCTCTGCAGCAAACTCCACCTAAGCCTCTGAATCACTTGATAACACATATACATAAATTTTCAACAAATGGAGTGATGTTTTTTGAAAAGGAAAAATAATATCATATTGTTTGTACTTATATTTACACTTTGTTTAAATCTTAATGTATCTGCCGCAGATGAATCTTCTAATACACTTCCTGAAATATACGGTACTTCAGCCATAACAGTGGACATGCAAACGAATGAAATAATATATGAAAAAAATCCAGATACTAAAATATATCCTGCAAGCACTACAAAACTTTTAACGGCTATTCTCCTTGAAAAAAACAAGAAAGAAACGGACATGCTTGCATATACAGCAGAAGCTAAAGCCCAGCCTCAATCTTCTTTAAATAGTGCTGCACATCCCATAGAGGTAGGTGATACTATATCTGCAAAAAATGTAATGGATGCACTTTTAATGTTTTCCGCTAATGATATGGCATGTGTTATTGCAGAAAATATATCTAAAAGTATACCTGAATTTGCAGACAAAATGAATGAAGAAGTACAAAGCTTAAATTTGAAAAATACTCATTTTGTCACTCCAAATGGCCTGCATAGTCCAGAACACTATAGTACCTCCTACGATATGAGTATTATTGCCAGAGAAGCCTTTAAAAATTCCTGGATAAGAGATACTATATATAAATCTACCAGTACAGTAACCACTTCTAAGGGTGCTTCATTTGCTATTATGAATACCAATAAGCTGCTGGGCAAAGATGGCTGTATAGGTGGAAAAACGGGTTATACAGACCCTGCAGGAAGATGTCTTGTTGCAATATATGAAAGAGATAATAGAAAAATACTTGGAATTGTCATGAATTCCATATATGATGCAAATGACACCTATGTATTTAATGACATGGAAAAAATAATAAACTGGAGTTATAGTAAAACACCTTACATTCTTCATAAAAAAGATTCCGTAATTGATAAAAAAGATGTGAAATTTAAATTTCTACCTTTTACAAATTTTGAAAAAACCATAAAGGTTCCTATTAAAACTGAGGATAATGTATCCTACTATGATAATGATCTTAATAAAAAAGAACTACAGCAAAAAATCACCATTACAACTGTAAATATGAAATCCTTAAAAGGTGAAATTCCTATTGGAATTCTTACGGTAAAACAAAGAGATTTTTCTAAGAGTTATAAAATTTATTCTGGACTTTCAAAAAAGTCTTTTCTAAAACACATGTTTTCCATATACAGCATAATATTAATACCTGTATTTATATTGATTCTAATTTTCTTATTTATGAAAAACAAATCCAGAAGGTATAAAAAACATAAAAAATATAGTTATCATTAACCTAAAATATACAAAAAAGTATTTCTATATAATCCTATAGAAATACTTTTTTATTATAATAAAATATAAGCAACTTATCCTATCTATGCTTTATTAACCGCTATTTTATCGGGCTGTTCATGATTTTCTTCCATCTGCAGTGAAATATAATTTACAAGATCTACTGTTCTACAAGAATATGCCCATTCATTATCGTACCAGGATACCACTTTAACCATATTATCTCCCATTATTAAAGTCGAAAGTCCATCTACTATAGAAGATCTATTGTCCCCTTTGTAATCTATAGATACAAGTGGTTCTTCAGAATATCCAAGTATTCCTTCCATAGGACCCTGAGCCGCTCTTTTAAAAGCTTTATTTATTTCTTCTACTGTAGCAGGCTTTGAAAGTTCACAGACCAAATCTGTAATGGATACTGTAACTGTAGGTACTCTAAGGGCAAAACCATTTAATTTTCCTTCTAAATTTGGAAGCACTTTTGCCACTGCCTTTGCTGCTCCTGTAGTAGTTGGAATTATAGATTCTCCTGCAGCTCTTGCTCTTCTTAAATCCTTATGACTTTTATCTACCAATCTCTGATCTCCTGTATAGGCATGAATTGTAGTCATAAGTCCCTTTACAATACCAAAATTTTCATCCAACACCTTGGCAAATGGTGCCAGACAATTAGTTGTACAAGATGCATTTGAAATAATATTATGGGAATTCACATCAAATTTTTCTTCATTTACACCCATAACTATAGTTATATCTTCCTCTTTAGCAGGGGCTGTAATTATAACTTTTTTTGCACCAGCTTCTATATGCTTGTATAAATTTTTTCTATCTTTAAATTTTCCTGTAGATTCTACTACAATATCTACATTTAATTCACCCCAAGGCAAATTCTCTGGTTCACTTTCTCTAAATATTTTTATTTCAGAATCATTTATAATTATTGAGTCTTCTGTGGCTTTCACAGTGCCTTGGAATTTTCCGTAACAAGAGTCATATTTAAAAAGATGTGCAAGGGTTTCATTATCTGCTCTTGCATTAATTGCTACAATTTCTACTTCTTCACGCAATCTTTCCTGAGCAATTCTTAAAAATAACCTTCCTATTCTTCCAAAACCATTAATTGCAACTTTCATAGACATTATTTTTCCCCCTATAAAATATTTTATAAATATATAAAAGCCTATTATATACATTAGCTTTATTATTCAAAGATATATGTGATACAAATAATATATATGCTATATTATTTATATCAATAGCATATATATATGTCAAATTTATTTTTGTCCCCCTATATTATGATATACTTAATTTTTCTTACGTATGTTCTTTATTGCGTTTATTTAATCTATTTTTCTCTTTTTTATAATTATCCTCATACAAAACTTCCTTGACACAATATTTCTATTATTATATCATTTAAAGGTAATAGCAAATTGGTAGCCTTTCGTCTAAAAAGGATGAGAGGTTTTTACTTTAAAATAAATGGGAGTGAGAAAAATGACTAAAGTCAGAACAAGATTTGCACCAAGCCCAACTGGATACATGCACGTTGGAAATTTAAGAACTGCACTGTATACATATTTAATAGCCAAACATGATGGAGGAGATTTTATACTGAGAATTGAAGATACAGATCAAGAAAGATTTGTAGAAGGTGCATTGGATATAATTTACCACACGCTAGAAATTACAGGACTCAAGCATGATGAAGGTCCTGATATAGGTGGTCCTGTAGGGCCTTACATACAGAGCCAGAGAACTGATATATATTTAGAATATGCCAAAGAACTTATAGATAAGGGAGAAGCTTATTATTGCTTTTGCACCAAAGAACGTATGGACAGCCTAAAAAACAAGTATGATGAGGAAAAGGAATTTTATAAATATGATAAGCACTGTCTCAAACTTTCAAAGGAAGAAATAAAGGAAAAGCTTGCATCAAATATACCTTATGTTATAAGACAAAATAATCCTGAGAGTGGATTTACAACCTTTCATGATGAAATCTATGGAGATATTTCTGTAGATAATTCAGAATTAGATGATATGATACTTATAAAATCTGACGGCTACCCTACATACAACTTTGCAAATGTAGTAGATGATCACCTCATGGGAATTACACATGTGGTCAGGGGCAGCGAGTATTTATCTTCTGCTCCAAAATATAACAGGCTCTATGATGCCTTTGGCTGGGAAGTTCCTGTATACATCCATTGTCCTCCAATAATGAAAGATGCCCACCAAAAACTCAGCAAAAGAAATGGAGATGCCTCTTTTCAGGATTTAATAGAAAAGGGTTATTTAAAGGAAGCGGTACTTAATTATATAGCTCTCCTTGGATGGAATCCCGGAAATGAAAAAGAAATATTCGACTTAGATGAACTGGTAGAACTATTTAACTATAAAAATATAAACAAATCTCCGGCTATTTTTGATAATGTAAAACTTAAATGGATGAATGGAGAATATATAAAGAAATTACCTTTGGAGGAATTCAATAAACTTGCTCTTCCTTATTATAAAAATGTAATTTCAAAAGATTTGGACTTTTTAAAGATAAGTGAATTACTTAGAATAAGAGTTGAAGTGTTAAGTGAAATACCTGAACTGTTAGATTTCTTCAATGAACTGCCAGAATACTCCACAGAAATATATATACACAAAAAGATGAAAACAAACCTTGAAAATTCACTTTTGACTCTTGAAAAAATTCTTCCGAAGTTTAAAGAACTTTCTCCATGGACTTTGGAAAATGTAGAAAAATGCTGTATGGATTTAATATCAGAACTTAAGGTTAAAAATGGAATAGTACTCTGGCCTGTAAGAATTGCCCTCTCAGGTAAAAAATCCACCCCAGGGGGTGCCTTTGAAATTGCAGATATTATAGGAAAAGATGAATCTTTAAAAAGAATAGAATATGGAATTAAAAAATTAAAACTTGAAAGTGGGGATAATTAAAATTTGATTTTGGGAACGTCCATAGGTTTGTGTAAATAGAATAGACGGGATAAAATTTATTTGGAAATTACTATAGGATTAAATTCCTGTAGTAATTTTTATTTTTTAGGAAATAACTAATAATAGTGTGGTTTAGCTTTCTAATAATAGTATTGTTAGCAATAATACTATTATTATTCATCTTTATATAAAATAGTACAGGCTTTATCTTTATATATATGGCTCTATTCTATCTTTAAACATTATGGTTAATTGGGCCAGCGTATTTGCCCAGTTTGGAGAAGGTGCCGTCCATTTCAGCATTATCTGCTCGGTTGCCAGGTATAGGGCTTTTAGAAGGGAATCGTCTGTAGGAAATACAGTCCTTATCTTAGTGAATTTCCTAAGCTGCCTGTTGAAACCTTCCAGGGCGTTAGTTGTATATATTATTTTTCTTATATCTTGAGGAAAATCAAAATATGTAGATAGATTTTCCCAGTTATTTTGCCACGACTGTACAACTATAGGATACTTATCTCCCCATTTATCATTCAGTGATTGTAATGACTTACTTGCCATTGTTTCATTAACTGCCTTATATACTTCTTTTAAATCCTTCATAAAAGTCTTAACATTCTTTGATGGTATATATTTTATAGAATTCCTTATCTGGTGTATTATACAATTTTGTATGTTAATTTCAGGAAAAACTACTTTAATTGCATCTGGAAGTCCTTTAAGACCGTCCATACAGGCTATTAAAATATCTTTAACACCCCTGTTTTTAAGATCATTGCATACAGATAACCAGTATTTTGCTCCTTCTTGTTCGCCAACCCATATTCCCAAAATGTCTTTATGGCCTTTTACATCAAGTGCCATGCAGACATAGGCAGCCTTATTTACAATTCTATGTTCATCTCTGACTTTAAAATATAGAGCATCCATATATACTATAGGATACATTGGATCAAGGGCTCTATTTTGCCATGCTAGAGCTGTATCCATGACCTTATCTGTAATTTTGGATATCATTGCAGGGGATATATCTACCCCGTAAAGTTCATCTATCTCTGATTTTATATCATCTACAGACATACCACGTGCATATAAACCTATAACTTTCTTATCAAGTTCATTACAGACAGTTTCATATTTCTTGACTATCTTAGGTTCGAACTCAGACTTTCTATCCCTTGGTACGTCTACTTTAACCGGGCCAAAACTGGTTCTAATGTTTTTAGAACTGTATCCATTTCTATAGTCTTTATCCTCATCAGAGAGCCTTGCATATTTTTCTCTTCCAAGATGTTCTTCCATTTCTGCTTCTAAAAACTGCTGTATTATACCTCCAAATAGCCTTTGCATAAGTCCATTTTTCCCTACTAAATCTTCCATACTATTACACTTCTTTAATTCCTTTTTTAAATCAATGTCTGGTACTTCTAGTATATTCATATTTAATCTCCTTTCAAAAATTATTTATACTTATTATTACCACTATTACCAGTTCTACATACATAAAAAGAACGTACCTAGATTTGATTTACACAAATCTAGGTACGTTCTCTTGATTTTAGTTATTAAGTTCTTCCTAAATTCATATACTGAATATAGGAAGAACTTACCCAAACTTGAATCTAGGAATCACCCGATAATTCCTTGCTCTGGATATCTTTCAGTTCCCTTATAAGTACTATACTTGAAAATGTAACCATCATATCATTATCTATTACTATGAGCCCTAATCCCACTTCAGTAATAGTTTTATTATATATATATGCAAATTTTCCCTGTCCTGATGTCTGTATTATTACCTTTTTACCAATAAGAGAATTAAAATACTCTTCCATTCTTTTTTCAAATGTACAATAATAACCCTTTGGCACTTCCTTTAAAGATTTATCCAAAGAAGAAAGTTTGTTTGATTGTATCCCAACTACGTTTTTCATAGGTATTATAATTTTTTCTTCTAATTCATTGGTAAGCTTAATTAGTACTTCATCTGAATGTATCAAATTTACTTCATTAAGTATACTCATTTTATCATCTTTAACACATACATCTAATTTTTCCCCAATTAATTTATTCATTAAATTTGATATACTCCTATTGCACGTAATACAATGCCTACTGCTAGATAATGTGCTATATCTTTTTTTAACAATTCCATCTGGTTTTGTTATCTGTTTTTTCTCTTCTTCACCAGGAGCTTTACTTTCATCAGAAACTTTATTTTCATCAGGTTCCTGTTTTTCATCATTATTACCCTTTTCATTCACCTTAGGAATTTGCCCTTTATTTTCTTCTTCTTTTTTATTCCTATCTTCAGATATTTTTTTATCCTGTACTTCCTTCTCCTTATCAATATCTATAGAATCAGACTCTTTTTCGTCAAAGTCATCAAGTCTTTTTTCCACTTTGTCTTTTACTTTTTTAACTATACTGTTCTCTAACAGATTCTCTGCCTTTTCATTTTCTATTTTTTTAGGTTTATCTCTATCTTTTTTCCCTGTTAAAATACCCTCTTCTTTAAGAATATTTTTTTCTATAAATTCAATAAGTTCTTTATTGTCCATATGCTGCTCTTCATAATACTCTTTATCACGCCCTAAATCCTTATAATGTCTTCTATTGTACCTATCAATTCTTTTCATATATTTAGGTATCATATATAAAGCTAACTGCATTAAATCATCTATATTATTTCCTCTTCTTTTCATTATAATACCTCCATAATTCTAAACGCATTATACTATCAGAATATGAAGGCTTTATTTTATAGTTACCAACAGCTTTTAAAGTATTTACTCAAAATGACCACTTAAATATGATTTAAACATTTATTTCGGCTTCTTCTCCTAAAAATTCTTTGTTGTTTTCTAGAAGAGGCTTTATCTTGTATTCTATAAAGTCTATTACTTGCCCTGGTGCTCTTCCTATAAATTTTTTAGCATCAACAAGAGAGAGTATCTCTTCTTTAGTCATTTTAAAGAAAGAATCTTTTACAACTCTCTCTAAAAGATCATTTTCCATTCCATATTCCTTTACCATTTTAGCTGCTTCCATAGAATGGGCTCTAATTCTTTCATGAAGTTCTTGCCTGTCTCCTCCTCTTTTAACTGCTTCCATTATTATATTTTCCGTACACATAAAAGGAAGCTCCTTAGCTACATGAGATTCAATCACTTTTGGATACACCACCATATTCTCAGATACATTCATATATAGATTTAATATACCATCTAAGGCTAAAAATGCTTCTGGTATAGCTATTCTTTTATTGGCAGAATCATCTAAAGTTCTTTCAAACCATTGTGTAGCAGCAGTAATAGCTGGATTTAAAGTATTTATTATTACATACCTTGCAAGAGCCCCTATTCTCTCACATCTCATAGGATTTCTCTTATAGGCCATAGCAGAAGAGCCTATTTGATTTTTTTCAAAAGGTTCCTCCATCTCCTTCATATTTTGCAATAATCTTAAGTCATTACTAAACTTATAGGCACTTTGAGAAATCTCAGAAAGAGTATTTAATATTATGGAATCCAATTTTCTAGTATATGTTTGACCTGTAACCATAAATTCTTCTTTAAAATCCATCCTTTCAGTTACCATCTTATCTAGTTTTTTTACTTTTTCCTCATCTCCATTGAATAATTCCATAAAACTAGCTTGGGTTCCAGTAGTACCTTTTACTCCTCTAAATCTCATTTTATCTATTACAAAATCAATATTTTCAATATCCAAATATAAATCCTGTATCCAAAGTGTTGCCCTTTTTCCCACTGTAGTAAGCTGGGCTGGCTGTAGATGGGTAAACCCAAGGGTAGGTAAATCTCTATATTTCAAGGCAAACTCTGTAAGATAATTTATCACATTTAAAATTTTTCTTTTTAATATGTAAAGACCTTTCCTCATAATTATTAAGTCCGTATTATCACCTACATAACAGCTTGTTGCTCCCAGATGTATTATTCCTTTTGCTTTAGGACACTGCAGCCCGTAAGCATACACATGACTCATAACATCATGACGCACTTCTTTTTCTCTTTTTTTAGCATCTTCATAATTTATATTTTCCATATTAGCTTTTAACTCATCTATTTGTTCAGAGGTTATATTAAGTCCTAACTCCTTTTCACATTCTGCAAGAACTACCCAGAGTTTTCTCCAGGTCCTAAACTTTACTTCATCTGAAAATATGTAACTCATCTCTTTAGATGCATACCTGCTATTTAAGGGTGTATTATATGTATCTCTCATGTAAGAATTCCTCCATATATGTAATTAAATTTTTCATTCACATTATAACATAATAATCAAATCATTGTGCATTTTATGCATATAATTATAAAACTTAAGTTCTACTCTGTAAGATTATTAATATACTTTAATTAATGATTATTTTACAAAGGTAGGTGGGTTTTTATTGAAAATGAGACAGCAAGTCTCTCTCAATAAATAAAAAATATGTATAAACTCAGTATCATAGATAAAGTTTCTTTAATCCTAATGGTTTTAGGTGCACTAAATTGGGGACTTATAGGTCTGTTTAATTTTAATATAATAGGAATCATATTTGGAGAGCCTGTAAATTTAATAGGAAGAATACTATACATACTTATAGGAGTAGCAGGATTAAATATGATTATATTATTTTTTAAAACCAAAAATAGCTGTAAATAATATAAATTAAAATAGAAGACCTTAAAAACAAGATCTTCTATTTCTAAACTTCCCTATAGCTAAATTATTTTATTCCTCCAGGGATTTTATTAATCTGACTACTTCTTCTACTGCTAAAGATTCATCATCGCCACATGCAGTAATTTTTACATTGGCCCCTTTAGTTACACCTAATGACAGTACTCCAATCAAACTCTTTATATTAGCTCTTTTCTCTTTAAATTCTATATATAATTCTGATTTAAATGAAGAGGCTTTTTTAACTAAAAGAGTTGCGGGCCTTGCATGTAAGCCTGTGGGACTTTTAACTATAACTTCTCTAGAAACCACATAATTCACCTCTACTTTTTTATTTAAAATTTAATATAAATCTTTCTATTCTATCCAGTCCTTCTTTTATATTTTCCATAGATGTAGCATAAGACAATCTTACGTATCCATCTATTCCAAATCCCAATCCAGGCACCACTGCAACTTTTTCTTTTTCTAGAAGCTGCTCTGAAAAGTTCAATGAATCATCTATGGTAACCCCATCTACACTCTTTCCAAAAGTTTCCGATATGTTTAACATTACATAAAAAGCTCCCTTGGGATTCAGATATGAGACACCTGGTATTTTACTTATTTTATCTACCATGTAATCTCTTCTCCTTTTAAATTCCCTAACCATTTCCTCTATCTGAGACTCTTCTCCATCTATTGCTGCTACAGAAGCGTATTGAGCTATAGAATTAGGATTGCCAGTAGTATGACTTTGGATATTTGACATAAGTTTAATTATATCCTTATCTGCTGCAGCATATCCTATTCTCCATCCAGTCATAGCATAGGTCTTAGAAACTCCATTTATAACAATGGTTCTCTTATAGGCATCTTCAGACAGGCCAGCTATGCTAACATGCTCCATTTCATCATATATAAGCTTTTCATATATTTCATCTGATAAAATAAGAATATCTTTTTCCCTTGCAAAATCTGCAATTTTTTCAAGTTCCTCCTTTGAATAAATAGTACCTGTGGGATTGTTAGGATTATTTATTATAATCATTTTAGTTTTTTCACTATATGCTGCCTTTAAATCTTCTGCAGTATATTTAAAGTCATTTTCTTTTTTAGTATCTATAAATACTGGTATGCCATCTGAAAGTTTCACAAGCTCTGGATAACTTACCCAGTAGGGTACAGCTATAATAACTTCATCTCCAGGATTTAAAGTTGCCGCAAATACATTTGTAAGACACTGTTTTGCTCCTGTAGATATTATAATTTGATTTTCATCATATTTAAGGTCATTGTCTTTCTTAAATTTCTTCACAATAGCTTTTTTAAGTTCTGCAATACCAGATGCAGGAGTATATTTTGTATATCCCTCCTTCATAGCATTTACAGCAGCCTGTTGAATATTTTCTGGAGTATTAAAATCCGGTTCTCCAGCCCCAAATCCTATTACATCAATTCCATCTGATTTCATTTTTTTTGCCTTAGCAGTTATGGCCAAAGTTATAGATGGCTGGATTTTTTCAGCCTTTTTTGAAAGTATCATTTTTATTCCTCCATTACAATTTAAATTTAAATCATGTATCATTTTCATTTCTAACTTCTTGAAACCAATACTACTCCTAGTATTATAAAAGCTACTCCTAATATCCTTATAAAAGATATATTTTCCTTAAATACAAAATAGGAAAATATCATAGTTATCACATATCCCAAACTCACCATTGGATAAGCATAGCTTAATTCTACTTTACTTAAAACCTTTATCCAAAGCAAAAAACTTAATCCATAGGATATAATTCCAAACATTACAGGCATGTTTTTTAATATGTTAAAAATACTGGGGAGCAAATATTTTATAGTAAAATTCAATTCTAAATTTACCGCACCATATTTTACAAGTACCTGCCCCATTGCGCCTAAAAAAACTGATATAAGTATTAATGGAATCATAGTTCTATCCTCTAACTCTCTGAAATAAATTCTTCAAAAAAAAGTAGAAACAATATACCATTATAAATATCTCTGGGAAAGAATATCTTCCTTGACCTTCTGTTATAAAATATATAGAAGTAAACATAAAAAATATTACAATTGAATATACAGTAAATTTATCAAGCACTTGAGATCTTCCTTGAAATATATAAATAAGTGTTTTTAAAAAATATATCAAAATATATAAAATAGCTGGCAGGAACACAATTATTTTTATGGTATTTGTAACTGCAAATAGAACTTTATTATAATAAGCACTTACACCACTATTATAGGTACTATATAAAACATCATCACCCCAAAAATACGTATTATAAAGTCTTTTAAATCCTAGTTCTATAAATTGCACAGGATGATTCTTTATCCATTTTTTTGCTGCATCACTTAACATTTTATTTTGCTCTGTCTTATTGGCCTTTTTATATTCTTCAGTATTTACAATAGAATTCTCAACTTTAGAAGCTGCCATCCATCTTCCTGAATGATTTTGAGAATTATTATTTATGTAAAGCACTATTCCTCCATTATTGGATACAAAGGTGAATTGTCCCATTAATTTTGTATTTCTATACACCCAAGGTGAAATTACAATAATAGATACTATAAGTACAGTAATGGAATTTAATACAGCTTTTAAAAGATTTTTATGTTTTACAATATCAACTAAAAATAAAGCAAAAAAAACTATCATAAAAAATGGTTTTACAATTGTATTTAGTCCAGTGAGTATTCCTATGAAAAAATACTTATACCTGATATCACTAAAATAGAGATATGTAATTATGAGAAATACAGATGTAAAAAGTACTTCTGTGCCCAAAATATTATTATAAAATATATTATTTGGAAACAATACAAATATTGTAAATATAATTTTCCTGTCTCCCTCTTTTAAGCTTATCTTAGATAAAATAGCTTTAAAACATATATAATTTATAAAAGTTATACATAGATTGAATACTTTTGCTTTAAATATACTGGCTCCAAAAAGTTTAAATATTCCTCCCAGCACTATAGAATATCCTACAGAGGTATAAGTATTTCCCCAAGAACCTCCATTAGCTATGTTTACAGCCAAAGTATAGTAATAGTCAAAATCCGAAAATGGTTTCGCATCTATAAAAGTTATCCATAGTATTGATAAAATAATTCCAATAGCTATAATTACATTATAGTAAGTATTATTTTCAGTCATCCCATATTTTTGTTTATCATTACTTTTATGCCAAAAACTCATAATTTCCATATTTAAATTATGTCCTTTCTATAGTTTTAAGTATATTATAATTATAACAGCTCCAATCCACAATAATATATTAATTAAAAAAGGTATATCTTTTTCAAATACGTCTTCTGGTTTACCCCCTATATTTTTTCTGTCCATTAAATATTCATATCTAAATATACCATATAAAACAAAGGGTATTGTAAATATCATTGTATCACTTTGTATGGAGCCAAAGGTATATAAACAGTAAGCCATCAATATAGATGGATTTACTATAGTAAGCATTTTATTAATATTCTCAACAGAGTACTTTGCCAGTATCATTCTTGAAGAGCTGCTTCTATCTTTTAAAGCTGTAAGTTCACTTTTTCTTTTGTTGAGAGCCAAAAATAAAGACAAAAGCATTGTACATAAAAACAGCCATGGTGATACTTCTGCTCCTGTGGCGATACTTCCACTTTCAACTCTAAGCACGAATCCAAAAGCAATAGTCATAACATCTATTATAACTACATTTTTAAGTTTAAAAGTATAGCATACATTCACTATAATATATAATAATATTATAAATACAATCCTTACATCTAATAAAATATATGAAAAACATAATACTAGAACAAATAATATACCAGCTAAGATAAAAGCTGTATTTTTAGACACACGACCACTTGGAAGAGGTCTATTCTTTTTATCAGGATGGCATCTATCTTTTTCAATATCCACTATATCATTTAATATATAAACTACAGAAGATCCTATACAAAATAGAACATATGTAAATAAATTATTTTTTAATAATTCTAATTTTAAAAAATTTCCCGAGAATATAATTGCTGCAAATATAAAAAAATTCTTAATCCACTGTTTAGGTCTCATCAGTTCAATTACTGCTGCCATAAAATTCCCTCCACTATACTTATACATATTGATACTTAACTAAACATCTTTTTACATTTTATCACAGTATATGATATAGTCAACATAGCTTTGCAAATTAGTACCTCATAAAAGGACTTGATATACCTTTCAAGTCCTTTTATAAACATTAATAATTAATTATTACTATCTTGGTTGTACTATTAATTTAATAGCCGTTCTTTCTTCCCCATCTATCTCAATGTCCGTAAACGCCGGTATACATATTAAATCGATTCCACTAGGTGCTACAAACCCCCTAGCAATCGCTACAGCCTTAATAGCTTGATTTAACGCTCCTGCCCCTATAGCTTGTATCTCTGCTGCTCCCCTCTCTCTTAAAACTCCTGCTAACGCTCCTGCAACTGAATTTGGACTTGATTTTGCTGAAACCTTTAATACCTCCATAATAAACCTCCTATAAATATTATATTAACTTTATTTGATACTACTATATATTATTCTACATAAAATCAAAAATTCCTTTTAGGTTTTGTAAAGGCAAAATCTAAAAGGAATACTTTTCTATGTTATATTAATTTACTTATTACTTAAATTATTTTGCATATTCAATTGCACGAGTTTCTCTAATAACATTTACCTTAATCTGGCCAGGATACTCTAGTTCTTCTTCAATTTTCTTTACTATGTTCCTTGCCATTTCAAGGGCTCCTGCATCATCAATATCTTCTGGTTTAACCATAATTCTAAGTTCTCTTCCCGCTTGAATGGCATATGACTTTTCTACGCCTTCACATGTATTTGCTATTTTTTCTAATTTTTCCAAACGTTTAATATATGCTTCTAATGTTTCTCTTCTAGCTCCAGGCCTTGCTGCTGAAATAGCATCTGCTGCCTGAACAAGTACATCTTCTAAAGATTGGAATTCCAAATCTCCATGGTGAGCTCCAATAGCATTTACAACTACAGGTGATTCTCTGTATTTTTTAGCAATTTCTGCCCCTATAATAGCATGTGGTCCTTCAACTTCGTGATCCACTGCTTTGCCTATATCATGAAGTAATCCTGCTCTTTTTGCTATAGTTGGATCTATTCCAATCTCTGATGCCATAAGTCCAGCTAGATATGCAACTTCCACCGAGTGTTTCAAAACATTCTGACCATAACTAGTTCTATATTTCAACCTTCCTAGTAATTTTATTAATTCTATATGAAGACCATGTACACCAGTTTCAAAAGTTGCTTGTTCCCCTTCTTCCTTAATATCATTTTCCAATTCCTTTTCAGCTTTTTCAACCATTTCTTCAATTCTTGCCGGATGTATTCTTCCATCAATTATAAGTTTTTCCAGTGCTATTCTAGCAACTTCTCTTCTTATAGGATCAAAACCCGACAATATCACAGCTTCAGGTGTATCATCTATTATTAAATCTACACCTGTCAAAGTTTCAAGGGTTCTTATATTTCTACCTTCTCTACCTATTATCCTTCCCTTCATTTCATCATTAGGAAGCGTTACAACATGTACTGTAGTTTCTGCCACATGATCTGCTGCACATCTTTGAATAGCGGAAGTTATAATTTCCCTTGCCCTTTTATCCGCTTCTTCTTTAGCCTTTGTTTCAACTTCTTTAATCATCATAGCAGATTCATGTTTTATTTCTTTATTAACCTCTTCTAACAAGATATCCTTAGCCTCTTCAGAACTCAAACCTGATAACCTTTCAAGTTCTTCTCTCTGCTTCTGGTATAATTCTTCCACTTTTGCCTGCACTTTATCAATTTCCTGTTGTCTTCTATCCAGGCTACTTTCTCTCTTTTCAAGGACATCATTCTTCTTATCTAATAATTCTTCTCTTTGCAATACTCTTTTTTCTAGCCTTTGAATTTCAATTCTTCTATCTCTAGATTCTCTTTCGAAATCATTTCTTAATTTATGAACTTCTTCTTTAGCTTCCAGTATAGCTTCTTTTTTTTGGGATTGAGCTTCTTTTTTTGCCTCTTCCTTTAATCTATTAGACTCATAAATAGTCTGTGATTTTATAGCAGCTACTTTATTTTTCATTATATTAAAATGAATTAATATAGCAACAACTATTAGTATACCAGCAATAATTTCATATATTATCATGTAATTCACATGAACACCTCCTTTGCTCTTATTATGTAAATCTATATTTCTGTTAAATATGCAAGCATAGAAAAGGTGTCATATTATTCAATTGGTAATTCCTAAATACATGATAAACCAGAATTTGTATTAATTTTATATTATATTTGAATTATTGTCAAGTTATATGATTTTATTCAATATACTAATAATTACTTATTATTTTTCCTATTTCTATTTTAAAAATTATACCCTTAAAACTACCATAGGTAAAACAAAAAGCCAGATTTAATTTAAACCTCAATTATGGCACCTAACCATTATTTGCACCATTGTAAATATTACTCTTAAAGCATCTTATTTTGATAAATTCTTACTATCCTGCTTTTTATTATCCTCCTTGGAACTTTTTTCATTTTGATTTTTGTCACTTGACAAATTGTCCTTATCTATAGGAAGATTATACTTTTCTCTTATTTTACTTTCGATCTCAGATAAAATATCTGGATTTTCTCTTAAAAACTGTTTTGCATTTTCTCTACCTTGTCCAAGCCTTGTTTCCTTGTATGAAAACCAAGCTCCACTTTTTTGAACAAACTCTTCCCTAACTCCTACATCCAGTACATTTCCTTCTCTTGATATACCTTGATTATACATTATATCAAATTCAGCTTGTTTAAAAGGAGGGGCCACCTTATTTTTAATAACCTTTACTTTTGTTCTATTTCCTACCATGGTATCTCCCTGTTTTATGGAATCTATTCTTCTTACGTCCATTCTCACAGAAGAATAAAATTTCAACGCCCTTCCTCCAGGAGTAACTTCAGGATTTCCAAACATAACTCCTACTTTTTCCCTTAATTGATTTATAAATATGGTAACACATTTTGACTTGTTTATAGAGGATGTAAGCTTTCTAAGCGCCTGAGACATAAGTCTAGCTTGTAATCCTACATGAGAATCTCCCATTTCTCCTTCTATTTCTGCCTTTGGTACCAATGCAGCTACTGAATCCACTACCAATACATCTATGGCATTAGATCTGACCAATGCTTCTGCTATTTCCAGTGCCTGTTCTCCAGTATCTGGCTGAGATACTATTAAATTTTCTATATCCACTCCTAAATTTTTTGCATAGGAAGGATCAAGTGCATGTTCTGCGTCTATAAAAGCTGCTGCTCCGCCAGTTTTTTGAGCTTCCGCAATTATATGAAGTGCCACTGTGGTTTTACCTGAAGATTCCGGCCCAAATATTTCTATTACTCTTCCTCGTGGTACTCCACCTATACCAAGGGCTATATCTAAATCAAGACACCCCGTTGAAACAACATCCACATTTAAAATGCTGTTTTCTCCCAGTTTCATTATTGCACCTTTTCCAAACTGTTTTTCTATCTGTAACATAGCAGACTCTATAGCTTGTAGTTTTTCATTATTTAAATTTGCCAAAAGAACACTTCCCTTCTTGTAAGAACATATGTTCTGTATAAATTATATACCATATTATTCGTACAGTCAATAATTTCATCCAAGTTATATTTTAATTATAAACCTATAGATATTTTTTAATCAACGTTACATACTATTTATCTGGATTTAATACACCTTTATTTTTCACAAAATAATCAAGCCCGGAAATTAAAGTAGCTGCTATAGCTAAAAACATAGCAATGCCTGTAATCCAATTTAACATTTTATGTGGATGACTTATAACAGTTTTTACAAATCCCAAAGATACATGATTATAATTCAAATTTACCAAAGCAAGTATTATTGCAACTATTTGAGTTACAGTTTTAACTTTTCCCCAGGGACTTGCCGCTATTACTATACCATCTGAAGCAGCCACTGCCCTAAGACCCGTTACTGCAAATTCTCTAGCTATTATTATCATGGCAACCCAGGTAGGTATTATATGATATTCCACCAATGATATAAGCGCTGCAGTAACCAAAAGTTTGTCTGCTAGTGGATCCATAAACTTACCAAAGCGAGTTATTTGATTTCTACTTCTAGCTATGTACCCATCTAATTTATCTGTTATAGATGCCAGTATAAAAATAACTATTGCAATAAATTTTCCATAAGGTACAT
This sequence comes from Clostridium kluyveri, assembly GCF_001902295.1. NCBI lineage: Bacteria > Bacillati > Bacillota > Clostridia > Eubacteriales > Clostridiaceae > Clostridium > Clostridium kluyveri. The sequence goes on along the minus strand of NZ_CP018335.1, from coordinate 1,753,694 downwards.
CCTCTAAAGTTATAAAAATCAAAAAAAACGGAATCAATAAAATTCTAATTATTGTAAGTTTATTTGCCAGATTCATCATATACAACTCCCACTAAATCATATTCAACACTATTTGTAATTTTCACATCAATCATAGTACCTACTTTTAGTTCCTTCTTACTTTTTATGTATATAACTCCATCTATGTCTGGAGCCATTGCATAGTTTCTTCCATACCATACACCTTCTTTTTTCCCTTCCACAAGTACTTTATACTTATTTCCAATCTTGTATTTTTGCATGGAATATATAATATGTTTCTGGAGCATCATAAGCTCCCCTTCTCTTGCCGTCTTTAATTCTTCTGAAACTTGATCTTTCATCTTATAAGCTATAGTTCCCTCTTCCCTGGAATATTTAAATACTCCCAGATTATCAAACTTAATATTTTCTATAAAATTCCTTAATTCTTTAAAATCTTTTTCACTTTCTCCTGGAAACCCAACTATTATAGTAGTTCTAATTGAGATATCCTTTATTTTTTTCCTAAGTTCATTTATATTTCTTAATATATCTTTTTTCCTGCCGCGTCTGCCCATAAGTTTTAATATATTATCACTTATATGCTGCAGGGGAATATCTATATAATTACATACTTTATCATTTAAAGCTATTTCATCTATAATATCTTCCGTTATTTCTTCAGGATAACAATAAAGCAATCTAATCCACTCTATTCCTTCAATTTTCGATATACTTCTCATAAGTTCAGGAAGCATTTTTTTATTATACAAATCTATTCCATATCTTGTAGTATCCTGTGCAATAAGTATTACTTCTTTAACCCCCCTAAGTGATAATTCATTACACTCTTGTAATATATTTTCAATACTTCTACTTCTGTATTTTCCCCTTATTTTAGGAATTATACAATAAGTACAGTAATTATCACATCCTTCTGCAATTCTTAAATAGGCTGTATGAGACTTGGTTGTAAGTATTCTTTTACCTTCATTTATGTTAAAATCACTATATCCACAGTTATAAATTTTATTTTGTTTATCACTTATAAAGTCATTTATATTTTCTACCAGTTTGTCATAATCATTTACTCCAAGCATTATATCTATTTCAGGTAACAGCTCCATAAGCTCCATGCCGTATCTCTGTGCAAGACACCCTGTTACTACAATACCCCTGCAATTGTATTTTCCCTTATACTGGGACATTTCAAGTATAGTATCTATGGACTCCTGCTTTGCCGATTCTATAAAACCACAGGTGTTTATAATTATAAAATCTGCCAACTTAGGATCCGTAACTATTTCATAGGCGGACTTTACATTGCCGAGTATTATCTCAGAATCCACTCTGTTTTTATCACAGCCTAAACTTATTAGTCCAACTTTTAATTTATCCACTAAGTCTCCTCCCATTTAGTTATTTTTAAATAACATAGAAACACTTCATATAATATACAACTTACACAAAAAATTTTCAACATTTAATTTTGTATACAATTACTTAGAAAACCCACCAAATCTAAGAAGAACTAGGTAGGTATATCATCTTTTCCATGAATTAAAATTTGTCTTGGTTTACCGCCATCCTTTTTTGATATTATCTTTCTATTTTCCATTTCTTCTATTATTCTAGCTGCCCTATTATATCCTATTCTCAATCGTCTTTGAAGCAAGGATGTAGATACTTGTCCCTCATTTAATACAATTTCAATAGCTTTATCTAAAAATTCATCATAGTCATTACTTGCATTAGAAGTAGGTATGCCTTGATCTATTTGTTCTATTATCTTATCTTCATATTTAGATTCCCCTCCATTATTCTTTATATAATGTACTATTTTTTCAACTTCTGTTTCTGATATAAAAGCTCCTTGTATTCTAACAGGCTTTGAAATACCAGTAGGATAAAATAACATATCCCCTTTTCCAAGCAGTCGTTCTGCCCCACTGCTGTCTAATATGGTTCTAGAATCGATTTGGCTGGACACTGCAAAAGATATTCTCGATGGTATATTGGCCTTAATCACTCCTGTAATTACATCCACAGAAGGTCTTTGAGTTGCTATAACCAGATGCATTCCTGCAGCTCTAGCCATTTGTGCAAGACGTCCTATATAATCTTCAACCTCATTTGGACAAACCATCATTAAATCTGAAAGTTCATCAATTATTATAACCACAAAAGGAATTTTTCCCTCTGTTATTCCCTTATCAAATAAATCATTATATCCTTCTATATTTCTAACACCATTATTTGCAAATAATTTATATCTTCTGTTCATTTCCTGCACTGCCCAGTTTAGGGCGCCTGCTGCCTTTTTAGGATCTGTAACCACAGGTATCAACAAATGGGGTATCCCATTATACACACTAAGTTCAACTACCTTGGGATCTATCATTAAAAGTTTAACATCTCCTGGAGAATATTTATAAAGCAAACTCACTATAAGACTATTTATGCATACGCTTTTACCAGAGCCTGTGGCACCTGCTATAAGCATATGAGGCATTTTTGTAAGATCAGATACCACGCAGTTTCCCCCTATGTCCTTTCCCAAGCAATAGGCCAATTTATGATGGGAATTTACAAACTCTTCCGACTCAACCACTTCTCTTAAGTAAACAGATGTAAGTTCCCTATTTGGAACTTCTATTCCAATAACAGATTTCCCCGGTATTGGAGCTTCTATTCTAACTGCAGAAGCAGCAAGACCTAGAGCAATATCATCAGATAAATTTACAATCTTACTCACTTTAATTCCGGAACCCGGTTGAAGTTCAAATCTAGTTACAGAAGGTCCTCTGCTAACTTGAAGTATTTTTACATCTACTCCAAAACTTGCAAGGGTCTCTTCCAGTTTACTAGCACTATTTATCAACTCTTTTTTATCCTGTTTGTTCAATTTTACCTGTACATTTTGATTTAATAAATTCAAAGGCGGGAAATTATATAGAAAAACTGAATTATCTCCACTTTGTATTACTTCTTCTTCAAACTCTGTACTTATAGGCTCTATATTTACAGGATTAAACTTTTTCTCATAAGAGGTATCTTCTTCAGATTCTACAGGGCATTTTAAATATTCATCACTTTTTACCTTATCTTTCTCCCTGTGATCTAATCCATCTTTTTTATCCATACTTCCATACTTCATAAAATCTAATATTCTAATTTTATTTAATCCTTTAATAAAATCTTTATTTTTAACTCGATTATCGTCATCATTGTTTTCATCCAGAACTTTTTCTTCTATTTTAGTATTTTCTGATTTATTTTTTTGAGCCAATAATCTTCTAAGCTTATTCAATATGTCGTAAATAGTAAATTTACTCATCATTATAAAAGATATTATGTAAACGGCCAGAAAAATAACATAACAACCAACAGTTCCAAACAATCTAAATAATGGTATATCTATTAAAACCCCTATTATGCCACCATGAAATACATTATCAGAATTGTATAATGTCCTCATAGCCAGGAATAGATTATATTCCATGTTATAATCAGACAGTACTGCCATATGTATAACTAACAGAGTGTTAACCATAAAAAGTAAAATGCCATAAAATTTATTATTAAAAGTTATTTTATTCCTTTTTATAATAAGACAACTTCCAATAAATATTATCAACATAGGAAATATAAAAGCTCCTACTCCAAATATTATTATTAAAATTTTCTTCATAAGCTTTCCAACTATACCCGAAGAAGAAGGAGCAAATACACTTATCATCATAAGTATTCCCAGTGTAGTTAACAATATACCTTTTATATCTTCATCTAACGAGTACTTTTTTTTTTGTCTAATTCTAGACATATATGCCATCACCTCCAGTATATTATTAAGTATATCCTAATATAAAAAATATTCTACACTGTTTTTGTTTTTCCTTTAATATTTCTTAAAAGATAATTTGTATTCCAATTATTGCTTTTATATAATTAAATTACCATAGGATTTGCCCTATGGTGATTTTCAGTGTTCTATTTTTTTTCTAACATAGTATCTAACTTTTTAATAGCGTCGCTTATTCCCCCTACTTTATCTATTAACCCCTGTTCTACAGCTTGTTTTCCAATCAATATAGTCCCCATATCATTTAATAGATCATCTGATTGGAGCATTAAATCACTTAATTTTTCTCTAGTTATCCTGGATGTTCTAACTATAAACTCATTTATCCTCTCCTGCATTTTATTAAAATATTGAAAGGTCTGAGGTACCCCAATGATCAGTCCATTCATCCTTATTGGATGGACAATCATTGTAGCTGTGGGAGATATAAAAGAATAATCAGAAGCAGTAGCAAGAGGAACTCCAATAGAGTGACCTCCCCCTATAACTAGCGATACTGTAGGTTTACTTAAACTCCTTATCATTTCTGCTATAGCAAGCCCTGCTTCCACATCTCCTCCTACAGTATTTAAAACTACCAGCACCCCTTCAACCCTAGGATCATTTTCCATGAGAATTAAATTAGGTATTACATGTTCATATTTAGTTGCCTTGGTTTCAGGCGGAAGGGTTACATGTCCTTCTATTTGGCCTATTATAGGAAGTATTTGAATTTTATTGTTTCCATCTGCTATACTGGACATACCAAATTCTTTTATATTATCTAATTTTTTATCAGTACTATTTTCCGTCATTTCCTTATTCATTTTTTGCAGCATTTCAATCTCCTCCTTAAATAAATTTATCTTATGCATTTCGGAAGATTGATATACATTTTACTTTACATCCAATAAGAATTCTTTATGAAGTGCATTTATGGCTCTTCTTGTTTCACTACCTTTAACAAGACACCATATAGTAGTGTGTGAATCAGCTGTCTGAAGCACTTCTATACCCTCTTCATACAACACCTTTAATATTCTGGCCATAACTCCTGGTATACCTCTCATACCGCTTCCTATAAGAGCTATTTTGCTGCAGTTTTCTATTAAAGAATATACAAGCTCTAAATTCTCAGCTATTATCTTAAAATTATCTATATCTTTATTATCTATAGTAAAAATCTGCTTACTCGGAAATACATTTATTAGATCTATACTTATCGAATTATTGGCCATTTCGTCTAGTAAGGTATTATATATTCTATCATTTTTATTGTAACTTACTGTAACTTGAATTCTATTATCCATAGAAGTTATGCCACTTATTACCTTATCCGACTCTCCTATAACAGAATTGGTTATTATTGTACCCTTGCAATCATTTAAAGTATTCTTTACAACAAGAGGTATATTACCACTCATGGCTATTTTTACCGCCCTTGGATGTATTACTTTTGCCCCTTGATCTGCAAATTGAAACACCTCATTATAGCTTATTTGTTCAATTAAAAATGCTTCTGATACTATTCCTGGATCTGCTGTCATTATTCCATCTACATCTGTATATATTTCTATGGATTCAGAATCCAGGGCAACCCCTAAAATTGATGCAGTAACATCACTTCCACCTCTTCCCAAAGTAGTCATATGCCCACTTTCACTTTCTCCTTGAAACCCTGCAACTATAGGAATTTTGCCTTCATTAATTAAATTTAACAATCTTTCTTTTTTTACTTTTAAAACGGAAGCATTATTGTAATTATCATCGGTAATTATACCTGCTTGTCCCCCAGTTAAAGGCACTGCCTTTAGACCTTGACTTAAAAGTTCATCTGCTAAGACCACTGTACTTATGATTTCACCACAGCTTATAAGTAAATCTACTCCTAAAGGATTTTTAATTTTAAAATCTTCTTTTATTAATGAAAGTAGTGTATCTGTAGCATAGGGTTGGCCTTTTCTACCCATGGCAGACACTACCACAACCGGACAGAATCCTTTATCTTTTGCTTTTAATATTTTATTTACTACCTGTTCTCTTCTCTCATGAGTAGAAACAGAAGTACCTCCAAATTTTTGAATCACTATTTTCATATTAATCCTCCATTACACAACTTATTATGAAGTAATTCTCAGGTTTAGATAGAGTTTGCTCATAATAAATACTTTTCTCCACACGAACCTTAGAAGAACTTACCCATACGTATACTAATTATACAATATGCTTATAGTGGATAATATGTTAATTAGTGTATACTATTTTAACGTACCTTTTTAAGGGATTTTTCATCCACATCTATTATAATAGTTTTAGTACCTATTTTCTTTACATATTCCCAGGGTACTTCTATAAATTCATTTTTTCCAAAAATACTAAATCTTGACTTACCATCATTTAAAATAAGCATTTTTAAAATCCCCTCTGAATCCACTATTATGTCGTTATTGCCTAAAAAATTAAATTTATTGCCATCATTTACATTTATAATTTCATATCTTTCCATATCACTGTAAAATTTTATATTTTCATCCATACTTACATCCCCCTATGTTTTATCTGTTATATTATATTATGAGTAATATAATATACTTATTACAGGGTTTAGGTATAAAGAAATAAATAATAATTTAAAATATATGAATCAGTGATTCTAAATTAAATTCTTCTTTGATTTTTTAAATGAAATACTATCCTTCTCTAATAAATTTTCTATAACAGGCATATCTATTTCTTTTCCTACAAAAGATGAATTTACTATACCTTTATAAAATGTATTTTTCATTATCCTTTCAATGCTTTCCTCATCTATCTCATTTATCTTGGCTATAATATTTTCCGGTATATTCAACCTATTTAAAAGCAGAAGAGATTTTCCATTATTGAACATTCTGCTGCTTATACTTTCAAGTCCCAATATATAATTTCCCTTTAACTGTTCTTTTAATTTTTTTAATTTATCTTTTGTTATAATTGAGGTTGAAAATTTTAGCATTTCATCTTTTATTCTCGCTATTACATCATAAGCATATTTGGCATTCAATCCTGCATAGACAGTCACTGCCCCTACATTATTAAAAGAGGTTATATAAGAATATATTGAATAACAAAGTCCTCTTTCCTCTCTTATTTTCTGAAATAATATAGAAGAAGCCATCCCTCCATACATGTTGTTTAAAATTAAGAGAGTATAAAGATCATCACTACCATTTTCCACTCCTGGTATACCTAAGCTGAGATGCAGCTGTTCTATATTCTTTTTTTTGAAAAAATGATTATTTAAAAACTCTGGTCTAGAATAATGAGTTACTTTTTTATTCAATATAGTCCATGTACCAAAATATTTTTCTATTAATTTTTCAACTTTACTTAGCTCTACATTACCTGCTATGGAAATTACAGAGTTTTCCGGTATATAATAAGAGGATATGTACTCTATCAAATGTTCTCGTGTAAAGGATTTTACAGTATCTATACTTCCTAATATAGGAAAGGATATAGAGTCTTTTCCCCACATAGCCTTGCTGTGAAGATCGGAAAGTACATCTTCTGGAGAGTCTTCACTCATATTTATCTCCTCAATTATAACTCCTTTTTCCTTTTCTATATCTTCCGGCAAAAATTTACTATTAAATAACATATCCGATATGACATCTATAGCCAAGTCCAAATGTGAATTTAATACCTTTACATAAAAACATGTAGCTTCCTTGCCAGTAAATGCGTTTATTTGTCCTCCTACATCTTCTATACACTCTGCTATTTCAAGGGCAGTTCTATTAGTGGTTCCTTTAAAAAACATATGTTCAATAAAATGAGATATCCCATTATTTTCATCATTTTCATTTCTTGAGCCATTTTTTACCCACAATCCCACACTTACAGAATTTACATAATCTATATCCTCTACAACTATTCTAAGACCATTATCCAGTTTAAATACATTATACAATAGAAATAGTCACCCCTTTTCCACATTAGTAACTTCAAAATTATAAAAATAGTTTAATTTAAAAAATAAAAAGGCACCTAAGCCCTTCTATTTTGCTACTTTTTTTGCATATCCTTCTCATTTTGTTCTTTCTTTTCTGAATCCTTTATAGCATCTTTTCTGGAAAGATTTATTCTTCCCTGATTATCTATTTCAATTACTTTAACTAATATTTCATCTCCTACAGAAACTATATCTTCTACTTTATTAACTCTTGTAAAATCTAACTTCGATATATGGACTAATCCTTCTTTCCCCTTGTGTATTTCCACAAAAGCTCCAAAGTTAGTTATCTTAGTAACCTTGCCCAAATATATTTCCCCCACCAGTATCTCCCTGGTAAGATCATCTATTATTTTCAATGCTTTTTTAGCACCTTCACTATCTTCTGACATAACAAATATCTTTCCATCTTCTTTTATATCTATTTTAACTCCAGTTTCTGCTATTATTTTATTGATAACTTTTCCCCCGGATCCTATTACATCTCTTATTTTATCAGGAGGTATAGACATTATATAAGTCTTTGGTGCATATTTTGATACTTCTGCCCTATGCTCTGGAATACACTGTTTCATCTTCTCAAGTATATATAATCTAGCTGTTCTTGCTTTTTCAAGGGTCTCTTTTATGCACTTATTGGATAGTCCATAAATTTTAGTATCAAATTGAATAGCTGTAATACCTTTCTCCGTTCCCCCCACTTTAAAATCCATATCGCCAAAAAAGTCTTCCAATCCCTGTATATCCGTTAATATCTCTTCCTGAGATAAGTCTTCACTAGTTACAAGTCCCATGGCTATCCCAGCTGCAGGTCTTTTTATAGGAACACCTGCATCTAAAAGTGCCAGTGTACTTCCACATATACTAGCTTGAGATGTGGAACCATTGGAACTTAAAACTTCTGATACAAGTCTTATGGTATAAGGAAATTGTTCTTCCACTGGTATAAGTGGTTCCAGTGCTTTTTCAGCTAATGCGCCATGACCTATTTCCCTTCTTCCAGGTCCTCTTAAAGGTCTAACTTCCCCCGTGCTATAAGATGGAAAATTATAATGGTGCATATATCTTTTAGAATCCTCAAGACCTACTCCATCAAGTATTTGTACATCACCTAGAGACCCTAATGTAACAACAGTCATCACCTGAGTTAATCCTCTAGTAAACAGTCCTGTACCATGGGCCCTTGGAAGAAATCCTACTTCACAGCTTATAGGACGTACCTCATCAAATCCCCTGCCATCTACTCTTCTATGCTCATTTAAAAGCATACCTCTAACTATTTCCTTTTTTACTCTATATACTATATCAGCTATATCACTTTTATTATCTGCATACTTTTCAGAAAACTGCTCTTCTAATTTTTCATCAATATCTTTTAAAACCTTATTTCTCTCATCTCTATCTACTATATACATAGCATCTTTTATCATATCAAAAGCAAATTCCCTTACCTCTTCTTCTAAATCCTTATCTACTTTATAAAGCTTAGGTTCATCTTTTTTCTTGCCATACTTTTTCATAACTTCTTCCTGAAATAAAGCTATTTTCTTGCATTCTTCAAATCCAAAAATTATGGCATCATACATAATGTCCTCTGGCACTTCGCATGCTCCAGCTTCCACCATCATGACCCTATCTTTAGTAGCACATACAGTAAGATTCAAAGTACTTTTTTCTCTATCCTCTAAATTAGGATTTATTATAAAATTTCCATCAACTAAACCTACAGCAACAGAACCTACAGGAGTCGTAAAAGGAATACTTGACATACAAAGTGCTAAAGATGCTCCATTCATAGCCACTATATTAGGTAAATTATCCTGATCTACAGATAATACTGTACACACCACCTGAACATCATTTCTGTATCCTTTTGGGAATAAAGGTCTAAGAGGTCTATCTATTGCCCTTGCATTTAATATTGCCTTCTCTGAGGGCTTACCTTCTCTTTTTATAAATCCTCCTGGAATTTTTCCAACAGAATATAATCTTTCTTCATACTCTATACTTAAAGGAAAAAAATCTATTCCTTCTCTTGGTTTATCTGAAGCATTTGCATTAATTAAAACCACTGTATCCCCATAGCTTATCAGCATACCACAATTAGACAACATACCTACTTTTTCACAGTCAACTTTTAAAGTCCTTCCTGCCACAGTAGTTTGGATAACTTCATTCATTAAAAAATTCCCTCCTCTCAATAAATTACAATTCCTTAAAATAATGGAGCGGTAAAAGCCGCTCCAAAAATTATTTTCTCAAATTTAATGCTTTAATAATAGCACGATATCTTTCAATGTCTTGCTTAATCAAATAGTTAAGAAGTCCTCTTCTCTTACCAACCATCATTAAAAGTCCTCTTCTTGAATGATGATCTTTTTTATGAATCTTCAAATGTTCATTCAAATGATTAATTCTTGTAGTAAGCAATGCTATTTGAACCTCTGGAGAACCTGTATCTCCTTCATGTCTTGCATACTTTTCCATTATTTCTTGTTTAACTGCCTTTTCCATTATGTTACACCTCCAATTGTTATTCCCCATTATCCCAAGAATGCCGTCGGCAAATCGAAATTCTTAGCATAAGGATCACGCCTGTAATTATAACAAATAAAATTCTTATTGTAAATTAATTTTTAAAATTAATTTGTAATTTTTTCTTACTTGCATATAATTTGTCTTTTTTTAGCTGATGAGCTAATTCCGATAAACTATTAAACTTCAATTCATCCCTAATTCTTTCCATAAAATGTATTTTTGCATTTTTTCCATATGCATCCTCATCAAAATTCAATATATGGGTTTCAATACTCAGCTTATTGTCACAGGTAGTAGGATTGTACCCTACATTTGTTATACCTTTAAATATACCATCATCCAGCTGTACTATGGTATAATAAACTCCACCTTTTGGTATTACAAATTTTTTATCATAATTTAAATTTATTGTAGGAAAACCTAGCTTTCTCCCGAGATGTTTTCCATGTACTACCTTCCCCTGTATTGCAAAAGGACGTGTCAAAAGCTTATTGACTTTTTTCATATCTCCCTCGTCTGATATAAGTGTCCTTATAATTGAACTGCTGACTACTTGCCCTTTATATTTCACAGAATCTATTACACTTAGAGAAAACTTATAATTTTTACTCATTTTTTTAAGTAAATTCACATCTCCAAGATTTTTATATCCAAATCTATAATTAAATCCTACCACTATTCCCTTAGCTCTATAGTTATTTAAAAGGTGAATTATAAAATCTTCGGGATGGATTTTCATGAATTCCCTATTGAAGCTTGCCATATTTATTATATCCAATCCAGCATTTCTTAATACACTTACCTTGCACTCAGTATCCATTAAAATTTTAGGTGCCAGATCCGGATTTATAATATTAAGAGGATGATTCTTAAAAGTAAACACCATACTTTTTGCACCATTATTTTTGGCAAGTTTAATAGTTTTGTTCACCAAACTCATATGCCCTAAATGCAGTCCGTCAAAACTCCCTAAAGCAATATATGTACTTTTCATAAAATGCTTTTCAAAATTATCTTCTATAACTATCATATCTGATTACCTCAAACAAACAATTTTACCATTTTAAATTGAAAATCTTTATTTATTCCAATACCTATAAATTTATTACCTTCTATATAAACTCTATATAGTTTATCTTTTATTGTTTTATTTAAAAAACTTTCATCTTTTATACTTATTCCATTTAATATCTTTTTTACATACCTATCTTCTACCAAAACTTCAGGATATCCATAAAGGGCCTTGTCTATGGGTATAATGCATTTTAATATATTTTCACTATCTAAATCCTCAAGAGCAATGGAATCTGCAATGTCAAAATTACCTGTAGACATTCTCTTTAAATTCCACATAGTACCTCCACAATTTAGATTGTTTCCAATATCATTACACAAACTCCTAATATAAGTACCCTTTGAACAGGTTACTTTAAATGATACATAGGGTAATTCTATTTTTACAATATCTATAGAATATATGGTTATTTTTCTTTTCTTTCTCTCTATTTCTATGCCTTTTCTGGCCAGTTCATAAAGTCTCTTGCCATTTACTTTCAGTGCCGAATACATAGGCGGCACTTGTTCTATTTCCCCTTGAAAGCTTAAAATTTCCTCTATTATATCTTCCCTTTTTAAATGAACATCTTTAGTATTTACTACACTTCCTTCTCTATCATAAGTTTCCGTAGTAATTCCAAGCCTTAACTCGGCCAAATATATTTTTTTACTTTGAACCATATAATCTGCAAATTTTGTAGCCCTGCCCACACAAACAGGAAGCACTCCCGATGCGATTGGGTCAAGGGTACCTGTATGACCTATCTTTTTATTTTTCAACATAAACTTTACTTTTCTAACCACATCAAAAGAGGTCATACCTTCAGGTTTATTTATATTTAAAATTCCATCCATCATAAGAACTCTTTTTCAACTTCCGCTAGTACTATATGTTTTACCTCTTCAATAGATTTACCTAGAATGACAAATCCACTGGCCCTCAAGTGTCCTCCTCCACCGAAAGTTTCTGCTATTTTTCTCACATCTACCCTGGATTTAGATCTAAGGCTTACCTTTACTCCTTCTTCAACTTCCTTTAATAGAACTCCCACTTCCACAGTGTCTATTTTCATCCCTATATTAATGATATCTGAAGTATCTGTATCTTTTATTATACCTAAACTAAAGAGCATATCCTTTGTAATTTCTATAGTACAGATCTTATCCCCTACTGCTAATTTCATAGATTCTATGGCTTTCCCATATAGCTTAATTCTCTGAAATTTTTTGTTTTCAAAAATGACTCTGTGTATTTCACTAAAATCTATACCCGTATTAATTAAATCCCCTGCTATAGTATGAGTTACAGAAGTAGTGGAAGGATATCTAAAAGAACCGCTGTCTGTAATTATAGAAGTATAAAGGCACTCTGCTATATCCTTATCCATATCAATTCCCATAAGTTTAATTATCTGATATATTATCTCCGATACTGCTGCTGCATTTGTGTCAACGTAATTCAAGTCTCCATAGAGTTCATTTGATAAATGATGATCTATATTTATTATAGTATAGCTTCTGTTTTCGAAGTTTAACTCCGCATTTATTCTCTTTACGTCTCCACAATCTAACACTATTACACATTCAGTATCCATACTTACCTTAAATTTTTTGTGGTCTATATTTTCACTGCCGCATAAAAATTTAAAATCTTCTAGCATTTCTTCTTTGGAAAGTAGTTCAACTTCTTTTCCAATTTTTTTTAAACCCTGAAATAATGCAAGTGAACTTCCAATGGCATCTCCATCTGGAGAAGAATGAAAAGTTATTGCAATCTTATTGCAGTGCTTTATTTTATTTATTATATCATTCATTATCATGTTTTTCATTCTCCTTTATTTTGTGGAGAAGTTCATTTATATGCATACCATACTCTATGGTATTATCCATTTCTATAATTATTTCCGGGGTATTTCTAAGTTTTACTCTATGCCCTACTTCCCTCCTTATAAAGCTTTCTGAATTTTTAAGTGCCTGAAATGTATCATCCTTAGATTTATCTTCTCCATAAATACTTACAAATACTTTTGCATATTTTTGATCTTTTGTTACATCCACTTTTGTAACACTTACCATGGCACTAAGTCTTGGATCTTTCATATCATTTCTAATTATATTACTTATCTCCCTCTTCATTTCCTCATTTATTCTTCCGCTTCTGTAATTAGTCATAAATTATCACCTCTCCATTTATAACTCTTTTTTCTTAATCTCTTCTATATCATAGGCTTCTACAATATCGCCCTCTTTTATATCGTTAAACTTTTCAATCGAAAGTCCACATTCATATCCTTCTGCCGCTTCTTTTACATCATCTTTAAATCTCTTTAAAGATGCAAGTTCGGATTCAAATATAACTATTCCATCTCTTATTATTCTAACCTTACAATTTCTAACCATTTTACCTTCTAGTACATAGCATCCTGCAATAGTACCTACGTTAGATATTTTGTAAATCTGCCTTATTTCTGCTTTTCCAAGTATAACTTCCTTGTAATCCGGCTCAAGCATTCCTACCATAGCAGCCTTTATATCCTCTATGGCATTATATATAACCCTATAAGTCTTTACATCTACAGATTCTTTTTCTGCAGCCGCTTGTGCATTACTATCAGGTCTTACATTAAATCCTATTATTATAGCATTTGAAGCTGATGCTAGGGTCACATCTGTTTCCGTTATAGCACCTACTGCACCATGTATTACTCTAACTTTTACTTCTTCATTGGAAAGTTTTTGAAGAGATTGTTTTAATGCCTCTATAGAACCCTGAACATCTGCTTTTACTATTATATTCAGTTCTTTTACTTTTCCCTCTTTTATCTGATTATATAAGTCTTCCAGTGAAACTTTATGAGTGGACTGCAAATACTCTTCCCTTATTTTTTGTTTTCTCTTTTCTGCTATATCCCTTGCAGTTTTCTCATCCTTAACCTGATGAAACCTATCTCCTGCTGCAGGTACCTCAGATAATCCAAGTATTTCTACAGGTATGGAAGGTCCTGCTGATTTAATTTTATTTCCTTTATCATCAAACATGGCTCTAATTCTGCCATAAGTACTTCCAACTATTATGGAATCTCCCACATTAAGCGTTCCATTTTGAATAAGAAGTGTTGCAACCGCTCCTCTACCCTTATCCAATTTAGCTTCTACCACTGTACCTTTACCATTTCTATTTGAGTTTGCCTTCAGTTCCTGCATTTCTGCCGTTAAAAGAAGCATCTCCAGCAGCGTATCAATTCCTTCTTTAGTATGTGCAGATACAGGAATACATATAGTATCTCCTCCCCAATCTTCCGGTACAAGTTCATACTCTGTAAGCTCTTGTTTTACTTTATCTACATTGGCGCCAGGTCTATCTATTTTATTTATAGCTACAACTATAGGAACATTTGCTGCCTTACAGTGATTTATTGCCTCAGCAGTTTGCGGCATTATTCCATCATCTGCAGCTACCACCAGAATAACTATATCTGTTATTTGAGCTCCTCTGGCTCTCATAGCAGTGAAAGCCTCATGCCCTGGGGTATCTAAAAAAGTTATTTTTTCCCCATTTATGGTAACGGTATAGGCACCTATATGCTGTGTTATTCCTCCTGCCTCTGTAGCAGTTACCTTAGATTTTCTTATAGCGTCTAAAAGAGATGTTTTTCCATGGTCTACGTGTCCCATAACAGTTACAACAGGAGGCCTTTTTTCTACATTAATATCTTCGTCCTCATCCTCATCTTGTTCTGCTACACCTTTATCAATATCTTCCTTCTTTTTTAATACGGTAATATCAAATTTTTCTCCTAATTTTTCCGCAGTACTAAAATCTATCTCCTGATTTATGGCTGCCATTACTCCCATAAATATAAGTTGTTTTATAACTTCTGTAATGGGTTTACCTATTTTTTCAGAAAATTCTTTTACTGTTATGGTATCTTCTATTTCCACTTCATGATTTTCTTTGGAAACTTGTTCTTCCAAGTTTTTTACAGGTTTATCCTGTTTATCCTTATTTTTATCTGCAATTTTAACCGTATTCCCGGTATTTTTTTTAAATTTTTCGGATTTTTCTTCTGGTAAATTTTTATATTTATCTTCTAAATATTCCTCTTTGTCTTCATTTTCTTCAATAAACTCCTTGATTAAATCTGCATCTTCTTCCTCTATTACACTCATATGATTTTTTACTTCTACTCCAAACTCCTCTAAAAGCAGTGTAATTAATTTTTTACTTGATATATTTAATTCTTTAGCTAATTCATAAATTCTTATTTTCGACAAACTATTCACCCCCGAGACTAAAGTTTTTCCTCTTGCTGCCATAAATCATATAATTTTTTTCCCATGTTTTTATCTGCAACTCCTACAACTTTTATCTCCTTTGTTCCTATTGCATTTCCAAGTTCTTCTTTACTATATGACAGCTTTGCGATTGGTATTTTATATTTATTACTGTAATTTAAAAATTTATTCCATGTATTTTCAGAAATATCATGACACATTACAATAAAATAGACTTTATTTTTTTTTATTTTTTCTTCACATATATTATATCCTTCTAAAAGCTTTCCTGCACGTTTTATTAACCCTATAAAACCCAAAAATTTATTTTTCATTTTCTATTTGTTCCTTTAAACTATTATATAATACTTCATCAATCTGTATTTCAAGATTTTTTTGAATTCTTTTATTCTTAAAAGCTTTTTCAAGACACTCGCTATCTCTGCATATATAGGCCCCTCTACCATTCTTTTTGCCTGTTGGATCTACAAAAACCTCTCCTTCTTTATTTTTTACTATTCTTATAAGTTCTTTTTTAGGTTTCATTTCCATACATCCCGTGCACATTCTCTGCGGTATCTTCTTCTTTTTCATACAAGCACCACCTTAATCAATTTTTTCATCTTCTACATCACTTTGTGATTTACTCTTTATGTCTATTTTCCAACCTGTAAGTTTTGCTGCTAATCTTACATTTTGCCCCTCTTTACCTATGGCCAGTGACAGCTGGCTGTCATCTACCACAATTTGAGCAAATTTAATTTCTTCATCCAAAGTAACATCTAAGACCTTAGCAGGACTAAGGGCGTTTGCTATATACTCTTCCGGAAGTTTACTCCATTTTATTATATCTATTTTTTCACTTTTTAACTCATTTACTATATTTTGAACCCTTACACCTTTAGGTCCAACACAAGCTCCCATAGGATCTACATTTTCGTCATTTGAATGTACTGCAATTTTTGTTCTAGAACCTGCTTCTCTTGCTATGGACTTTATATCGACTGTTCCATCAAATACTTCTGGCACCTCAAGTTCAAATAATCTCTTTATAAGACCTGGATGAGTTCTAGATATTACAATTTGAGCTCCCTTAGTAGTATTTTTAACTTCTACAATATATAGTTTCAGTTTATCATTGAAATTATATTTTTCTCCAGGTATTTGTTCGTTAGGTCCAAGGATCGCCTCAGTTTTTCCTAGGTTCACCAGTATATTGTTTTTATCTTTTCTAATTACAGTACCTGTTATTATATCATCCTCTTTTTCAACAAAATCATTATATATAATTCTTCTTTCTTCTTCTTTTATCCTCTGTATAACTACTTGTTTTGCAGCCTGAGCAGCTACTCTCCCAAATTTTCTGGGAGTAACTTCTATATTTACTACATCTCCCATATTATAATTTGGATCTATTTCTTTTGCATCTTCTAAACTTATTTCACTTACATCATCTACTACATTATCTACTATGCTTTTCTGTGAATAAACATGAATTTCTCCATTTTCCCTATTCATAGTAACCTTAACATTTTGATTGCTTATTCCATGTCCTACATAATTTTTTTTATAGGCAGCAACTAATGCATCTTCTATAGTTGTAAACAATAAATCTTCACTTATACCTTTTTCTTTAACTATTTCTTTTAAGGCTTCTATAAATTCCTGATTCATTTCAAAATATACCTCCTCTTAAAGATCATCTTTTAAATTTACAGTTGAAATTTTACTTTTTGGAATAACAATCTCTTCTCCTTCACAACTAACCCTTAGTACACTTTCATCAAAAGACAAAAGTTTTCCCTGATACTTTTTGTTTCCCTTTAAAAGTCCCTGTATATTAACTATCACATTAAATCCAATATATCTTTTAAGATGTTCATGGGTATAAAGTGTTCTCTCTATACCTGGAGATGAAACCTCTAAATAATAAGGATCTTTTATAGGATCTTCCCTATCTAATATATCACTGACTGCCCTGCTTACAGCTTCACAATCCTCAAGTGCTATATTTCCTTCTTCTTTATCTATAAATATTCTCAAATAATTATTATTTCCTTCTCTTTTAAATTCTAAATGATATAGTTCAAAATTCAAATTATCAACTATGGGTTTTATAAGTTTTAATACTCTTTCTTCCAATATATGATTACCCATTTTAAACCTCCTTACATATAATGTTACACACTCCCTTAAGAAATGTTAACAGTCATTAATAATTTAAAAACGCAACTTTCGCTGCGTTTTTGACAAATAGAAAGAGCGGGCTCAAACCCACTCCTACATACCAAATAAATTGCTGTAGATTTACCACTTTTATTCTAACACACTCTACATTGTATTTCAAGAAAAATTATACAGAACTTTAAATCACTGATTATTTATATATTTATTAATTATATGCCTTAACATATAAAGGATATATCAATTTTACATAAATAAAGATAATTGGTTGGTTTCTGGAAGATTACCCAAACATCCATGGTTATTTAAAGTATCTATTACCGTTTTAGAAACTTTAGCCCTTATTCTTAAATCCTCCTTAGATATAAATTCTCCTTCCTCTCTGGCTTTTACTATATTTTTAGCAGCATTTTCCCCAAGCCCTGCCAGAGAATTCATCGGAACTCTTATTCCACTTTCTTCTATTAAAAATTTTGTAGCATGAGATTTATACAAGTCTACCTTTAAAAATTTTATTCCTCTTTTATTCATCTCATAACACAGTTCCAATATGGTAAGAAGGCCTTTATCCTTTTGCGTTAAATTATTGCCCTGAGCATAGAGCTCATCCATTTTTTTCTTTATGGCGCCTTCCCCTTGAACTACTATATCTGCATCAAACTCATTTGCCCTTACAGTAAAATATGCAGCATAATATGCCTTGGGATAGTATACTTTAAAATATGCTATTCTAACTGCCATCATTACATAAGCTACTGCATGACCTTTTGGAAACATGTATTTTATTTTTTTACAGGATTCAATATACCAATTAGGCACATTATGTTCTCTCATTATAGCTTCATGTTCTTCTTTAAGTCCCTTCCCTTTTCTCACTATTTCCATTATTGTAAAAGACGTTTTAGGGGGAAGACCTTTTTGAATCAAATATATCATTATATCATCTCTGCAAGCTATACAGTCTTGCAATGTAGTGTAGCCTTCCTTTATATAATACTGGGCATTGTTAAGCCAAACATCCGTGCCATGGGATAACCCTGAAATTCTCACTAAATCTGCAAAAGTTTTTGGATGGGTATCCATCAGCATCTGTCTTACAAACTTTGTTCCAAATTCCGGAAGCCCATAAGTTCCCACAGAGCAGTCGATTTCCTTTTCACTAACTCCAAGGGCCTCTGGAGAAGTGAATAAACTCATAACTTTTGACTCTCCAAGAGGTATGGTTTTAGGATCAAGTCCTGTTAAATCCTGAAGCATTCTAAGTACAGTGGGATCATCATGACCCAGTATATCAAGCTTTAACAATCTTCCACTTATAGAGTGATAATCAAAATGAGTAGTTATTATTTCTGTACTGTTATCATCTGCAGGATGCTGCACCGGTGTGAAATTGTGTATATCATTGTCATCTGGAACTACCATAACTCCTCCAGGATGCTGTCCCGTAGTTCTCTTTATTCCAGTACACCCTTTTGTAAGTCTTTCTATTTCAGCCTGAGGCAGCACCATATTCTTCTCTGCTATGTATTTTTTAACATATCCATAAGCAGTTTTTTCTGCTATAGTACCTATAGTTCCTGCTCTAAATACGTGATCTTTTCCAAATAAAACTTCCGTATACTTATGTACTACAGGTTGATATTCACCTGAAAAGTTCAAGTCTATATCTGGTTCTTTATCCCCTGCAAATCCCAAAAAAGTTTCAAAAGGTATATCATGACCGTCCTTCATAAGTTTTTCACCACAATTAGGACAACTTTTATCGGGCAGATCTGCTCCAGAGCCTATGGAACCATCCGTAAAAAACTCACTGTATTTACAATTTGGACACACATAATGAGGCGGAAGTCCATTAACTTCTGTAATATTAGACATAGTTGCCACAAAAGAAGATCCCACAGAACCTCTGGAACCCACCAGATACCCGTCCTTATAAGATTTTTCCACTAATTTCTGTGCAATAAGATAAAGTACAGCATATCCGTTGTTTATTATAGAATTCAACTCTTTATCCAATCTCTCCTGTACAATCTCTGGCAGATTATCCCCATATATAGAATGCACTTTTTTAAGAGTCATATTTTTAATTTCTTCTTCTGCTCCTTCTATTTTCGGAGGAAAAGTTTCATCAGGTATAGGTTTTACCTCTTCTATCATATCTGCAATCTTATTAGTATTTTCAATCACAACTTCTCTTGCTTTCTTTTCGCCTAAATATTCAAATTCGGAAAGCATCTCCTCTGTGGTTCTAAAGTAGAGAGGGGGTTGATTATCTGCATCTGAGTATCCCTGGCCTGCCATTATTATACGTCTAAATATTTCATCTTTAGGATCCATAAAGTGTACATCTCCTGTAGCTATTACAGGGATGTTATTAATACTTCCAAGGTCACATATCTTTCTATTTATGTCTTTTAATTGTTCTATATCTTTTACCAGACCATTTCTTACCATAAATAAATTATTTCCTAAAGGTTGTATTTCCAAATAGTCGTAAAAGTCTAGTATGTCCTTTAACTCACTGTCACTTTTACCTCCAAGTACCTCTTTATACACTTGACCTGCTTCACAGGCTCCTCCTATTATAAGACCCTCTCTATGTTTTATAATAATGCTTTTAGGCATTCGGGGTTTTTTAAAAAAATAATTTAAATTGGATTGAGATACCATTTTATATAAATTTTTAAGTCCTATCTGATTTTTAATCAATATTATAAGGTGGTACATAGGCTGTTTTTTAACATCTATATTACTCAAAAATTCTTTATTTAAATCTCCAAGGTTCAAAATATTTTTTTCTTTGAGCATTTTAAAACATCTTAAAAGTATTTCACAAGTAGCTCCCGCATCATCTACAGCTCTATGATGATTTTCTAAAGATATATCTAAATGTTTTGCAATTACATTTAATTTAAACTTTTTAAGCTCTGGAAATAAAAATTTACAGAGAGGTATGGTATCCATAACTGGATTTTTAAATTTTAAATTTAACTCCATGCAGTTCTTTTTTATAAATCCCACATCAAAATTAGCATTATGAGCCACCACTACAGAATTATCTATAAATTCCATAAATTTAGGCAGAATAGCTTTTATATTTTCACAATTTTGTACCATTTCATCTGTGATACCGGTAAGTTGTGTAATAGTTAGTGGTATCGACCTTTCTGGATTTACAAACTCACTAAAATTACCTATTACTTTTCCTTCTTTTATTTTAATGGCACCTATTTCTATTATATTATCATTTGTCATAGAGAAACCTGTAGTTTCAATATCAAAAATTACAAAAGTATCATCTAATGTTTTTTCATCTCCATTTACAGCAATAGGAATACCATCATCCACCATATATGCTTCTATACCATATATAACTTTAATGTTGTTCTTTTTAGCCGCTTCCATAGCTTCCGGGAATGCCTGAACTACACCGTGGTCCGTTATTGCAATAGCCTTATGTCCCCACAGAGCCGCTCTTTTAATAAGATCCGATGCAGAACTAACTGCATCCATAGCACTCATTTGAGTATGTAGATGAAGTTCCACTCTTTTCTCTTCTGAGGTATCCATTTTTTCTTCTTTGTGAATTTTTACTATATCCTTAGCCATTATGACTAACTCTCTTGCATAAATATCATTTACAGCTTCTCCTTTGACCATACAATAGAGCCCTTCTTTTATTTCCTCTATTATTCTATCTACATCTTTAGGCTTTGGAAAAAACTTCACTGTAATAGAACTTGTATAGTCAGTTATATAAAAAGTAACTATTTTTCTTCCCGTCTTGGTCTCTATAATTTCTTTTTTAAATATGTCTCCTTTTATTATAACTGTCTTAGATATATCAGTTATACTTACAATTTCCACAGGAACTCCGCTTATAGCTTTTCCTATAATTACAGGGCTTCTCTCATGACAATTTTCTTTTCTATCTACCCCTTTATGTTCTTCAATTTTTTTTGCTGCAGAAGACATATCACTGGATTTTCTAAACTTTTCATCCCTATATTTAAAAATACTTTCTATATATTTTTTTTCTTCTCTTTCGCTTTTCTCCAAATAATCTTTAATGTTCAACGCCTTATCATAATTTACAACTACAGAACATTCAACACCAAATAAATCCCTTATAGTTCTGCACATAAGTTTTTCTATATTTTTATTTTTAAGTAAATTACATATAAACTCATTTCCGGTAGAAATTTTAAGCAGATCTCCCTCTACTTCCTTAGAACATTTTTCTAAAAATTCTCTGCATACAGGAATATATGAAGCCATTATGCCTGTAAGCTCAATCCAGTGAACCTCACTTATATCTTTTAAGCATATATTAGATATATCCTTATAACATATAAGTTCTATACTGCAAAAGCCTCCCAATTTTTTATTAATTATATCCCGTATTTTACTTTGTATACGAGAATCCAAGCTTTCTTGTGACTTCACTATTACCTTTAATTTATTACTCTTTTTGAGATACTGTATTTTTAAAAGTTTTATACTTTCTGTCATGGTGTTACTGTCTAAATCCAAATCCTCTTGCAGCATCTTTACAATATCCACACCCATTCTTTACCTCCTCAACCTATCAAGTGATTCAGAGGTTCAGGTGGAGTTTGCTTATAAGGAATACCTTTCTCCATCTGAGCCCTAGAAGAACTTATCCAGAGGCGTTAGTCACGCTTATCCTCCACTTTTGAAGAAGATGGGGGTTTAGCGATGGTAGCCTTCGGATAACTCCAAAAGATGGTATATGAGAGCGAATTTTTAAACAATACATTATTTAAAAATCAAATATTTTTCACTTCTTCTATAAGTGCATCCACTAAATTCTCCTCTTTTACCCTTCTCAATATTTTTCCTTTTTTAAATATAAGTCCTTCTCCCATGCCTCCTGCTATGCCGATATCTGCTTCTTTTGCTTCTCCTGGTCCGTTTACCACACATCCCATAACAGCTACCTTTATGTTTTTATCCACATTAGAAAGTTTTTTCTCTACTTCTTCAGCTATCTTAATTAAATCAATTTTTGTTCTCCCACAGGTAGGACAGGATATAAATTCTATTCCTTCTTTTAGATGTCCACATGCTTTTAATATTTCCCTGCCTACTCTAACTTCTTCTACGGGATTTCCTGTAAGAGAAACTCTTATAGTATCTCCTATTCCCTCCATCAAAAGAGTTCCTACGCCTACACTAGATTTTATAGTACCCCTCCACAAAGTTCCTGCTTCTGTTACTCCAAGATGAAGTGGATACCTTACTAATTTAGATATTTGCCTGTAACTTTGTACCATGTCATTTACATTTGAAGATTTTATGGATATAACTATGTTATAAAATCCTATATCCTCTAATATCCTAACATGCTCTAGCGCACTCTCCACCAGTGCTTCAGCACATACCCTGCCATATTTATTTAAAATATCTTTTTTTAAGGAGCCTGAATTAACCCCTATTCTAATTGGAACATTTCTCTCTCCTGCTGATTTCACCACCATCTTTACTTTATCTATATTCCCAATATTTCCTGGATTTATTCTAAGAGCTGACACTCCATTTTCTATGGACTTAATAGCTAACTTATAATCAAAATGTATATCTGCCACCAGCGGTATAGACACTTCTTTTAAAATAGTTTTTAAGGCATCACAGGCTTCCATATCCGGTACTGCACATCTTACTATATCACACCCTGCCTTCTTAAGATTATGTATTTGTTCTATGGTAGCCTTTGTATTTTTTGTATCCGTATTAGTCATCGACTGCACAGCTATAGGAGCATTACCTCCTATAACCACCTTTCCTACTCTTATTTCTTTAGTATTTGCCCTTTTCACCTTTTCACCTTCTTTAAAATATTAGAGTTTAAATAAAAACTAAAATTTTATAGGATAAAATATATCTTTTACAGTGACTAATACCATCAGAGCCATAAGTATAGCAAAACCCACATAGTTTATTATACCTACCTTGTTATCATCTACTTTCCTGCCTGTTACTATTTCAAATAAAAATAGCAATATATACCCTCCATCTAAAGCTGGAAATGGTATTATATTAAATATGGCAAGTTGTATACTTATGTAGGCTGAAAAAGCCAATAAACTCAATATACCTGCTTTTGCTGCCGCACCAGAAATTTTTATTATGGTCAAAGGTCCTCCTACATCATTCATAGATGCCTTTCCTTTAAATAATGTTTTAAAAAAACTAAATGTCTGTTTTATAAGTGACTTAGTTTCTATAACTCCATAGGACATGGATTGGGCTAGGGTAGGATTAGTTACCTGAGTGCCTTCAATTCCAACAATATACCTATTTTCCTTTTCATCCTTTATTGGAGTTACATTTACTTGATTTGTTATTCCTTTACGTTCATAACTTATATTGATTGGATTTCCTGCAGTGGTATATATTTCTGTAACAAAATCCTCCCAGGTGGATATCTTGGAATCATTGACTTTGGTTATTTTATCTCCCGACTTAATTCCTGCCATAGCTGCCGGTCCATTAGAGATGGTTTTACTTACTACAGGAGAGAGATATCCTCTAGCAGAAGCTATAATAGAAAACAATATTATACCCAATATAAAATTCATTATAGGTCCTGCTGCTACAATACTAAGTTTTCTAACAGCACTTTTATTATTAAAGGCCCTTGGATCATCACTTTTTCCTTCATCACCAAGCATTTTAACATAACCTCCAATAGGAAGAAGTTTTATAAGATACTCAGTTTCCTTTCCTTTTATTCCAAAAAGCTTAGGTCCCATACCTATGGAAAATTCCTCTACCTTTACACCATTTAATTTTGCTAATATAAAATGTCCCAGTTCGTGAATTATAATTAACACACCAAACGCTATTATAGCTAATATTATATACAAGTGGTATTCCTCCTAATCATATTTCTTTTATTTACTAAATCTATCTTTTACATATTTCTTCACTTTTATTTCTATATGTAGTAAATCTTCTACAGTGTATATGTTAGAATAGGTAAATTTATTCATACACTCTTCTAATATATAGCTTATATCTAAAAACTTAATCTTATTAAGAAGAAAAAGTTCCACCGCTGCTTCATTGGCACAATTTAGTATAGCAGGCATTGTACCTCCAATTTTTCCTGCATCATATGCTAATTTAAGCGGTTTAAAAGTATCTATATCAGGTTTTTCAAAACTTAGATTTTTCATATTATAAAAGTCAAGCCTATCTACTAAAGCTTCTCTTCTTTTAGTGTAATTTAATGCATACTGTATAGGAAGTCTCATATCGGCACTGGCAAGCTGTGCCATAATGCTTCCATCCTTATATTCTACCATAGAGTGAACTATACTTTCGGGATGAACTACTACCTTTATTTTTTCATAAGGCATATCAAAAAGAAAATGAGCTTCTATAACTTCCAGTCCTTTATTCATGAGAGTAGCAGAATCTATAGTAAGTTTTTTTCCCATTTTCCAGCTGGGATGATTTAATGCTTCTTTTACGGTGACATTCAAAAGCTGTTCTCTAGTCTTTCCTCTAAAAGGTCCTCCAGAAGCAGTGAGATACAATCTTTCTATATCCTGAAAGTTATTTCCTTTAATGCATTGAAAAATGGCACTATGCTCAGAATCCACAGGAAATATCTTTATATTATTTTTTTTTGCTAATTTTGTAACTAACTCTCCTGCTACTACCAGTGTTTCTTTATTAGCCAGCGCTATATCTTTACCTGATTCTATTGCCTTTATAGTGGGAACCAGCCCTACCATTCCAACTACAGAAGTAAGCACCATGTCAATATCCGGCAAAGCGGCTATGGTATTTAACCCATCTATTCCAAATAATATTTTGGTATCTAAATTTTTATTACTACAATGATCCTTAAATTTTAAGTAAGCATTTCTTTCAGTTAATACCGCATAGGAAGGATTAAATTCATCTACTATATCTAAAAGTTTGTTTACACTACTATGGGAAGATATTGCTACAAGCTTAAAGTTTTCCTCATCCTTTCTCAATATGTCTAAAGCCTGAGTGCCTATAGAGCCAGTAACACCCAGTATAGAAATTTTTTTCATTGTAACAACTCCTTATACTAAATACAACTACAAACCAAACATAATTTTAATATGATTAACTATACCATATTTATGTTATAAAATAAATAACCTTATCATTTACATATAATTTACAATATTTTATTATATTCTCAAAATAATATGGGTTCATAAGCATAATAGCTTAAAGACAAAAAGAGAGATCTTCCATCTATATGAAAAATCTCCCTAAATAACAAATCTTAATATACATAAATAGCTGCAACAAACACTAAGTAATAGTATACTACAACTCCAGAAAAAAGTATGCTGTCAAATCTGTCTAAAATACCCCCATGCCCCGGTATTAAATTACCATAATCTTTTACTTTTGTATATCTTTTTATGGAGGAAGCAGCCAAATCTCCAAATTGGCAAAATATGCCACTTAATATACCTAATATTATATAGTGGTATAAGGGCATAGGTATTCCCATTATAATGGCAAAGCCCCCGAATAAACAACATGCTATGGCACTTCCAATAACTCCTCCAATAGCTCCTTCTACAGTTTTTTTAGGACTCACCTTAGGACAGAGCTTTTTTTTCCCAAAAAACTTGCCTGTATAATAGGCACAAGTATCACAGCACCATGCAGATATAACTATAAGCCATACCATATAATTCCCATACAAACCCTTATTTACCAGAGTTATCGTACTAAAAAATAAGGCTATATATAAAAATCCAAATAAAGTGACAGCTATGTCTAAAAAATTATATTCTATATCTACAACCAGAACACATAAAAGCATAAAAATGGACACTATAATAGTAAAAAATAAAAATTTATAATTTACTTCTGTCTTTAAACTTATATAATAAATTATACATAGTAGATATCCTATTATATTTATTGGATTTAAACGTTTAGTTTTTGTTACTTTGTAAAATTCATACATTCCTACAAGAGAAATTATCATAATACCATATTTTAAATAAATACCACCTAAAAATAATATAAAAACAAAAGGTATTAATGTAACAGCTCCCAAATATCTATTATTCACTACTCCACCTCCATAATAAGGTATATAAAAATATCAACAGTCAAAAAACTATCAAGTGATTCAGATGTTCAGATGAAATTTGCTTATAAAAGAAATACTTTTCTTCATCTGAACTCTAAAAGAACTTATCCAAGGGCATGGCAGTACTCATCCTTCACTTTTAAGAAGTTTGGGAGTGTCAGCTAACTTTAGCCTTTGGATAAATATATTTTACTATTATACAGTTCCAAATCTTCTATCCCTATTTTGATAATCGAAAATAGCTTTATGAAGGTGCCAAACTTTAAAGTCCGGCCAATTTATATCAGAATACCAAAATTCAGAATATGCACACTGCCATAAAAGAAAATTACTTAAACGTTGTTCTCCACTAGGTCTTATTATTAAATCAGGATCAGGCATATTTTTTGTATACAAATACCCAGATAAAGTATCTTCAGTTATATTATCTTTACTGATTTTTCCGGAATTTATATCCTCATACATAAGTTTAAATGCTCTAACTATTTCATCTCTTCCGCCATAGTTTAGTGCCAAATTTAAATTTAATCCTGTATTGTTTTTTGTATTTTTATTAGATGTAATCAATTCTTTTTCACACAAAGAAGGTAACTTATGTATATTGCCTATATAATTTATTACAACATTATTGTCATTTAACTCTTTAAATTCTCTTCTTAAATATTCCACTAAGAGATTCATAAGGGAACTAACTTCTTCTTTAGGTCTTTTCCAATTTTCTGTGGAAAAAGCATATAGAGTTAAATACTTCACTTTTAGATTACTACATTCTTTTACAATCTCCCTTATGGCCTCCACTCCTGCTTTATGTCCCATAACTCTTGGAAGATTTCTTTTCTTGGCCCATCTTCCATTTCCATCCATTATAATAGCTATATGTGATGGAATATTATTTAAATCAATATGTACCTTTTCATCTTCATTTTTTTTACTCCTATGAGAATTAAAGAACTTTAACATGAATATATCTCCATTCATTAAAATTTATATTTAATAAAAACCTGCAAATTGGCAGGTTTTAAAATCTAATTATAATGACATAATCTCCTTTTCTTTCTTTTCAAGTATTGCATCTATATTCTTTATAAAAATGTCAGTTTTTTTCTGTATTTGTTCCTCACCTTTTTTAATTTCATCCTCGGAAATATCATTTTTCTTTTTTAAAGCTTTAAATTTATCGTTACATTCTCTTCTTATTCCCCTTACAGCCACTTTTGAATCTTCACCGGTTTTTTTTATGTTCTTAACTATATTTTTTCTCGTTTCCTCTGTAAGCTCAGGTATTATAAGTCTTATTATCTCTCCATCATTTGATGGATTTATACCAAGATCAGATTTCAATATTGCTTTTTCTATAGATTTCAATGCACTTTTATCCCATGGTTGTATGGCAAGTATTCTAGCCTCAGGAACAGATATGCCTGCTAATTGACTTATAGGGGTCATTGCACCATAATACTCCACTTCTATTTTATCTAATATGGCAGGATTAGCTCTTCCTGCTTTCATAGAAGCTAGTTCTTTTACTAAAACATCTACAGTCTTATTCATCTTTTCATCTGCCTTATTTAAAATATCTTTAATCATAAAAATACCTCCTTATTTCTATTCTTTACAAACAAGCGTACCAATTTTTTCCCCAAGAACAATTTTACTTATGTTCTCCGGTTTATCAAGTCCAAATACTAAAATAGGTATGTCGTTATCCATACAAAGCGATGTAGCTGTAGAATCCATAACCTGAAGTCCCTTTTCAAGTACTTCAATATAAGTTAATTTGTCAAATTTTTTAGCATCACTATATTTATAAGGGTCTTTGTCGTAAACACCGTCTACTTTTTTGGCAAGTAATATAATTTCTGCTTCTATTTCCGCTGCCCTGAGGGACGCAGTGGTATCCGTAGAAAAATAAGGGTTTCCTGTACCTGCTGCAAATATTACTACCCTGTTCTTTTCCAAATGTCTCATAGCTCTTCTTCTTATAAAGGGTTCTGCCACTTCTTTCATTTCAATGGCCGTCTGTACTCTTGTGTTTATGCCTAGATCTTCAAGTGAATCCTGAAGCGCCAAAGCATTTATACATGTAGCAAGCATTCCCATATAATCTGCTGTGGTCCTATCCATTCCCTTGCCGCTTCTTCCTCTCCATATATTTCCTCCACCAACTACGATTCCTACTGACACTCCCATTGATATCAACTTTTTTATTTCAGTGGCTATACTTTTTGTTATATCGAAATCTATTCCATATCCAATATCCCCTGAAAGAGCTTCTCCTGAAAGTTTCAGCATTACTCTCTTGTATATAGGATTACACATTATATTATACCTCCAAACTATAGTAAAGTGAAACTACAATAAAAAAATATTTTTTAGCACCCTAAAAAAGAGAACACGCAGTGTCCTCTTTTAAGTTACTATTTACCCTCTATCTGCTTTCTAACCTCTTCAGCAAAATCTTCCTCTTTTTTCTCTATACCTTCACCTTTTTCAAATCTTATGAAATTAGATATTTTTATAGGTGCTCCCACTTCTTTTGACTTGCTCTTTAAATATTTGTCAATAGTTAAATCAGAGTCTTTTACCCATAGTTGTTCAATTAAACAATTCTCTTTATAATATTTTTGAACTCTACCCATAACTATTTTTTCAGCAATTTTTTCAGGTTTACCTTCATTTAATGCTTGAACTTTAAATATTTCTTTTTCTTTATCCAAAGTAGCGCCATCTACTGTATCTTTACTTAAAAACAACGGATTAGTTGCAGCAACCTGCATAGCTGCATCTTTTGCAACTTCTTTTAAAATTTCACTTTCTTTTTCACATTCAAGTTTAACAAGAACTCCTATCCTTCCGCCACCATGTATATAACTTTCAATTAAACCCTTTGAAACAGCCAATCTCTCAAATCTTCTTATTGCCATATTTTCTCCAAGTTTTGAAATTAAATTTACTAATGTTTCGCTTACGGTTTTACTATCATCTGATATATACTTTTCCTCACTTAATTCCTCTACTGTAGTGGACTCAGACAAAGAAATCTGTTTTGCTAAATTATCTACAAAATTTACGAAATCCGCATTTACCGCTACAAAATCTGTTTCACAGTTTACTTCTACTATGGAAGCAACCTTCCCATCTTCTGAAACATATGTCTTGACTAATCCTTCAGAAGCTATTCTGCCAGATTTTTTAGCTGCAGCTGCCAATCCCTTTTCTCTTAATATTTCAATAGCCTTCTCTGAATCTCCACCTGCTTCATTTAAAGCTTTCTTGCAGTCCATCATCCCTGCTCCAGTTCTTTCTCTAAGTTCCTTTACCATCTGTGCAGTTATCATAAATATATCCGTCATGTAACATAAGATTTTTAAAAATCTTACATTTACTTCCCTGTTCATAGTATTTTAAAGCTGTGCTTTCCATTGGTCCCGTACTCCCAGGGCTTAAATTCGGATGCATAACACCCTACCTGGCAATTATAAAAATTGCCAACAACGGTTTTTCAACTCCTCTCCTAACTTGTATTTGACCCTAATATATAAAACTTCTATAAGTTAAATTACTCCTCAGCTAATTGTTCCCCTTGTCTTCCTTCAATTACTGCATCTGCCACTTTAGATGTAATTAATTTTACTGCCCTTATTGCATCATCATTACCAGGTATAACATAATCAACTTCATCTGGATCGCAGTTTGTATCTACTATAGCAACTACTGGAATACCCAAAATTTTAGCTTCTGAAATAGCATTTTTTTCTTTTCTTGGATCAACTACGAACAATGCACCTACATTTTCTGCATTCATAGCCTTGATTCCACCTAAATTTCTCTCAAGTTTTTGCTTTTCATTTCTTAATTTTATAACTTCTTTTTTTGAAAGAACTTCAAACGTTCCATCCTCTTCCATTTTTTCTAATTCTTCTAACTTCCCGATTCTATTCCTTATAGTTAAGAAATTAGTAAGCATACCTCCAAGCCATCTATTATTTACATAATGCATATTGCTTCTCTTAGCCTCTTCTTTAATAGCTTCCTGTGCCTGCTTCTTGGTACCTATAAATAATATGTCCTTCCCTTCAGATGCAATTTTCTTCACAAATTCATAAGCTTCTTCAATTTTTCTTACTGTCTTTTGTAAATCTATTATATAGATTCCATTTCTTTCAGTAAAAATATATGAAGCCATTTTAGGATTCCATCTTCTAGTCTGATGGCCAAAATGAACACCAGATTCTAATAATTGTTTCATTGAAATAATTGACATTATATTTCCCTCCTAGGTTTTTCCTCCATTATCTTCATATTTACAAATCAACCCACGGGGCACCTACTTATAAATTAGATAATGTGTGTATTTTAATACCTTATGTAGTATACCACATGGTATACATCTATTCAATAAAAATTACAATATTTAACCACGATAAAATTATTTTATCTTCTTCAATTCATCTAACAATTTATCATTTAATATTTTGATATGAGTTCCCTTCATTCCAAGAGATCTGGATTCTATTACTCCTGCACTTTCAAACTTTCTAAGTGCATTAACTATTACAGATCTAGTTATTCCAACCTTATCTGCTATTTTAGATGCTACAAGCAATCCTTCTTTTCCATCTAACTCGTTAAATATATGTTCTACAGCTTCTAATTCAGAATAAGATAATGTTCCAATTGCTAGTTGAACTACAGCTTTTTTTCTAGCTTCTTCTTCAATCTCATCATTTTTAGACTTTAATATTTCAA
This sequence comes from Clostridium kluyveri, assembly GCF_001902295.1. Lineage (NCBI taxonomy): Bacteria > Bacillati > Bacillota > Clostridia > Eubacteriales > Clostridiaceae > Clostridium > Clostridium kluyveri. The sequence goes on along the minus strand of NZ_CP018335.1, from coordinate 1,721,933 downwards.
GACCTACTATAGTTGCACTATACTCTCCCAAAACTAAATCCTCATCTGTAAACTTTTCTCCAAAACTAGCAAGTAATAGAGTACCTAATCTTTCCCTATTCCCTATTATAGGAACTATAGTTGTAACTTTATCCTCCAAATCACAAGGAGTTCCATCTTCAAAAACGCAAATTCCATGATTTGATAAGTTCGGAAGGGTTTCATGGGCATTCAGCAATCTATTATTGTACTGTTCTGGAAATCTCATTTCACTTATTATCTTATTTTTTACTGTACTACATTCAAAACCATCTGGGAAATTATACCCCAATACTTTTCCTTTCCTGCTTATGACATAGACATTACAGCCTAAAACTTCACTCAATATTTTACATATATCATCAAAAACTACCGGTTCCACCCCTGATTTTTGTAATATCTTATTGAGTTTTCTTGTTTTATCTAATAATGTTGACATTTATATCCTCCTCATTGCCACTAGAATTTATTTTATATACCTAAATGATTAATCAATTAAAACCTTACTTAAAAATATTTGAAAAATGTATATCTTGTTAATACTGATAAAAAGAATTTTTTAAACCATAGTGCTAATAATTTTGACTTTTTAAAATATTTAGAATTATATTTTATCCATTAATTATGATAACATAATAATTATTATAATTCAACTATGATTTACTGACATATACCGGTTAGAAGTTTAAAAACCCTGGAAAATTATTTAAACATTCACCAAGGTTTTTACATAATTTTTATAAGGAAGACTTTTTTATAAAATATATTACTTATTATCTTCTAACTCTTTGTACTCTTTATGTTTGCATTCTGAATTAGAACACTCTAAATAATTTCCTTTTGATTTGCTATATTTCTTAACCATATAACTGTGACACAAAGGACACTGCTCATTTGTGGGTTCTAGCCAACTTACAAAATCACAGTCTGGATAAGAACTACATCCATAAAATTTTCTACCTTTTCTGCTTTTCTTTACTAAAATCTTCTCTCCACATTTAGGACACTTAACATCCAGTTCTTCTACTATAGGTTTTGTATTTTTACACTCCGGATAACCTGGACATGCTAGAAAATCTCCAAATCTCCCATGTTTTATAACCATATTTCTTCCACACTTGTCACACTTTACATCCGTGACTTTATCTTCTATGGTAATTCTTGCAACTTCTTTTTCTGCTATCTCAATAGCTTTTTTTAAAGGTTCATAAAATTTTCCTACTACTTTAGTCCAGTTATCCTTTCCTTCTTCAATGTTATCTAGTTTAGATTCTATTTCAGCAGTAAATTCCACATCTACTACCTGTTTAAAGTATTCACTAACTATATTATTTACTATATCTCCAAGTTCCGTTGGAATCAAAGTCTTCTTTTCCCTTTGTATATATTTTCTATCTAAAAGAGTAGATAAAATAGGAGCATAGGTGCTAGGTCTACCTATACCATTTTCTTCAAGAGTTTTTACCAAGGATGCTTCTGAAAATCTAGCGGGCGGCTGTGTAAAATGTTGTTTTCCATCTATGGATTTTTTTAACAGAAGTTCTCCTTCTTCTAATTTTGGTAGGACTATATCTAATTTTTCTTCCTCTGTTACATACTGATATACTTTCATAAACCCGTAAAAACTTATTTTAGAACCTCCAACTTTTAATCCATAATTATTATTAACTATATCTATAGATGTAACATCAATTTTTGCAGAAGCCATTTGGCTGGCCACAAATCTGTCCCATATCAGTTTGTATACCTTGTACTGATCTGGTTTTAAATCTGCCTTGGCTTTATCTGGTGTTATCTCTATGTTAGTAGGTCTTATGGCTTCATGGGCATCCTGTATATTTTTCTTACTTTTAAAATTCCTAGGTGTGGATTCAACATATTCTTTTCCAAACTGATTTACTATAAAATCTCTACAGACTTGTTGAGCTTCTTTAGAAATTCTTACAGAATCAGTTCTCATATAAGTTATAAGACCTATAGTCCCATGGCCTTTTATGTCCACTCCTTCATAAAGCTGTTGTGCTATGGACATAGTTCTCTTTGTGGAAAAATTCAATTTTTTATATGCATCTTGCTGAAGAGTACTTGTAATAAATGGAGGAAGAGGATTTTTATTTTTAGAAGTATTTTTAATGGATTTTACAATAAAATCCCCACTTTCCAATTCCTTGATGATCTTATCCGCTTCATCTTTATTAGAAATTTCAATCTTTTTTTTATTTAAAGTAGTAAGTCTTACATTAAAACATTTGCTTTCGGTCATCTTATGAAGCATACATTCTATAGTCCAATATTCTTCAGGTACAAAACTCAGTATCTTCTTTTCTCTCTCACATATCATCTTAAGTGCTACAGATTGTACTCTACCTGCACTTAATCCCCATTTAACTTTTCTCCAGAGTATTGGACTTATTTTATATCCTACTAACCTATCCAATATTCTTCTAGCCTGTTGAGCATTAACCAAATTTATATTTATTTCTCGTGCAGATTTTATAGAATTTTTTACAGCATTTTTAGTAATTTCATGAAATTCTATTCTACACTTTTCATTCTCATCTAATTTCAGAACATGAGATAAGTGCCATGAAATAGCCTCTCCCTCTCTATCTGGGTCTGTAGCTAAATATATTTTTTCACTCTTTTTTGCCTGCTTTCTGAGTTTATCTAAGATTTCCCCTTTTCCTCTTATAGTTATATATTTAGGATTATAATCATTATCTATATCAACTCCCAATTGACTTTTGGGAAGATCTCTAACATGGCCCATTGAAGCTTCTACTACATAATTCTTGCCTAAATATTTTCCTATGGTCTTAGCTTTTGCCGGTGATTCAACTATAACTAATTTTTGTCCCATTTTATGCTCTGGTTATCGTAAAAATCTAATCCAGAGTACTGCACCCCCTTATTTTACCCATTAATATTTATCATAAGGCTGAAATTAACTAACACCCCTGGTTTCCTCAAAATGTGGAATGGGCACTGCTATGCCTTTAGATAAGTGTTTCTAAGGGCTAGATGGAAAAAAGCATCCTTAATGAGCAAACTCCACCTAAACCTCTGAATCACTTTATAGTCTCTTTAATTAACTAAATATTATTCTTCATTTAAATAAATATACCTTAATCCATAATACTTCTACTACTTTCAATTTTTACATAATAGTTACCAGAAAGACATATTATTTTATTTTTTAACTGCAATTCAAATAATAACTCATATAATTGTTTTATGTCAATATTAGTAATCCTACATATTTCATCTATATTCCTAGGAATTTGTCCTATAATTTTAAGTATTTTTTCCTCTTTATCATTTAATATATCCTCTTTTTTATAATTTTTATTTACATAAGAAAGCGATAATAATTGAAATAAATCCTGCAGGCATGTAAACACATGAGCTCCATCTCTTATAAGCCTATTTGTTCCCCTACTTTTAGGAGAAAATATAGAATCCGGTACCGCCATCACATCCTTACCCTGTTCTAGCGCACAGCCAGCCGTTATTAAAGCTCCACTTTTACCTCCTGCCTCCACAATGATTATAACATCACTAAGTCCACTTATAATTCTATTTCTTAAAGGAAAATTATAAGCATAGGGCCTTGTTTTAGGGATAAATTCAGACAATACACAACCCCTCTGTAAAATATCTTCATATAATCTTTTATTTTTCGAAGGATATATTACATCTACCCCTGATCCAAGTACTCCACAGGTATATCCTCCACTTTCTATGGAAGCTCTATGAGCACAGCTGTCAATTCCTCTTGCCATGCCACTTATTACATTAATATTATTTATAGAGATTTCTTTGCTTATTAATGAAGTTATATTTTCTCCATAAAAACTACAATCCCTAGCGCCTACCAATGCAACATTTAAATTGTTATTTAAATTCTTAATATTCCCTTTATAAAATAAAACTGGTGGAGAATCACCATAATTTTTTAACCTTTCCGGGTAATCTTCTTCATAAAAATTTACAGTTTTAATGCTTTGCTTAAGACAATATTCCATTAGATTTTGCAATTGTTCTCTATCCCATGCTTTTTTAAATTCCATATATATTTTGTCATTTTTCTTAACAGAATATATATAATTATTATCATAAATATTTTTCTCATATATTTCCTGTATATCAGAAAACCTCTTTATAATATCAATTTTTATTTTATTAGACATCCGTGCAGAGGCAAACCACAGATCATATATATTCATATATTATTCACATCCTCCATGTATAATTATGTAAAGATTATGCTCACAATTCAAATATTTTATTCTTAAGCAATAAAATATCAGCTTAAGTTTACATAGGAAGTTTTTATATGTTATATTAACTATTAAATAAAAGATTTTATCCGAATGCTACCAGTGCTAATACTCCCATCTTCTTCAAAATGGAAGATAAGCACTGCTACGCACCTGGCTAAAGGATAACGTATTCTAAGTGCTAAAGACACTAAGAATACTGTTAATAAGGTTCAGCTGGAGAATAGCATTTCTCTATAGAAAACTCCAACTGAACCTAAGAATCACTTGATTGAGGAGATTAAATATGAATAAGTTATTATTTGGAATATCAGGACTTCCACTTGGAGATGGCAGCACTAAATTCAATTATTCTTCTGCTATAGATTATCTGGCTTACCTGGGCCTTGATGCCATGGAACTGCCTTTTGTCCGTTCTGTAAATGTGACAGATAAAAATAAAGAATCCATATTAAATAAAAAAATAGAGCATAATTTTTATCTCTCAGCTCACGGGTCATATTTCATAAATTTAAATGCAGATGAGGAAGAAAAACAACTGAAATCGCTAGAAAGAATTATAAAAGGTGCTTCTGCACTATCTAAAATTCAAGGAAGAAGCTTGGTATTTCACCCTGGATTTTATTTAAAAGATTCTAAAGAAGATACTTATAATACCATAAAAGGAAATTTGCTTAAGCTTCCCCATGAAAATGTAGATTATCGTCTGGAAACCACCGGTAAAGGCAGCCAATTTGGCAGTTTAGAAGAATTAGTTTCTCTATGCCTAGAAGTACCTTCCTGTAAACTTTGCATAGATTTTGCCCATATTCATGCTAGATATAATGGTGCATTAAAAAATTATGATGATTTTAAACAGATTCTCCAATATGTAGAAGAAAGACTTGGACAGGAAGCTTTAAATGATATGCATATACATATATCTGGCATTCGTTATAGTGAAAAAGGGGAGAGGAATCATCTACCCTTTCTTGAAAGTGATTTCAATTATGTAGAATGTTTAAGAAGTCTAAAAAAATTCAAAGCAAAGGGATGTATAATCTGTGAAAGTCCTATGCTTGAAAAGGACGCTTTGATGCTAAAAAACACATATGAAAAATTATAATATTTTTTATATCTAGAAGATTAAAATGGTAAGTTATTGTCAAGAATTAGCCAGAGGTGATAACATAAAATGGCTATTAAAATAAATACAGCTTCTTTTTTAGGTATAGAGGGAAATATTATATCAGTTGAAGTAGATGTGAAAAGGGGATTTCCATCTTTTAATATAGTGGGTCTTGCAGATACTTCAGTAAAAGAATCCAAAGAAAGGGTAAGAACTTCTATTATAAATTCTGGATTTGAATTTCCTGTAAAAAAAATAACAGTTAATCTAGCTCCTGCAGACATAAAAAAGGTAGGTTCTCTATTCGATTTACCTATAGCCCTTGGAATATTAATTGCCACAAATCAAATAAATTTTCACGATTCACAAAAATTTTTAATAATGGGAGAGCTCTCCCTATGCGGAGACTTGAATAAGATAAGAGGGGTACTTCCAATAACAATGGAAGGTATAAAAAATAATATAATAAATTTTATAGTTCCTATAAATAACGCAGAAGAATGTTCTTCAATAAAGGGAAGTAACTGTTATGCCTTTAGAAATCTAAAGGAAGTAGTCTATTTTATAGAACACAGAGATCTGCTTCCCTACAACTATAAAAAAACATATTCCAAAAAACAATTTTTACCTGATTTCTCAGATGTATTAGGACAGGAAAGTTGTAAACGGGCTATGGAAATTGCCGCTGCTGGAAATCACAATATACTTATCTCAGGTGCTCCTGGGTCAGGAAAGACCATGCTGGCTAAAAGAATGCCTTCCATATTACCTGATCTAAGCTATAAGGAGGCCTTAGAAGTTACAAAAATATATAGTGTAAGTGGAAATTTACCACAAAAAGAAGGGCTGCTTAAAACTCCTCCCTTTAGGAGTCCTCATCACACAAGCACTTCTGTTTCTCTAGTAGGAGGAGGAAAAAATCTAATGCCTGGTGAAATATCCCTAGCTCACAATGGAATACTATTTTTAGATGAAATATTAGAATTTAAAAAAAATGTATTGGAAGCTTTAAGACAGCCCTTAGAAGATAAAAAAATAACCATAAGCAGATCTTCTGGTACCGTTACTTTTCCATGTAATTTTATAACTATTTTGGCCACTAATCTATGTCCCTGCGGAAATTTTTCTTCCAATAGGCCCTGTACTTGTACTGAACATGAGAGAAAAAGGTACATATCAAAATTATCTAGACCCTTTTTAGATAGAATAGATCTATTTACATATGTAAATCCCATCGATTTCAAGTATATTGAAAATTATTCTAAAGGAGAAAGTTCCATAAATATAAAAAAAAGAGTAGAAAATGCCCGAGATATCCAAAAAGAAAGATTTAAAAAAGAAAATATATACTATAATTCAGATATGAACATCTCACTTATAAGAAAATACTGTAAACTTAATAAAAGATCCATAGAGTTAATAAAAAAAATTTATATCAAATATAATTTAACCACTAGAGCTTATAGTAAAATACTAAAAATATCCAGAACCATAGCTGATTTAAATGATTGTGAACAAATAAAAGAAATTCATATAAAAGAAGCCCTATACTATAGAAAATTTATAAATGAGGATTTTTTATAAGTAAAATCTATTAAATCTTATAGAAATCTCTGAAAAAATCTTTATTTTATTTTACAATAACTGTATAATATATGTAATAAAAGTCATTTAATACAAATTTTATAGAAATAGGGTGGTTTTATGTATTTTACATTTGTAATCCTAGGATTAATGCTCGGAATTGTATTGTTTCTAATTGGAGTAAGAACTAATAACATGGATATTATAAGCATTGGAAGCGTAATTTCTATATTTTTCTTATTAATTTGCATAAATATATACATACCTAATCTAATACATAACTTAAATTCTAGTGCAATTAGAATCAAATGATTCAAAAGTTTACTGAATAAAAAATAATAGGTGAATAATGCAAATTTTTATTACAAATGATATAATAATAAAAAAGGTTGGAAATGAAAGGGGAAAATTTATGCATTCTTTTAACAAGGATATAGGTTCCCTGGGCGAAGATATTGCTAAAAATTATTTAAATCAAATAGGATATACTGTACTTGAAAGAAACTTCCGATGTAAAGTAGGTGAAATAGACATTATAGGAAAAGATGGTGATTATATTTGCTTTATAGAAGTTAAGTCTCGCTATGGAAAATTATATGGAAATCCCTGTGAGTCTGTGAATTATCCTAAACGCCTTAAAATCTACAAAGCAGCTAATATATATATGCTGAGAAAGAAATTATTTAAATTTAATTTCAGATTTGACGTAATAGAAATTATATTTAATACTTATAATGATGTTCCATCTATAAAACTTATTAAAGATGCTTTTCAAATATAACTTTATATGTTTTATCTTATACTATATTTCTTAAAAAACTCAATCTATGTATTTTACAGGTGCCGTACTTCTTTATGGCACCAATATGTTCCTTGGTTCCATAACCTGAATTACTCTGAAAATTATATTCAGTATAAACCTTTGAATACTCTCTCATGAGTTCATCCCTATAGACTTTAGCTATAATAGAAGCTGATGCTATACTTACACTTTTTGAATCCCCTTTTATTACAAATTCATTACGAACTGGTAAATTCTTAACAGCATACCCATCAGATAAAACCAACTCTACAGGTAATTTCAAGCCCAATACAGCTTTTCTTAAAACTTCATTATTACACCAGGAAATTCCCCTCTTATCTATTTCTTTGTTATTTATAACTGCAATACTATAGCTTAAAGCCTTTTCTTTTATAGTCTGTGATAATTCATATCTAGCCTTTTGAGTAAGTTTTTTAGAATCTTTTACACCTAAAATTAAATTTTTATCTTCTACATAATTCAAATTAAGTATAACTGCAGCTGCAACTATAGGACCTGCTAAAGGCCCTCTTCCTACTTCATCTGTTCCAGCTACATATATATAATTCCCAAAATATTTATCAAAATTGTACATTTGTTTTACTCTTTCAATTTCCTTTTTTTGATTCAAAAGAAATTTATAAAAATTCAAATATAATCCATTGACATTTTTTCTCTTATCTGCCTTTAGTCTTTTTAAGATCTTTATAAATATGTTGTGATCTTCAAAACTAAAATACTCTTTTTTTAAATTAGTAACTTCTCTTTTTATCTTTTCAAAATTAAATTTTTCCAAATTATCCCAGAATGAATTTTCTATTTCTTCAGTAAGCCTATTTATATTTTCACTACTTTTATACATTACCATTACTCCTCAATAACTATGGTTTTTCTAAAGAAATAGGCCCTAATTTTCCTCCTCTGAATTCATCTAAAAGCATAATAGACACTCTATTATAGTTTATTTCTTTTCCAGATAATATAGCACCTCTTTTTCTTGCTATGTTATTCATATTCTCCAGTGGTTCTTCACTTAATGCATCTAATTTATACCTATTTATTACTCTATCAGGATAATCCCTGCATAATACTTTAAGAAGCATTAATGCCAGATTTTCTATATCCATAATTTCATCTTTTATGGCACCGGTAAAAGCCAAATTTAATTGTGTTTCCTCACTTTCTAATTTAGGCCACAATATACCGGGTGTGTCCATAAGTTCTACTCCTAATTTAGTTTTAATCCACTGCTTACTTTTTGTGACTCCAGGCCTATCTCCTATTTTAGCTATACTACTTTTTGCCATTTTATTGATAAAGGAGGATTTACCTACATTTGGTATTCCCACTACCATAGCTCTATCAACTATTTTGGCAACACCTTTTTTTTTCATTCTATTATGCTTTTCTTCTAATAATTCATTTAACATAGACCTTATGCTTTTAAGACCCTGGCCTGTATTACAATTTACTGCTAAAACCCTCACATTATCTTCAGAAAGGTAACTTATCCACTGCTTGGTTATACTTTCTTCACTTAAATCACTTTTATTTAACAATATTATTCTAGGTTTGCTGCCACAGATATTCTCTATATCAGGATTTTTACTAGCTCTTATTATCCTGGCATCCCTTATTTCTATGACAGCATCTACTAATTTTAAGCTCTCCTTTATTTCTCTTTTAGTCCTAGCCATGTGTCCAGGAAACCAATTTATAGCCATATATTTCTTCTCCTCTAATTTACAACTGAACTTAAGTTCCCCATCCTATTAAAAGGATATATTCTAAGGGCTGCCCTTCCCACTACCATTTTATAATCTACAAATCCCACATCGGAAAATCTACTGTCTCTGCTATTATTTCTATTATCTCCCATTACAAATACAGTGTTTTCAGGTACTGTAACCTCATCAAAATCACCTAACATGGGTTCTAATATATAAGATTCTTTCTTAAGTACATCATTTACATAAAGATTTCCATTTTCAATTTTTATCCTGTCTCCACCTACCCCAATTACTCTTTTAATAAATTTTTCTTTAGGATTTGCAGGATATTTTATTACCACTATATCCCCAGCTTTTGGTGCTCTAAAATAGTAACTTACTTTTTCCACAATTAAACGATCCTTATTGTTTAAAGTAGGATCCATAGAGTGCCCATCTACACTTACCGTTTCAAATACAAAAGTTATAATTAAAAATGCAGCTATAATAGCTATCACTACAGATTTGCCAAGTTCTATCAATTCCTTCAACACACTTCTACACCACCTTAACATACAAAAGAGGGACTTTATAAAGCCCCTCTTTTATTTTAATATTTCTTTTACCTTAGCCGCTTTACCTACTCTATCTCTTAAATAATATAATTTGGCTCTTCTTACTTTACCTCTTCTTACTACTTGTATTTTTTCTATTATAGGAGCGTTAACAGGAAATGTTCTTTCAACACCTACACCGTAAGCAACTCTTCTGACCGTGAAAGTTTCCCTCACACCACCATTTTGTCTTTTCAAAACTATACCTTCAAAAACCTGTACTCTCTGTCTATTTCCTTCTTTAATTCTTACATGAACCTTTACTGTATCCCCTATGTTAAAATTAGGCAGATCAGTTCTTATATATTCTGATTCTATTTGCTTTATTATATCTAACATTGTGCATAACCTCCTAAACAATTATTAAACGCTCTTATCTTGTAATATTCATAGACAGAGGAACGCCCGTATGACACAAAAAGAATTTTATCACAACCATATTTTTTTTTCAATATATAATTTAAATCTGTGATTATAACTTAAATTATAATAGGAACTATTTAATCAGTATATCCATTCTCATATAATTTTATTAGTTCTCTATCTTCTTTGGATAGCTCTATTCTTTCAAATAAATCCGGGCGTTTACTTTTAGTTAATATAAGTGACTTTGCCCTTCTCCATTTCCTTATATTTTTATGATGACCAGATATGAGAACTTCAGGTACCCTATCTCCCCTGAAAAATTCTGGTCTTGTATACTGTGGATATTCAAGTACCCCATTATAAAAAGATTCTTCAGTATAACTTTCAATACTTGAAAGTACACCAGGTATCATTCTGCATATGCTGTCCACAATAGGAATACAAGCCATTTCACCACCAGTCACTATAAAATCTCCAATAGATATTTCTAAGTCTATATGCCTATAAACTCTTTCATCTACCCCTTCATAATGTCCGCATAAAAATATTAGTTCTTTTTCTCTTGAAAGTTTTTTTGCCATAGACTGGTCGAAAATTTTACCTCTAGGTCCTAAATACACTACATTACCCTTATTTTGAGCTTTTACACTATTTATACAATCCACAATAGGCTGGGCAGTCATTATCATTCCAGAACCACCCCCATAGGGATAATCATCTACTTTTCTATGTTTATTTTGGGTAAAATTCCTTATATTAAAAGTATTTATACTTAAAATATTTTTTTCAATAGCCCTTCCAATTATACTATAATTAAATATATGAAACATTTCTGGAAAAAGGGTTAATATATCTATTTTTACATCCATGTTTCCACCGGCTTTATAATTATTTCCTGTTTTTCTACATCTACTTTTAAAACTACGTCCTCTATGGCTGGAATTAAAAGTTCATTATCCCCTTTTATCCAGTAAACATCATTATGATGTGTATGTATTACCTCTGATATTTTTCCATAAAAAACTCCTTCTTCATCTATTACTCTACATCCTACTATATCAACAATAAAATATCTTCCTTCTTCTAGTTTAACTGCATCTTCTCTAGATACTTCTAAATATTTGCCCTTATACTCCAGAGCTTTTTCTATGGAATCTATACCTTCTATTTTAAGAATAACCTTTTTAGACTGCAGCTTACATCCAGTTATACTTTTCAATATACCTTCTACATATACAGATTTTAGTTCCTTAAATCTATTAATATCATCGGTTAAAGGGTATACTTTTAGTTCTCCTTTTAGTCCATGAGTATTTATTATTTGTCCTACCGTTATAAAATCTTTCATAGAAAATACCATCCTGTTTTTTTGTGAATCGCCACCAACACAAGCAGTAGTGGCTTCATGATGGGTTTGATATTTAAGTTTTAATTTAACAGGGAATATACTCCCCTTTATTCCTCATAGTTTAAACTACAAAAGAAATACAGTTTAGATAATATAAGAGTTAGATAATCTAACTCCTATATTATCTCTACAACCACTCTTTTATTCTCTTTTATAGCCGCAGCTTTTACTACAGTTCTTATAGCCTTAGCTATTCTTCCCTGCTTTCCTATTACTTTTCCCATATCCTCTGGTGCAACTTTTAATTCAAGAATTATAGATTGCTCACCTGAAATTTCATTTACTTGAACCATATCTGGGTTATCCACTAGTGATTTAGCAATAATCTCCACTAATTCTTTCATTTAATACACCCCCAGTTAATTACTTACCAAGTTTATCCTTTAGACCTGCCTTATCAAAAAGCTTCTTTACAACGTCTGTTGGTTGAGCACCATTTTTTATCCATTTTACAGCTTTTTCTTCGTCAAATTTAATGATAGTAGGCTCAGTTACAGGATTATAATATCCTATTTCTTCCACGAATCTGCCATCTCTTGGGGATCTTGAATCCGCTACAACAATTCTATAAAACGGAGCTTTCTTAGCACCCATTCTTCTTAATCTTATTTTTACTGCCATTAATATCACCTCCTTAGTAGTATCAAGCAATTCTTAGGTTCAGGTGAAGCTTATCAAGAATGAACTATTCTTCCTCTAAACCCTTATTATATTTTAAAAAGGAAATTTACCAAATGCTCCCTTTTTAAAGCCTTTTTTCATACCATTAAATTGTTTCATTGTTTTTTTAATCTTTTCAAAATCTTTAAGAAGTTTATTTACTGTCTGTATGTTAGTACCAGAACCCGCGGCTATTCTTTTCTTTCGCGAAGAAGAGCCACTTACAATGGAAGGTTTCCTTCTCTCTTTTAAGGTCATAGAATTAATTATGGCTTCAATCTTTACCATCTCTTTTTCTCCCCGAGAAAGATCTACTCCTTTTAATTCCTTCATATTTACTCCTGGAACCATTTCTATAAGTTTACTTATGGGCCCTAGTTTTTTAGTTTGAGCCATTAGAGCTAAAAAGTCTTCAAAATTAAACTCCTTATTCAGCATCCTGTCTCCTAACTTCTTGGCCTCTTCCTCATCAATTGACTGTTGTGCTTTTTCTATAAGTGAAAGTACATCTCCCATACCTAGTATTCTGGAAGCCATTCTATCTGGATAGAATACTTCAAGATCATTCATTTTCTCTCCCATGCCTACAAATTTTATAGGTTTGCCTGTAATAGCTCTTATGGAGAGAGCTGCTCCTCCCCTTGTATCTCCATCTAATTTTGTAAGTACAACTCCATTTATATTAAGCTGTTCATTAAAACTAGATGCCACATTAACAGCATCCTGTCCAGTCATAGAATCCACTACCAAAAGTATTTCCTGTGGATTTATATTTTCTTTTATCTGTTTCAGTTCATCCATCAATTCTTCATCTATTTGAAGTCTACCTGCAGTATCTATTATGATTACATTTAACTTATTATCTTTAGCATAAGTCACTGCACCTTTACATATGTCTACAGCCTCTACCTTATCACCCATGGAAAATACAGGTATATCAATTTGTTTTCCAACTATCTGCAGCTGTTTTATTGCTGCAGGCCTATATATATCACAGGCTACCAAAAGAGGTTTTTTATTCTTTTTTCTAAGCTGTAGTGCCAATTTTCCACACATGGTGGTTTTTCCTGATCCTTGAAGTCCCACTAGCATTATAATAGTTAACCCATCAGAAGAATATTCAATAGAACTTTCGCTGTTACCCATTAAAGAGGTAAGTTCTTCATTTACTATTTTTATAACCTGCTGTGCAGGAGTAAGGCTTTTTAGCACCTCTTCTCCTAAACATTTTTCACTAACACTTTTAACAAAATTTCTTACTACTTTATAGTTAACATCCGCCTCTAAAAGTGCTAGTTTTACTTCCCTCATAGCATCTTTTATATCTTTTTCAGAAAGTTTGCCTTTGCCTCTAAGCTTTTTTAAAGTTTCCTGAAGCTTAGACGCTAATCCTTCAAAAGCCATGCTAATCCTCCTAAACTCAAATATTATTCATTATATAGTTTTTTATTTTATCTAATACTTCAGTATTTTTATCAGAGTACAGTGAGTCTATAAAGTCGATAATGCCTTTTTTATTCTCTTCTATATATTTTTTTTCTTCCATCAAATTTAATTTATCTTCATAGTGTACTAAAAGCATATGGCATCTTTTTATAATATCATACACTGCCTGCCTACTGGTACTGGTATGTTCGGCTATTTCTGCCAGAGACAGATCCTGATTATAATAAAGATCCAAAACATTTCTCTGTTTTTCCGTTAAGAGCTCTCCATATATATCAAGTAATATGGAAAGCCGTACTCTCTCTTCCATAATACCCTCTCAATTTAAAAATACTTTAAAATTTCTTAACGAGTCTTATAATATCAAAATTTTGAAATGATGTCAAGTATTTTTACTTAACACCTAGAATAATGCCTCTATAAATTCCCTGCTTTTAAATTCCTGTAAATCATATATACCTTCTCCCACTCCTATTAATTTTACCGGTATATTTAACATATGCTTTATCGATATAACTATACCTCCTTTAGCAGTTCCATCTAATTTGGTAAGTACTATGCCATCTATGGGACAAACTTCCATAAATTGTTTAGCCTGCTGCAGGGCATTTTGCCCCGTTGTAGCATCTAATACAAGAAAGGTTTGCCTATATGCCTCTTTATACTCTCTATCTATTACTCTATTTATTTTTGCAAGTTCCTCCATTAAATTTTTTTTGTTATGTAATCTACCTGCAGTATCACAAACTAGAACATCTGCCTTTCTTGCTTTTGATGCTTGAATGGCATCAAAAATAACTGCAGCAGGGTCTGATCCTGCCTGATGTTTTATTATATCCACTCCTGCCCTCTCACTCCATATTTCCAGCTGTTCTATAGCTGCTGCCCTAAAGGTATCTGCTGCAGCCATAATCACCTTATATCCTTCATCTTTTAACCTACAGCATATCTTTCCTATAGAAGTAGTCTTTCCCACGCCATTTACGCCTATTACAAGAATTATTTCCGGAGTATTACTAGGTTCTATGCTGTTTTCTTCGTCCCCCAGTATATCCATTATCACCTCTTTTAAAGAATTACTTAAAAGAGATGGATCTTTTATTTTTTCTTCTTTTATTTTTTTCTTTAAATTTTCTATAATATACAGTGTAGTTTCTACTCCTATGTCACAGGTTATAAGTATCTCTTCTAATTCCTCATAAAGTTCTTCGTCAATATTAACTGCCTTACTTAAAAGATCCGTTATCTTTTCTGTGAAATTATTTTTAGTTTTTTCAAGTCCATTTTTTAATTTATCAAAAAATCCTTTAAACATAATATATCTGTCATCTCCTTATATCATAATTTTAGAGAAATTATTTTTGAAACTCCTTTTTCTTCCATAGTAACACCATATAAAACGTCACTTACCTCCATAGTTCCTTTCCTGTGAGTTATTACAATAAATTGGGTGTCCCTTGAAAACTTCCTAAGAAATTCTGCATACCGTAATACATTGGCATCATCTAATGATGCCTCTATTTCATCCAATATACAAAAAGGAGTAGGCTTAATCTTCAGCATAGCAAATAAAAGAGCTATGGCAGATAATCCCTTTTCTCCTCCGGACATAAGATTTATATTTTGAAGTTTTTTACCTGGAGGTTGTACTGTTATATCTATATTCCCAGTAAGCTCATCTCCCTTAGTAAGTACCAAATCGGCACTTCCTCCTTTGAATAATTCTCTAAATGTATCATTAAAATTTTTCTTTAACTTAACAAAATTTTCTTTAAATACGCCCTTCATTTTTTCTGTCATTGCATCTATTACTTTTTTTAATTCTTGTTTTGATTTTATCAAGTCTTCTTTTTGAGAACTTAAGAAAATTATTTTTTCCTGTAAATTTTTATATTCTTCTATTGCCCCTAGGTTCACAACTCCAAGCTTAGAAATACTGCTTTTTAAATGTACTATTTTGCCTTTATATTCTTCTAAATTTTCTATTTGGACATCGTACTCTATATCCCCATCACAGGTAATATTCATATCTTCTTTTAATCTCGAATATATATTGTCTTTTTGAGAATTCAATTTTGTAAGTTCAAGCTGTATTTTATGAAGAGATGTTTCTTTTTTATTTATTATAAGTGTTAAATTATCTACTTTCTCGTTACTATCATTTATTTTTTGTTTTAGTTCAATAGTTTTTACATGACTTTCTTCTATATTTTCCTGTAGTTTTTCCATATATTGCTTTAAATCTTTTACTTCTTTTTCATTTGAATACATATTAAGTTTATTCTTATGTATAATTTCTTCAGAAAGTTTGATTTCCTCGACTATAGATCTATTTTTAACATCCATGGATTTTATTTCCTGATGCAATCTTGACAATTCTCTCTCACCACTTAAAATATTTTCACTAATCTGAGCCCTTTCTACTTTTAAACTGGTAAGACTTTCTTTCAAATCTGTAATATGCTTTCTAGCTTCTTTTAATTCCTCTTCCATTTTTAAAATATAATCATCATTTTTAACTTCTTCCTTAGAATACTCTTTTAATTTTTCCTCTTCTTCCTGTAATTCATTTAAGTTAGTTTCTTTATTCTTATAAAGCATTTTTATTTCTCTATTGGCTGTTTCTCTACTTTCTATTAATTTTTCAGTTTCTCCCTCTATGGTATCATTTTGCTGATGTAATTTAGTAAGTTCTATATTCTCTGAATATATTTTCTCCTTGAAATCTTCATTTTGGTAATGAAGTTTTTCCTTGTCAGACTTAACCTTTCTTATATCTTCATTTAGAACCTGTAGAGTTTCTTTTGTATTTTCTATTTTAACTAAAGTTTCTTCTATTTCTCTTTTTCTGCCTATTATATTGCTGCTTCTCTTTTGAAGACTTCCTCCAGTAATCGCCCCTCCCGAATTTACTACATCACCGGATAAAGTAACTATTTTAAAGCTGTATTCTGCTAATTTGGCTATTTCAAAAGCATTATCTATATTTTCACAGATTATTGTTCTTCCCAATATATAATCCAAAACATCTTTAAACTCCTTACTGTAACTTACCAATTCACTAGCAATTCCAATAAAACCTTTTATATCCTCAAATTTATGTAAATTTGAAATTTTTCTCCCTTTAATTATAGAAATAGGCAAAAAAGTAGCTCTACCCATTTTATTATCTTTAAGATATTTTATAATAGTTTTAGCTATAATTTCATTCTTAGTTATTACACTGGATATACTATTCCCCAAGGAAATTTCTATACAAGTTTCAAATTTTTTCTGCAAACTTATTATTTCTCCCACTAAAAAACAACTCTGTGCAGGCACATCCAGCTTATGGTTTTTTATATTTTCCATAAGTGCTTTTACAGTTCTATTATACCCTTCGTAGTGTTTATGAAAATTTACAAGCATTTTATAATTTGCTTCCAATGTATTATGCAGGGCATTTAGTTTTTGCAGACTATTCTCTTTAAGATTCAATATATTGGTTAATTCTAAAATTCCACTGTTATTTTCATCAATCTTATTTTGGTAAACCGATATATTTTTTTTTATATTAGAAATTTCACCAAGTAGCTTATTTTTTTTCTCAGAATTTATTATAATGGCTTCACTGTAACTTTCATAGGAACTTTTTAATTTATCAATTTTTTCTACAATATTTTCTCCATCTTTTTTAATTGAAATAATGTGACTCCTAAGCTTTGAAATATTACTAAAATACTGTATTTTATCCTCTTTCAACTTTTTACATATATTTTCCCTGCCATAAATATCTTTTTCAATTTTTTTTATATTATTCTCATAGTCCAATATACTTATATTAACTTCTTTTTCCCGATTTTTTAATTCTAAAAGATTTTGATTTTGCAGAGTTATTCCTTCTGATTTTTTAATTTTATCATTTTCTATTTGTTTTAACTCCAAATGATTTCTTTTTATGTTACCTTCTAGATCCTCTATTTTTTGTTTTAAAAGTTTTATCTTATTCTCTCCCTGATTAATCAATTCTCTTTTATCATAATAATCCTTTTCACGTCTGGTGCTTTCATCTACAATATTTTCCATTCTTATATTATATCCATTTATATCCTCTTTTAATTTTGTAAGCTCTAAATGTGATTCTCTATTACTGCTTGTTATGCGTTCTATAGAACTCTCTAGTTCATCTATTTTATGCTGTATTTTTTTTAGAGAATATATAAGTACTGCTTTTTCCTTATCCTTTAACTCATCAGATAGCCTTAAAAATTCATCAGCTTTTTTATTTTCTAGTTCAAGGGGTTTTAATCTTTCCTCATAGGTCTGTAGAATATCTTCTATTCTTATTAAATTTACTTCTGTATTCTCTAGCTTTTTCTCTGCCTCTGATCTTCTCCATCTAAATTTAACAATACCTGCAGCTTCTTCCAAAAGAAGTCTTCTATCTTCCTGTTTTCCACTTAACAAGGCGTCTATTCTACCCTGACCTATTATAGAGTACCCTTCTCTTCCTATACCTGTATCCATGAAAAGTTCATGGATATCTCGAAGCCTGCACTGCACATTATTTATATAATATTCACTTTCTCCAGACCTATAAAGTCTCCTTAAAACAGTTATATTAGAATACTCAAGAGAAAGTTTTTTATCTTCATTGTCTAGGGTAAGAGAGACCTGGCATAAACCTAATGGTTTTCTAAATTGCGTACCTGCAAAAATAACATCTTCCATCTTGCCTCCCCTTAAAGTTTTTACACTCTGTTCTCCAAGTACCCATCTAACCGCATCTGAAATATTGCTCTTTCCACTTCCATTTGGGCCTACTATAGATGTGATTCCTCCTGTAAATAGTAACTCCGTTTTATCCGCAAAAGACTTAAATCCTTTTATCTCAATAGTTTTCAAGAACATAGACAAGTCACTCCTTATCTGTTAAAAAAGCATTGGAAGTAATCCAATTACAAACATAAATACCACTAAAACTATTATTACTTTTAACATTTTATCCCTAGTATTCTTCTTCATGATACTTATCTCCTTCTAAAAATTTTTATAATTATTTATTATATAATCATTCAACTCTATATGTTTATTGAAATTTTCCCCAAATATATTTAAAGCCTCTCTGCCCATGGAGAAATCTTGTACAACTTTTATAGAACAATGAATAAATTTTTCCTTCATATGCTTAAAATATTCCTTTTTATTTGCATAAAGTTTGGAAAGGTCTCTGTTATTTATTTCAATAGTTATTTCTCCTTTATAAGGTACAGGTATATTTTCTTCTATGATGTGGTTATAAATTCTACCTTCCACCAGTTCTCTAAAGGCAGGATGAAAAGGACCTGCTATCACATCCTTGCCTAAATTTATATTTTCTGTAGGTTGAAGTCCTATCCTTATTATCTTTATTTTATTAGCTCTTAAAATACAATATAAAGTTTTGCATATATCCACTGCTTCAGAGAGCCTATAGGGTCTATACTGTTTCTTTTTATACATATTCTCCATAGCGGTTCCTTTTATCACCAGAGCGGGATATATTCTGTATATATCTGGCTTCATACTTATTGAATTCCTCACTGTTTCAATATCCTTTTCAAAAGTATCACAGGGTAATCCCACCATAATTTGATGTCCAAGTACAAATCCATATTTTTTCACAAGATAAGATGCATATTTTACATCTTCGCTAGAATGTCCTCTTCCCGATTTAAGAAGTACATCACTATCTAGTGACTGTATGCCAAGTTCTATTATATCCACAGAATACTCCCTTAGGTTATCAAGTATATAATTATCAATATAATCTGGCCTTGTGGATAGACGAATATAATCTATATGCCCTTCATCCTTATATTCTTTAGCTACCCCTAATAATTCCCTCTGCTTATCTATGGGTATAGCCGTAAAAGTCCCTCCAAAAAAAGATACTTCCACTTTAGAAGTACTTCTTTTTATGGTTTTCAAATAGTCTTCTATAGTTCTCCTAACAAAATTAACATCCACCTTTTGTTCATTTCCAGTAATTATCCTTTGATCACAAAAAATACAATTATGAGGGCATCCCTCATGGGGAACAAATATGGGTATTATATAATGTTTATTTTTCATTTGTATCTATCCCCTCTTTATTCCATTTGTCCTCACTCTTTAATTTTTTTAAAGCATCTTGGGCCGCATTTTGTTCAGATTCCTTTTTAGTATATCCTACACCACTTCCCATCACATTATTAGCTACACAAACCTTGGTATAAAATTTTCGCCTATGAGGAGGACCTTCGTACTTTATGAGCATATATTCTATGTGTATATCTCCATCTTGCTGTACAATTTCCTGAAGATTGGTCTTATAATCCAATACTATTTGATTCTTTATAGCTTTTTCTATAATATCTTTAAAACTGTCTATTATAAATTGTTTTGTTTTTTTATATCCAGAATCTATATAAATAGCTGCAATAATAGCTTCAACACAATTTGCAAGTATTGAGGTTCTCTCCCTGCCCCCCGTAATTTCCTCTCCTTTACTCATTTTTATATATTTACCAATATTCCACTTTTTAGCTACCTCATATAGAGAATTTTCACAAACTATCAATGACCTCTTTTTAGTGAGTTCTCCTTCTGACTTACTCTTATATATTAAAAATAAATATTCAGATATACAAAGCTGCAATACAGAATCCCCTAAAAACTCCATTCTTTCATTGAATTTCACTCCTTTTTTTCCATTAGCATAGGAACTATGCGTTAACGCCGTATCTATTAATTCCTTATCATTAAAGGATATGTTCAATGTTTTTTCCACTTCTTCAAAATAATTTACCTTTTCCATTTTATATTTCTCCCTTGAAATACATTCTTCAGTTTGTTGAAAATCCAAATTATAGATTAATGAACAAATTCAAGAATAAATTTACTTTTACAAATTATACTTGATCCTACAGAAAAATTTAAATTTAAAGTCCCGTATGAAACGGGACCTTATCTTTTGATGCTATTCCTCAGTATGAGCTTTTATGTAATCAACTACATCTCCTACTATTTTCACCTTTTCCGCTTCTTCATCAGGTATTTCTAGATCAAACTCTGTTTCTACAGCCATTATTAATTCAACTATATCAAGTGAATCTGCACCTAAATCGTCAATAAAAGATGATTCCAAACTTATTTCCTCTGAATCTATACCCAACTGCTCGGATATTATTTTCTGTATCTTTTCAAAAATCATAATTTTACCTCCAAAAAATTTTTATACATAAATAATATTATATAACTTACATACCGTCAACAACAACTATTACTAAAAAATGTACTAATTATTTTATTCCAATATATTTATAATTATTTTTACTATAACACTATTCTTCTCTATTATATATTTTTTCTATTTCAAACTTTATTTTATCTATAACCTCATTATCATAACATATTACTGCCTGTTTTATTGCATTTTTAAAAGCCTTTCCATTAGAACTCCCATGTGCTTTTACACATATTCCCTTGCAGCCTAAAAAAGCAGAGCCTCCATATTCTGAATAGTCTAACCTGCTTTTTATCTTTTTAAAAACAGGCTTTAAAAAAACACCTGCCAGCTTACTTGTGGTTGATTTCATAATTTCCTCTTTTATCATATGAATTAAATTCAAAGATACTCCTTCATAGGTTTTTAAAATTGTATTTCCTACAAATCCATCACAAACTAATATGTTTACATCTCCATTTGTAGCCTCTCTAGGTTCCACATTGCCTACAAAATTGAAATTCATATCTTTTAAAAGCTTATAGGTATTTTTAGTCAATTCATTGCCCTTCTCTTCTTCTGTTCCTATATTTACAAGACCTATGGAAGGTTCTTTTATTTTAAGTACATTTTCAAAATATATTTTTCCCATAAGTGAAAACTGTAAAAGATAATGGGGTTTACAATCCACATTAGCCCCTGTATCTATAATCATAAAAGCTCCATTTTTACCTGGTATCATAGGTGCAAGTGCTACTCTTTCTATCCCTTTAATTCTTCCCACAATCAAGGTTGCACCAGACATAAGAGCCCCGGTACTTCCTGCGGATATAGCTGCATCTGCCTTTCCTTCCTTTACAAGTTGAAGAGCCTTAACTAAACTTGAATCTTTTTTTCTCCTTAATGCCATTACTGGAGATTCAGAAGTGGTTATAACTTCTCTAGTATCTAAAATACGTATTTTTTCTCTTTCATATTCATATTTTTTTAATTCTGCTTCAATAAGTTCCTTTTTTCCCGTTATAATTATATTTATATCCTGTTCCTTAACTGCCTCAACTATACCTTCTACTACTGCATAAGGTGCAAAGTCTCCTCCCATGCCATCCACAGCAATTATCATAATTTTATTTCACATCCTTAAATGTTAGTGGTATACACATTTTAATTTTCACATATTATTGGAACTAAAATTAAATATTAACATTATACCATAAGATATCTCTACTTGAAACATATTAAACCATAAAAAGCCCATCAAATTGTTTTATCACAGTAAATTATAAATAAAATAAAACAACAGGATGGGATTCTTATGTAAGATTTATTAGCAGTTTTACTAATTTTCAGTTAAAACAACTTCTTTACCTTTATAATATCCGCAAATCTTGCACACTCTATGGGCAAGTTTCATTTCATGACACTGAGGACACTCAACTAATTGTGGCGCACTTAACTTAAAAGTTTGTGCTCTTCTTGAGTCTCTTCTTGCTCTTGAGAATTTTCTGGCTGGATTTCCCACAGTAAACACCTCCTTAATCAGTGAAGAACATATCCTTTAGCTTTGCTAATCTTAGATCAATATCATGGTTTTTACACTGGCATTTGAACTTATTTAAATTAGTGCCGCACTGCTGACATAACCCTTTACAATTCTGTTTGCAAAGTCTTTTTATGGGCAAGGTTAATATAATGTTATTTTGTACTACTTGGGAAATATCTATAACATTATCCTCTATAAATATGGTTTCATCATCTTCATTTTCTTTGTAAACATTTGTAAATTTTTCAACAATGGTAATATCCAATCCATAGGAAAATTTTTCAATACATCTTGAACAAATGAGCTCTAATACTCCTTGAACTTTTCCCTTTAATGTAAAATCATTTTCTACCTTACTTAAAATCCCAACAAAACTTATGGGGCGTAATAATTTAATATATTCCATACCATCATAAAGCCCATCTTCTTGTATTATAAGATCGAGTTTTCTTTCAGCTTTTTTTTCTTTTAACAATTCTGATATATTTAGCTCCACAATACTCACCTCTATACATTAGCCACAACCTATTATATAAAGGTAACCTTAAAAAGTCAAGTTATTATTCTAATATAGACAATAACAGAATAAACTAAAATTTACTCTGTTATTATCTTTAAATGGCCTTAAAAACTTATTATATTTATTATTTGGATTTATGTGAAATTTTCTTTTGAACTAAAAATTTTGTATCTCTAGCTATTACAAGCTCTTCGTTAGTAGGAATTACGAATACCTTTGTTTTTGAATTTGCAGTAGTTATTTCTGTAGCCTTTCCTCTTATATTATTCTTCTCTTCATCTATGGTAATTCCAAGATACGTAAGTCCTGAACATATTTCAGCTCTACCAATAGATGAATTTTCTCCTACACCTGCTGTAAACACTATAGCATCTACTCCATCTAAAACGGCTACATAAGAACCTATAAAAGATTTTACCCTATAATAAAATACATCTAATGCAAGCTGTGCTCTTCTATCATGCTTAAAACTTGCAATTTCCTCTACATCTCTAAAATCACTGCTTATTCCTGACATCCCAAGTATACCAGATTCATTGTTCATTATATTGCTTATTTCATCTATAGACATACCTATTTCATTTGTTAGAAATGGTATTATAGCTGGATCTATGTCACCGCATCTAGTTCCCATAGCTAAACCTGCAAGTGGAGTAAATCCCATATTTGTATCTATTGACTTTCCTCTATCCACAGCACAAATACTAGCTCCATTTCCTAAGTGACAGGTTATTATCTTTAACTCTGATATGTCTTTTCCCATAAGCCTAGCTGCTTCTTCTGATACAAACCTGTGGGAAGTTCCATGAAATCCATATTTTCTAATTCCGTATCTTTCATATAGTTCATAAGGTAGTGGATAAATATATGCATATTTTGGCATAGTATGATGGAAAGCCGTATCAAATACTGCCACCATAGGAGCATTAGGCATTATTGCCTTGCAAGCATTTATTCCTATTATATTAGGTGGATTATGCAGCGGTGCCAATTTACTGCAGTCCTTTAAAGATTCCATAACCTTATTATCTATAATAACTGCATCTGAATATTGTTCACCTCCATGAACAACCCTATGTCCTACAGCAGATATTTCAGACATATCCTTTATTACACCATGTTGTTTATCTACAAGAGCCTCTAATACCAATTTCACAGCTACCCTATGATCTTTTATAGGTTCACTTACCACATGTTTTTCACCATTAACTTTATGAGTTAAAATGGAACCATCTATCCCTATCCTTTCCACAAGGCCCTTTGCCAAAACTTTTTCATCTTCCATATCTATTAATTGATATTTTAAAGATGAGCTTCCACAATTTACTACTAATATTTTCATATACATTTTCCTCCCAATAAAATTAATCTTTATATCTTGTTATAATACTTCTAAGTTTATAGTTATTTAAAAAAACCTTGTTCTCACATCCCTTTAAATCTCATTAAAAACACTTTAAATAATGCTTGTTTAAAAACTCAAGTTTATTCAAAATTTTATACCATACATAAACTTTTATAAAACATAATTAAACAAACACTTCTCATGTTGATAAATATTATTAATAATATTTATTTATCAATCATACACTAATACTAGAGCAAAGTTTTACCTATTAAAGAAACTCATAATATTCGTAGTTCACTTTATTTAAACATAGAGTCTATAACATTTATTATTATAAAATTATTAACTTACGTATATATAAATCTTAAGCTTTTCCTGTGTTTTTTAATTTACCAAAATTGTCAATAGTAAGATTATTAAAGCATTACTTATAAAAATTTAAGTAAAGTGAAAGCGATACCTATATCAAAAGTTTATTAAAGCAATTGATTCATTCCCAGCACACAAAAATCACAACTAATTCAAAAACGCCAAGTGTTAATATGTAAAATATATACTAATATTATTTTAACCATAAATGATAAATTATACAACTATTTATTATTTATATAACTTTAGCATATAAAACCTATTTTCATTATCTAATATTGTAACAAAATCCATAGAATCTATACAATATATAAACGCAAACTATTTAAAAGTTTTCAGCCCTAAATACTCTGCATTTTAATTTTTATAAAATATGTAATTTAATTTTTCATATAACCCTGTCTTGCTTTCATAATTTTTTTATATAAGCTATCCTTTGTTGAATTTTATTATACCACAAAGTGACAGCTTATTCTTCTTTAAATAATTAATCTTCTATATAATTCTATATATAAATTCTAACCCTGTGCCTGTGCTTGAACTGCAGTTACAGCCACTACCTTTACTATATCATCAACGCTGCAGCCTCTTGATAAATCATTTATAGGCTTTGCAAATCCCTGACATATAGGTCCTATAGCCTCAGCTTTTGCAAATCTTTGAACTAACTTATATCCTATATTTCCCGCTTGTATATCAGGGAATATAAGTACATTGGCTTTTCCTGCCACTTTACTGCCCGGAGCTTTTAAGTCCGCAACTTTTTTTACTATGGAAGCGTCCAATTGAAGTTCTCCGTCTATATCCAAATCAGGTCTAGCTTCTTTAGCAAGTTTTGTTGCCTTTGTAACTTTATCTACCAATTCATGACTAGCACTTCCCATAGTAGAAAATGAAAGCATGGCAACTCTTGGTTCTATTTTACACAAATTTTTTGCAGTTTCTGCTGTAGTTATTGCAATTGAAGATAATTCTTCAGCAGTAGGACATACATTTACAGCGCAATCAGCAAATAACAAGAATCCATCTTCTCCATATTCACAATCTGGTACACTCATTAAAAATACACTGGAAACCACAGAAGCACCTGGAACTGTCTTTACTATTTGAAGTCCTGGTCTCAAAAGATCTCCCGTTGTATGTATTGCACCTGAAACTAAGCCCTCTGCATCTCCAAGTTTCACCATCATTGTTGCAAAATATATAGGATCTCTAACTATTTTATCTGCTTTTTCCAGTGTAACTCCTTTATTCTTTCTAATTTCATAAAAGGCATTGGCATAGCCTGCAGTTTTACTTGAAGTTTCAGGATCTACTATTTCCACTCCAGCTAAGTTAACTCCAAATTTAGCTGCACTTTCTTTTATTACACTTTCACTTCCTACTAAAATTATGTCTGCAATACCATCCTTTATTATTTCTTCGGAAGCTCTAATGTTCCTTTCTTCTTCTCCCTCTGCCAAAACAATTTTTTTCTTATTTGCCTTGGCTAAATCAAAAATATTTTCCATTAATTTCATATTTTATTCTCCTTCCAAATTTAAAATTGATATAATTAAAATCATACACTTATACTATAATCCTTTTTACCTATATTTTTCAATGGAAAATTATCTAATTTTAATATTTTATAATTATTTTTTTAACATTTCCTATAAAATATTTATAATAAACAAAATCTTATTGATATAATATTAGTGTAAATACCAAAGAAAGGAACTTTATCATATGGAAATAACTGGTATAATAGTGGAATATAATCCTTTTCACAATGGTCATAAATATCATATTGAAAAAACAAGCTCCCTAACAAATTGTGAAGGCATCATTGCTGTAATAAGCGGAAATTTTGTACAAAGAGGGGCTCCCTCTATAGTGGATAAATGGACCAAAACTAAAATGGCTCTTTTAAACGGAGTTGATTTAGTACTGGAACTTCCAGCTTTATATAGTTTATCCTCTGCAGAATTTTTTGCCTACGGGGCTGTAAGTCTCTTGGAAAATTTAGGAGTAGTTAAAAACTTATGCTTTGGCAGTGAGTGTGAAGATATTAAATTGCTCACTCTTATGGGCAAAATTCTATATGAAGAACCAGAGGAATTAAAGTTGACTCTAAAAGAAAAACTACACCAGGGTATGTCTTATGCTTCTGCCCGTGGGAATGCTTTAAAAGAATTTCTTTGCCGTAAATATCCTCTTAAAAATAACAGTATAACAGAAATACTTCATTTACCTAACAATATACTGGCAATAGAATACTGTAAGAGCCTGGCAAGACTTAAAAGTACTATTAATCCTGTGTCCATAAAAAGAATCGGAGAGCCATATAACAGTACATACATAAACAACCGCTTTTCAAGTGCTACTTCTATTCGCAATTTTTTAAAAGAAAATAATTCTCCACAGGAACTAGAAAAGGCTTTGCCTTATAATATACTATGTATTTTAAGGGATTTAAGTCACTTCAATTATAAATTTACTTTTGAAGATTCTCTATTACCTTATTTAAAATATAAAAATTTATTTTATGGAAAAAATATAAAATATTTACCTGATGTATCCGAGGGACTTGAAAATAGAATAGAAAGTGCTTTAAAAAATGCTTCTTCCTATGACCAAATTATAAATTATACTAAAACCAAACGATATGCTTACAGCCGTATAAGCAGAATTCTATGTCAGTTTTTTTTAGGGTTTGAAAATTTAGATACAAAAGCTTTAAGAAAAAATAGATGCCCTTATGCAAGAGTTTTAGGTTTTAATAATAAAGGCACGGAAATATTAAAAAAAATAAAACAAAATTCCTCCATACCTGTATATACAAAACTTCCTAAAAATGTAAATGATGTGCTAAAATTAGATCTTATGGCTACGAAAGGCTATAGTCTTTTAAATAAAAATATAGCCTTCAATCAAGATTATATTTCAAGTCCACTTATAATGGATAAAATTTAGAATAAGTAGCCTGCTTAATAAATATACTTTACTAAATCATATGTTATATTTATTAAAGTTTTTGTATTTAGAAAGTAGGCGATTGACTTTGGAATTTTTACTTTATTTTTTAATATGTGCAATAATAATTCTTTTATATATTTTATTTAAGAACACAAATCTAATTGTAACTATAATTTGCTCAATTTTAATAGTACAAATTATAATGGCTCCAAAGCTATGTATAGATGGAGTAATCATGGGAAGTTCCTTGTTTTTTTACAAGGTATTTCCATCCCTATTTTCATTTTTGGTTGTGTGTAATATAATCCTATGTTACGATGGAATAAATATATATTCCAAATTAATAGGGAAAATCTTGTGCAAACCACTTAAACTTCCTGTAAATTGCAGCTTTGTAGTAATAATAAGTATGCTCTGCGGTTATCCTCTAGGTGCTAAATACGCCTGTGAACTATATGAAAAAAACATGATAGATTCTTTTACCTGCGAAAGACTTTTAAACATAGCCTCTAATGCAAGTCCCATATTTATATTGGGTTCTGTAGGAATATCCATGCTTAAAAATTCCTTTATAGGCTACATATTGTTATTATCCAATTTTTTGTCCTGTATTGTCATGGGACTTTTACTACCTGCAGGAAAATCCTATAAAAATTACAACTTAAATAAAACCCATAACTATATTCATGAAAATATGGGAACATCCATCAAAAAAAGCATAGAAAATTCTCTGACAACTTGTATATCTATAGGCGGATTTGTAATTACGTTTTCTGTAATTGATAATATTTTAAAACACAATCTCTTATTTAATTCCCTAGTATATAAAATTTCAAATATAATAGGGATTTCCAAAGACATAGTAGAAGGTACTTTACTCGGAGTAATAGAAATGACAAATGGGTGTAACCTTATATCATCTTCTACTGCTTCCATTACTTTAAAACTTATAATTATAAGTTTTTTATTTACCTTTAGTGGTATTTGTATTATATTCCAGGTTTACTCCTTTACTTATAAATTTAAAATATCCATAAAAAAATATGTAATTGGAAAAGTACTTCAGGGAACTATATGCTCTATAATAAGTTTCTTACTTTATAATTTATCTTTTCGCAAGTTATCTACACAAACTTTTTTACCTAACTATAAAATTACAGGAGATTTAAGTAATGTATTTATACTTACATTGATTTTACTTATAGTACCCTGGCTGTTATTTAAGTTAAAACAATTATTTCATATCTCTTAACTGTTTTATATTATCTTTTATAGATTCAGTATTTAAATTTATACTACCTTCTAGACTATCTAAAAATTCTTGAAGTTCTAACTTTAAACTTGCCACCATTTCACTGCTCTTACGTGATATTTCACTATCCAATTGACTCAGCATTTCATCTGCATAATCTCTTGCACCTATTCTTATTGCCCTGGCATTTTTTTGTGCAGATGAAATAATCTCTTCAGCTCTTATATTGGCCTCTTTTGTAATATCATGATTTTCTATCTGACGTCTTAACAAACTTAAATTTTGTTTTTTTATATCATCTGCTTCTTGTACAGCTTCAGTTAAAATTCTTTCCTTTTCCTCTATTATCCACTGTGCTTTTTTTAATTCACTTGGAAGGCAGTTAATCACTCTATCTAATATTTCCAGTACTTCACTTTTATTCACCATAACTTTTTTACTTAAAGGAACCTTGGCAGAAGTATCTACAATCTCTTGAAGATATTCCAGTAGTTTGATGACATCCATACTCTTTCCCCCTAAGGTATATCAACAATTTTTATAAGCTTTATCGAATTTTTTAATAATGTCAATAATTACTTCTTCAGGAACCAATCCTTCAATACATCCCCCAAACATAGCTACTTGTTTTACAGAAGATGAACTTAAAAACGAATTCATAGCACTAGCCATCATAAAAACCGTATCTATATTAGGATCAAGTTTTTTATTCATAAGAGACATCTGACATTCATATTCAAAATCCGATACGGCTCTCAGTCCTTTTACTATAACTTGACTTTGTTTTTTCTTCATGAAATCTATTAAAAGTCCACTAAAACTTTCAACCTTTACATTTGGTATATCCTTTACTACTCTTTCTATCAATTCTACTCTTTCTTCAACAGTAAATAATCCCTTCTTATCTGGATTTACCAATACCCCTACTATTAATTCATCAAATACTTTAGATGCCCTATCTATTATATCTAAATGTCCATTGGTTATAGGATCAAAACTTCCAGGATATATTGCCCTACTCATAATAATTAGTCCTCCTTGTATTTATAAAAACACACTGTAGTATTTCCGTATTTTCTATGATCTGTTAAAATTATATTGTTAATCCCTTCATATATCTCCTCATCAGTGTCAATCTTGGTAACTATAATCCCATCTTCACACAACAATTTTTTACTTCCTACTATTTCTATAATCGGTGGAATCATATTTTTTTTATATGGAGGATCAACAAATATTATATCGAATATTTCTGTTTTTATTTCAATTTGTCTAAGAAATTCATAAGAATCCCTATTTATGGTTTCACAGATTTCACTAAAACCCAAATTTTCTACATTCTGTTTTAAAAAAGAAAATGTATCCTTATCCTTATCAACCAATAGGCATTTTTTAGCCCCTCTGCTCACAGCTTCAAGCCCCAAACTTCCCGTACCTGCAAATATATCTAACACACAAGAACCATAGATTCTATTTTGTATTATGTTAAACATAGCTTCCTTTACCCTGTCTAAAGTAGGTCTTGTAGTATTATATCCTTTAGGTGACATTAATTTTCTTCCTCTTGCAAGACCTCCAATTACTCTCATAATCCTCTTCCCTACCTTCTATATTTCATATGCTATATTTTTCTATAATATTTTAACATATATGTTTCCATTATTCAAAACCATTTCAATGGTTGTTACACACTCTCTTATATTAAATTATTAAGCTAATTAAAACTTATAATTTTAAAAGCCTTTTGTAGTTTATCCATAAGCTCTTTTGTGATTTTTTCATTTTTACTTCCTTTGCTTTCTAAAAACCTCTTTGCTTCTAGATTAGCTAACTTAAATATATGTATATCTTCTAATAAATTTGAAAAAATCAATTCATTTTCCCCATGCTGTTTGAATCCAAAGATCTCTCCTGAACCTCTTATTTTTAAATCTTCCTCTGCAATAAAAAATCCATCATTGCTGCTTTTCATTATTTCCATTCTTCTTCTTATGAAATCATTCTTAATATCTGCGATTAAAATACAATAGGATTTATATTCTCCTCTTCCAACTCTTCCTCTCAGCTGATGAAGCTGTGCCAGTCCAAACCTCTCTGCATTTTCTATTATCATAACTGCAGCATTTGGTACATTAACACCCACTTCTATAACTGTTGTAGATATAATGGCTTTTATTTCCCCACTTTTAAATTTATTCATAGTTTCTTCTTTTGAACTAGATGGCATCTTACCATATAATACACCTATCTCTAAGTCTTTGAAATATTTTTCTTTCAATTTATCATAAATTTCTTTTACAGAACTTAAATGTAGATTATCATTTTGTTCTACTAAAGGACATACTACATATACTTGCCTGCCTTTTTTTATCTCTTCCACTGCAAATTTATAAACCCTATCCTTTGATTTTTTATCTGTATAATAAGTATGTATTTTTTTTCTTCCAGGAGGAAGTTCATCTATAGTAGATATGTTTAAATCTCCATGTAGGCATAAACTTAAAGTTCTTGGAATAGGTGTTGCTGTCATAACTAAAGTATCTACATGTTTACCTTTATTTATGAGTTTGCTCCTTTGAGCCACTCCAAATCTATGTTGTTCATCTGTAACTACCATTCCTATATTTTTAAATTCCACATCATCTTCTATGAGAGCGTGAGTTCCTATTATGATATCTATCTTCCCTTCTTTTAAATCTTCTTTTAATATTTTTTTATTTTTTTCAGTAACACTGCCGCAAAGTAACTGTATATTTACTCCTGTATCTTGTAAAAACTTTTTACATTCTTCATAATGCTGCTTTGCAAGTATTTCTGTAGGAGCCATAAAAACTGCCTGATACCCATTTTTTGCCACATTAAAAATAGCTATGATAGCCACTATAGTTTTTCCACTGCCCACGTCTCCCTGTAACAATCGATTCATAGGTAGTTCCATTTTTTCATCTAATAATATTTCTCTTATAACCTTATTCTGAGATTTAGTAAGCTCATAGGGTATTCTTTTTTTAAATTCTTTTAATTCTGGAACTATTTTAAAAGCTATACCCTTTTTATTCTTACTATGATAATTTTTTAACATTAAAATTTTCAAGGAATAGGAAAACAACTCTTGAAATTTAAGTCTTCTTTTTGCTTCTTCCAATTCTTCTATACTGCCTGGCTTATGTATTGCCTTTATAGCTTTATTTAAATTACAAAATTTATATTTTTTAACTATCCAAAGAGGTAAATTTTCTTCTATATCCACTTCATGAATCACTTTAGATATAAGTTTTATAAGAATATTATTTGTAATACCAGATTTCAAGGGATAAATTGGTATTATCTTATCTTCTTTTTTACTATTTGCCTCATTACTAACCAAAGTAGGATTCATAATAGAAATACTTCCATTAAATCTTTCAATCTTCCCCATTATCCTATAAACTTTATTTATCCTAAATTTGTTTTTCATGTAAGGCTGATTGAACCATTTACCTTGAAAAGTTCCACTTTCATTTTCAAATACAACCGTAGAAAGTATCTTTTTATTCTTAGTCCTTATATCTTTTCCTATAGATTTTACTCTACAGTCCATTATAACCTTTCCAGTTCCAACTTTATTTAAATTGCTGCAGCTAGAGATAATTTCATAATCCCTGGGAAAATATAAAATCAGGTCCAATATATTGAATATACAACAGCTATTTAGGGTTCCAGCAGTCACAGCTCCCACTCCTTTTATAGATTTAATATCATCATATATATTCATATATATCACCTACCCTTAATATATTCTATAATAAAATTCTTTTCTTTTTCAACTAAAAGTCTAAAATAATTTGCAAGAATAAAAAAAGCCCTAACTGGCTTTTTTTATTCAACAGAAACTATAAAATAATATAGGGGCTGTTCTCCACTATAACACTGTATATCTATATCATCATATTTATCTTCAAGCTTCTCTAAAAAAGAATTTACTTCATCTTCATTGCAATCCTTACCATAATATATACTTATAAGTTCACTGTGCTCTTTTACCATGTAACTTATAATTTTATCACATATTTCAAATATATCTTTCCCAACCTTCTCTATTTTACTTTCTATAATCCCTAGTATGTCTCCTGTTTTTACGTCTTTTCCATCTATTTCAGTATCTCTTACTGCATAGGTAACAGAACCTGTGATTACAGTGCTTATAGCCTTTTCCATAGTACTTATATTTTCTTCTAATCCCTCCCCAGGATTAAAAACCGTTATCGCAGTTATCCCCTGTGGTATGGTTTTAGTAGGTATTACTCTTACTACTTTATCTGAAAGTTCTGCAGCCTGATTGGCAGCCATAATTATATTTTTATTATTTGGCAGCACAAATATATTCTCTGCATTTAATTTGTTTATACAATTTAATATATCCTCTGTACTGGGATTCATAGTCTGGCCGCCTTCTATTACATAATCTACCCCTAAATCCTGAAATATTCTTTTAATACCCTCCCCTGCAGCTACTGTAATAAAAGCATATTCTTTATCCTGAATACCTTCTTGAGAAATATATCCTTCTCCTTCACTATCTTTATTTGTATCCTCAAGTAGAGTTTTACCACCATCTGCATTTAAAATATTTCTATGCTGCTGCCTCATATTATCAATTTTTATCTTTGACAACTCTCCAAGTTTAATTGCTTGAGACAGTATTTCCCCCGGGTCATTACTATGAATATGAACTTTTAGAACATCTTCATCCTTTACCACTACTATGGAATCTCCTAGAGTCTGTAGTTTATCTTTAAAACTACTTATATCTGAGTTCTTAAGATGAATAAAAAATTCTGTACAATATCCATATTTTATTTCTTCTAATTCCACACTTTTAGCTGAAGATTTAGTTACTATATCTTCAGCTTTCTTTAAATATACTTCTTCTATACCTTCTTTTAAGGCCTCATACATTCCCTGAAATATGATTAAAAGTCCCATGCCACCTGCATCTACTACTCCTGCTTTTTTAAGCACAGGAAGCATGTCAGGAGTTTTATCCAACATTCTTTTACTATAATCACATACTTCCTGCAGAAGTTCAGTTACATTTTCCCTTTTAGACTTTGCAGCACCTTCTCCTGCAGCTTTTATAATAGTCAGTATGGTACCTTCTGTTGGACGCATAACGGCCTTATAAGCAGCCTTTGCACCTTCTTCTAAAGCTAGTGTAAATTCTGATGAATTCACCTTGTTTTTTCCCTGGAGTCCCTTAGATATACCTCTAAATATCTGTGAAAGTATTACCCCTGAGTTTCCTCTTGCCCCCATAAGGGCTCCTTTAGCTAAATCTTTAGATACATTATCTATAGATTTACCTTTTACATTGGATATTTCTACTACCGCACTTTTAAGGGTCAAAGACATATTAGTTCCCGTATCTCCATCCGGTACAGGAAATACATTTAGGGAATTCACAAAATCTTTTTGCTCTTCTAGTTTGTTACTAGCGTTTACAATCATATTGTAAAAACACTGTCCATCTATACTTAAGTATTCCATTTTTACGAATTACCTCCCTAGACTCTAACACCCTGAACATTTACAGTAATGGTTGAAACCTTCAGTCCTGTGTAGTTTTCCACATTATATTTTATCCTCTGTATTATATTATTTGCAATTACAGATATTTTTGTTCCATATTCTAATATTATATAAAGTTCTATCATTAATTCATTATTTTTAGAACGAATTTTTACTCCTCTGCTCAAATTTTCGCCCTTTATTAATTCCCAGAGACCATCCTTTGCATTCTTGGAAGCCATACCCACTACTCCATAGCATTCCATGGTTGATAATCCAACTATATTAGCAACTACTTCCTCAGAATAATCGATATAACCATTTTCTCCAACAATACTACCTATCATATAAAAACCTCCTTACATTCCTATAATACCATAAACATATTTTATATTAAACAAAGCATTTATTCAACCTACAATAGTTCTAGTAAGATTTCAGGAAAATATCCATTAATTAGAGTATACTTCTAATTAATGGTTAAGATCAATTAAATATTTAAATGTGCTATGGTCTTTTTTAATACTTTTGCAGAATTTTCAAGAGCTTCAGATTCACTTTTATCTAAAGGTATTTGTAGTGTGCTCTTTACTCCCAAGGAGCCAATAATACATGGAACTCCCATATTTACCTAATAATTAATTGCCATTATGTACCTGATAATAACAATTATCAACATGCAAATATTAAAGTTTTACTTTTTAATAGTATATCTGTATTGAAGAAAATTATATATTTACTTGCACATATTATACATTCTGTGGTAAAATAATTTGTGTTTAAATTCAAAGACTGTTAAGGAGGTGTTTTCAAATGTCCAAGAAATGTGAGATATGCGGAAAGGGCGTTGTATTTGGTGTACAGTACAGCCATTCACACCGTCAATCTAAAAGAACCTGGTCTCCAAATATAAGAAAGATTAAAGCTATAGTTAAGGGAACACCGAGAACTATACATGTTTGTGCAAGATGCCTTCGTTCTGGAAAGGTTCAACGTGCTATATAAAAAAACAAAAATGCAGTTGTTATAAACAATTGCATTTTTGTTTTACCTAACGTTACTTTTTTTTTTAGTAAAGAATTTTATAATTGCAGATAGAGCACCGGGAAGCTTAAATGCAATAATCTTCATTAAACTACCTCCTTATTTATGACATCCTATCAAGTACCATCCACAATAAATTAATCCAGCTCCTGCAGCTATTATCCAGCCCCATATAGGGATAATAACTGTCATTAAAAACCCAGCACCTATACATACAGCTACTAATCCCACTTTCTTTTTAGTTCTTCTCTTCATGTTATTATCCCCACAAATTGCTTTATAATATTATATGCTGTTCCTCCTTATATGTTACCAATATTTTTAAACAGAAGCTATTATATTTAAATTAAAACTAATCTTTAGACCTCATTAAAAGTAACTTTCCATTATCAAATATTATATTTACATCCTTATCTAAAAATTCATTAGATACTGTCCTTCCATCTCCCATATACAAATCATAATTATCCAGCTTATATCTTGCTCCTATTATGCTTAAATTTTTAACACAGTCACAATATGCGTGAAGGGAAAAAGTTTGTCCCTCATGTCCTTTTATTATCTTGGAGCCCTGTAATAATTCAATGCTATTATTTTCATCCTTTATATATCCTTTAATACTTAAATAATTACACTTTAAGAGAAGTCCTAAATTAGCAAAAACATGATCTAATCTATTTCCCGTACACCCGGTAAATATTATTTCATCTGCTCTTAAATCTACGGCCTTATTTAAGGCAATTTCAGTATCTGTAAAATTTTTATCTCTGGGATATTTTTCTATTTTGCAATTATTGCTTTTAAAAAACATCAATGCTTTTCCATCTATAGAATCAAAATCTCCTACAAGATATTCCGGTATAATTTTATAATTATAAAGACAATTTCCTCCTCCATCTGCACAAATTATCAGTGGATTATCCTTAATTTGCTCCTGGATAAGTTCTCTGGAGGGTGCAGTCCCTCCAGATACTATAAGCACTTTCATACTAAAATTCCTCTCTCAATATCCTTATATTATCTTCTATAGCTCCTCCCTTAAATACAGATGAACCTGCAACTATTACATCGGCCCCCTTACGTACCACTCTGGCTATATTATCTTTGGTGATACCTCCATCTACTTCTATCATTAAATTTTCATTATACTTATCTGCAAGTTCTCTAACATGCTTAATCTTACTGTCACAATACTCTATATATTTTTGCCCCCCAAAACCGGGATTTACAGACATAATAAGTATCATATCCAATTTAGGTATTAAATACTTAACATTGTCCACCAAAGTAGCAGGATTCAATGCCACGGAAGCTTTGACTCCCAAGCTCTTTATATAATCTATGGTTCTGTCTAAATGTCTATCCGCTTCAAAATGTACCGTTATAATATCTGCTCCTGCATCCACAAAATCCTTTACATACCTTGCAGGTTCTTCTATCATTAAATGTACATCAAAAGGTATTTTGGTAAGATGTTTTATACTCTTAATAATAGGTATTCCAAAACTTATATTTGGTACAAAACTTCCATCCATCACATCTATATGTACCAAATCCGCCTTACATTTATCTAGGGATTTTATTTCTTCTCCTAATTTTGAAAAATCTGCAGATAATATTGAAGGTGCTATTTTTATCATAGGTAACCTCTCCCCTTTTATACCAATATGTTTAATAATCTAATATTTCTTCTTACTGCTTATCTCATTTAAAGTTTTAACATAAAAATCATATCTTCTCTTATTTATTTTGTCATTATAAAGGGCTGATTTAACAGCACAGTCAGGTTCTTTGTGATGAACGCACCCTGTAAATTTACATATCCCTATAAATTCTATAAATTCCGGGAAACAATATTGAAGTTTATCTTTAGTTATATGTCCTATATCTAGTGAAGAAAAGCCTGGTGTATCCACTATAAACCCATTTTCTAATTCTATTATCTCACTATGCCTTGTGGTGTGCTTTCCTCTATTTAACTTATGACTTATTTGCCCCGTTTCCATAAGTTCCTTTCCACAAATGGCATTTAAAATAGTAGATTTCCCAACTCCTGAGGGTCCACATAAAACGGTAATATTATCTTTTAACTTTTCTCTTACCTTATAAATTCCATACCCTTCTTTTGCCTTTAAAAATATTACTTCATATCCTGTGTTCCTAATCATGTCTATAACGTCCAATTTCTTTTCCTCATCAGCTAAATCCAACTTATTGAAACATACTATAGGTTTTAAATTGTTGAATTCACAGCTTATAAGAAATTTATTCAATAGATCCTCATTTATCTCTGGATGATTAAATGCAAATACTACCAGCGCCTGGGTTACATTGGCTACAGCAGGTCTTTTCAACTGACTTATTCTAGGACAAATTTCATCAATAATTCCCTGATCCCTTTCCAGTTTAATTTCTACTTCGTCTCCTACCATAGGGGATAATCCATTATATCTGAATTTTCCCCTTGCCCTACATTCAATTATGCCCCTATCAGTGTTTACATAATAGAATCCTCCTATTCCTTTCATTATAGTTCCCCGCATAATTCCTCCTAATATTTAATATATTATTCTATTCCTTTTGTGGTGTGCCAGATCCACTGCCATTATTGGAACCTCCACCATTATTTGAACCATCTCCGTTATTTGAGCCTCCACCATTGTTTGAGCCTCCACCATTATTTGAGCCACCGCCGTCATTTGAACCTTCTCCATTATTTGAGCCACTGCCATTATTTGAGCCACTGCCGTTATTTGA
The DNA here is from genome assembly GCF_001902295.1 of Clostridium kluyveri. Lineage (NCBI taxonomy): Bacteria > Bacillati > Bacillota > Clostridia > Eubacteriales > Clostridiaceae > Clostridium > Clostridium kluyveri. The sequence continues at coordinate 1,683,375 of NZ_CP018335.1, read as the reverse complement.
GCCTTCACCATTATTGGAACCTTCGCCTTCAGTATTTTTGGGTTCAGTATATTTATAATAATTTAAAGTTACTGTAGTACCCTCTTTAACTTGCTGTGATGCTCCTACACTTTGGCTAGTTACAATTCCATCTTGAGATTTATCTGAAGTATCTACAGGATTTCTTGCAACTTTAAGTCCTGCATTTGCCATTATAGATTCTGCATCTTCTATGCTTTTACCATAAACACTTGGAACTGTTACATACTTAACTTGTGGTCCTTTGCTTATTACAATATTCACTTTTGTATTATTTTCCACCTTGGAATCCGGTTCAGGATCCTGACTTATAACTTGATTCCATGCTACTGTATTACTATATTTAGAAGATATACTTCCCACACTAAGTCCACTGCTTGTTATAAGATCCTTTGCTGTATCAAGATCTAATCCAATTACACTTGGAACCACTAAAGTAGCAGGCCCCTCACTTATAACAACCCTTACCTCTGAATTTGACTTTACCTTTGTTCCCGATTTAGGGAAACAGCTAATTACTGTACCTTGGGCTTTATCACTTTTTTCAGTTGCACTTACCACAAAGGTTAACTTTTTACTCTGTACAAGTTTCTTAGCCTCATCCTGCTTCATACCTACTATATTTGGTACTGTAACTTCACTTGAACTGCTGGATATTTTATTATAAAAATATCCTGAAACTCCACCTATAACTATTACAAGCATAAATAAAGCTATCATAAGTATAATTTTCTTTTTCTTGGGATCTAATGCTATCTTATTCTTGAATCTATCTATTGATCCTTCTTCATCATTATAATAGTCATCCTCATTTTTATAATCATCATCTATATCTACGGGATCCATTATACGAGTCATATCCTTATTAAAATCATCATTTAATAAGCTTAATTTCTGATTATTTTCTATCTTCTGCAGATCCAAGAGCATATCTTCCATAGTCTGATATCTTCTTATAGGCTCTTTCTCTACAGCTTTCAGAATCAATTTATTTAAACTTTCAGGAATATTCTCATTTAACTGATTAGGAGGAACTACAGGTTCCTGTATGTGTTTTAAGGCTATAGATACTGGACTTTCCGCATCATAGGGTACCCGACCTGTAACCATTTCATACATAACTATGCCAAGAGAATATATATCTGTTCTAAAATCCAAGAAACCTCCCTTTGCCTGCTCAGGAGAAAAATAATGCGCAGAGCCCATTATTTTATTTGAATTAGTTATTGTAACAGAATTTGAAGCCTTTGCAATTCCAAAATCAGTTACTTTTACTATTCCATCTTCTGTTACAAGAATATTATGGGGTTTTATATCTCTATGTATAATATTGTTTTTATGGGCACATTTTAAAGCTTTAGTTATTTGAATAGCTATTTCCACTGCCCTATCTTGAGGTATTTTTCCTTCTTCTCTTATTATCTGCTTTAAAGTTCTTCCCGTAACACATTCCATAACAATATAGTTTATATCCTCTTGAGATCCTACATCATATATATTTACTATATTATTATCTGAAAGACTGGCAGCTGCTGTGGCTTCTCTTTTAAATTTTTCCACAAATTCTACATCAGTTGAAAACTGTTCCTTAAGAATTTTTACTGCTACATTTCTATTGAGAAGATTGTCTTTAGCCTTATATACAACAGCCATACCTCCTTCTCCTATTTTTTTCAATAGCTCATATCTATTTCCCAGCACAGTGCCTATCATCTTTACACTCCCCTTCAAATACAATAACTGATATATTATCTCTCCCACCTCTAAGGTTACTTAACTCTATTAGTTGTCTGCAGCTATTTTTATTGTCATTTTTTACTATTATATCATACATCTCATTCATGCTTACCCCATTGGATAACCCATCAGTACACAACATTACTTTTCTTACTTCACGAAGATTCACCCTAAAAGTATCTACTTCCACAGATATATTAGTTCCAATGGCCCTTGTTATTATATTCTTATTGGGATGTATAGCTGCTTCCTCTTCAGTTATACTACCTTCATCTACCAGCTGTTGTACAAGGGAATGATCTTTAGTTATCTTTGTAATTCCACTATAACCTATTGTATAACATCCGCTGTCACCTACATTAGCCACTATCATTTCACCATTTTTAGCCAGGCAAGCTGTGATAGTTGTCCCCATTCCACCAAATTTTTTGTTAGTTCTAGACAATTTATAAATTTTGTCATTTGCTAGATTTATAGCTCTCAACAAATCATCTTCCGTATGTATCTCCTCTTTAGACTTTATATAGGAGATAATTGTTTCTACCGCAATTTTACTTGCCACTTCTCCTGCATTATGACCTCCCATTCCATCTGCTATTACATATACTCCTAAATCTTTATTCTTATAGAAATCTGCAAAATCTTCATTTAATTTTCTTACTCTACCTACGTCTGACAAGAGCCCCACCATTTTCTACACCCTTTCTATAACTTTTTGATTCTAAATATCTTCTCCTTAATTGTCCACAAGCGGCATCTATGTCTGAACCCATTTCTCTTCTTATGGTAGTTTCTATTTTATTTTCAATTAATTTATTGTAAAACTTCTTTATATTATCTTCAGAAGACTTTTTAAAATCATTTTCTTTAACTTCGTTTACAGGTATTAAGTTAACATGACATAACAGTCCTTTTAATAATTGAACTAATCTTTCAGCAAATTCCAGGCTGTCATTTACACCTTTAACCAGAGCATATTCAAAAGAAACCCTTCTCCCCGTTTTGTTTATATAATATTTACAGGCATATATTATTTCTTCTATGGAATATTTATTTGCAATAGGCATCATATCTCTTCTACTAAAGTTATCAGGGGAATGAAGTGATATAGCAAGTGTTATCTGCAAATTTTCATCTGCTAACTCCATTATCTTAGGTACTATACCACAGGTGGAAAGAGTTATATGCCTCTGTCCTATATTTAAACTGTATTTGCAATTTACCATATTTAAAAATTTTAAAATATTATCATAGTTATCCAGCGGCTCTCCACTACCCATTAAAACTATATTGGAAATTCTCCCATTTATTTCAGTCTGGGATTTCAAGATTTGTGCTAATATCTCTCCACTGGTTAAATTCCTTACCATTCCATTTACCGTGGATGCACAAAATTTACATCCCATTCTGCATCCTACTTGAGTAGAAACACATATTGAATTTCCATATCTATACTTCATAACTACTGTCTCTATAATATTTTTATCTTGAAATTTATATAAAAATTTATATGTATCTTGTGATTTTGATTTTTGCTTCTCTATTAATTCCGGCATACCAATATAAAAATTTTTTTTTAATTTTTCTATAACATTTTTAGAAATATTAGTCATATAATTAAAGTCATATTGATTTTTTTTATATATCCAATCCATTATTTGTGATGCTCTAAATTTACTTTCATCATTTACTTTCATCCAATTCTCTAATTCTTCTATATTAAAATCCAGAATGTTATACATATATTGCACCTACCTCTGTTTTATCAATCTTGCAATAAAAAACCCATCCATATGGTTATCAGGCAATATAGTCATATACCCTTCTTCATGATAAATTATATTATGAAAGTCCCCACAATATAATTTATCCAATTTATACTGGGGATTTCGAGAAATAAACCAGTTTATATTCTCCTCATTTTCCTTCTTATTTAAAGTGCAGGTAGAATATATAAGCTTACCACCTATCTTTACATATTTTGCAGCATTTAAAATAATCTTTCTCTGTATTTCTATTAAATCTCTCAATGAATCTTCTTTTTTATTCCACTTAATTTCAGGTTTTTTCCTTATTATTCCAAACCCCGAACAGGGAACATCAATAAGAACTCTATCTGCTGTATCTTTAAGGCTTTCTAAATACTTTGCAGCATCTAGCTTTTTGCAAGCTATATTTTTAATACCCAGTCTTTCTGCATTATGCCTAACAAGCGATAATTTGCCCTCATATAGATCATAGCAGTGTACATTCCCTGTGTTTTTCATCAATTCTCCTATATGACAGGACTTTCCTCCTGGGGCACTGCACAAATCTAAAACTGTCATATTTTCTTCAATATCCATAAAATAAGATACAAGCATTGCACTTTCATCCTGTACTGTAATATGCCCTTTTTCAAAAAGAGGATTTAACTCTATATTACTACCCTTATTTATTATGAGAGCTTCCTTATATACATTGCCCCTTTTTACATCATATCCATTAATAATCAATTCATTCCATGCATGTTTGTAATCAGTCTTTAAAGTATTTATCCTTACTGTAACTTTTGGCACAACATTTAGTGAACCCATTATATATTTCCCTAGTTCTTCTCCATACTGATTAATAAAAAGTTCAGCCATCCATCTGGGAAAAGAATATTCAAAACATATTCTATCTATTTTATCCTCTTTATTTCCACAAAATAAATTACTCTTATTTCTTAAATAATTTCTAAGTACTCCATTTACCAGTTTAGAAAGTTTAAAAGAAATATTTTTGGAAAATTCTACAGCTTCATTTACCACCGCAAACTCAGGAATTTTATCCAGATATCTTAACTGATATATAGAAATCCTAAGCATATTTAATATATCTTTATTCATTTTCTCTAAATTGCTCTTTATAAAGTTCTTTAATATACAGTCAATAGTATATTTATACTTTAAAGTACCATATACCAACTCTGTAATTAAAGCCCTGTCCTTTTTATTCAAATCAAATTTATTTAAATATTTATTTAAAACTATACTGGAATATGCATTATCATAAAGTACTTTTTTAACAACTTCCACAGCTACACTTCTAGCACTATTCATATTCTACCTCTATTTAAAAATATATATTTATTTAATCAAATAAATTCCACAAAAACTTTAAGATATCTTTATCAACTTCTATCTCTGCTTATATATATAAGTCTAAGTAAATTAGCTACAGCAGTTAACACTGCTGCTACATATGTCATAGCTGCAGCTCTTAAAACAGATCTTGCCCCATTCAGTTCCTCTGAATAAAGTATAGCTTTTCCTTCCAATATCTTTAATGCTCTGTTTGATGCATTCAATTCTACTGGGAGGGTTATTATCTGAAATAAAACAACTAATGTAAATAAAAATATTCCTATTGTAACAAGACTTCTAATTCCTAAAATAAATCCTGCTATAAGTAATATCCAGGAAGCATTGGAACCAAAATTAACTGCCGGTACAATAGAATTTCTAATAACAAGAGGTAAATATCTATTTTTATGTTGAATGGCATGGCCGGTTTCATGAGCTGCCACACCTATTGATGCCACAGAATTTCCATGATATACTTCCTGTGATAATCTCATAACTCGCTTTCCCGGATCGTAATGGTCACTTAGCTTTCCCGGTATCAACTCTACAGGCACATCATAAAGACCACTGCTATCTAATAACATTCTAGCTACTTGTGCTCCAGTATATCCATTAAGACTTTTATATTTTGAATACTTATTAAAAGTAGAGGATACCCTATATTGAGCCCAAGCTGCTACCAAGAGTGCAGGTATTAGTATGATAAAACTGCTATCCCAATAAAACATAACTTACACCTCCTATAATTATTTTTCTAGTACAATATCTTTTTCTATAGAATGACCTTTTATATATTCCTTAACTTCCATAGGTTTTCCACCTGGAAATTGTATTTTTTTTATTAATACAACTCCCTCTCCACAGGCCACTTTTATTCCTTCCTTACCTACATCTAATATATATCCAGCTTCTTTTTTTGATATTTCATCTAATACTGCAACTTCATATACTTTCATATTTTTTTGTTTATATGGAGTATATGCAATAGGCCATGGATTTAAACCTCTTACAAAACATTTTATTTTTTTACTGCTCAAATTCCAATTTATTTTTGCCATATCTTTACTAAGCATTTTTGCATATGCTGTAGGAGACTCTCCCTGCTTTTTTCTCTTAACTGTGCCTTCTTTTAATCCTTTCAATGTGTGTACCAGAAGTTCTGCCCCATCTTCCATCAGTATATCGTGAAGCTCTCCTGCAGTCATATTTTCTCCAATTTCAAAAGTACTACTCAGGAGAATATCTCCTGTATCCAATCCTGTATCCATAAACATGGTAGTGTTACCACTTTTTTCTTCTCCTTCTATAATACACCAGTTTATAGGTGCTGCCCCTCTATACTTAGGCAGTAGGGATGCATGTAAATTAATACATCCTATTTTAGGTATATCTAATATTTCTTTTGTAAGTAGTTGTCCATAGGCAATCACAACTATAAATTCTGGTTTTATTTTTTTTAAAGCATCTATTATCTCTCTATCATCTTTCAATTTTGTAGGCTGATACACCGGTATATTATACTTTAGAGCCTCTTCTTTAACTGGGGAAAAAGTCATTTTTCTGCCTCTACCCTTTGGTCTATCCGGTTGTGTAACTACAGCTCTAACCTGAAATTCCTCCACTAATCTCTTCAAAGAAGGTACTGAAAAATCAGGAGTGCCCATGAAAACTATATCCATATACTTATTTCCTCCCTATTTTTTTATCATCTTATCTACAAACAGTATCCCATCTAAATGATCTATTTCATGACAAAATGCCCTAGCTAGCAAATCTTCTCCTTCTATTATTACTTCTTCTCCTTTTTCATTTAAAGCCTTTACTTTTACTTTCTTTGGCCTTTTTACCTCTCCCTGGATTTCTGGTATACTCAAGCATCCTTCCACATCTATATAACTTCCTTCAGAATATATAATTTCAGGGTTTATAAGTTTAAATATACCTTCACCTATATCTATTACTACAGCCCTTTTCAAAACTCCTACCTGTGGTGCTGCAAGTCCTACTCCACATTCTTTATACAAAGTTTCTTCCATATCATCAAGCAGTGTAAGTATTCTATTATTTATAACATCTATTTTTCTGCTTTTTTTTCTAAGAAGCTCATCCCCATATTTTATAACATTTCTCAAAGCCATATATTTTACCGCATGAAAATATTTACAAAATGTAAAAATTTTATAAATATTGTGCAGTTTATTCAACTCCTTTCTTTATATGAATTCATCTAAATTTAACAACTCTATACCTACAACATATTATTTGGATTCATATCTATACTAACTCTTATATCATTATAAACATGTTTCAACAAATGATAAACTGTTTTTCTAATATTTTTTGCATCATCTCTTCTTATTTGTCCCTTTAATATTATCTGCCATCTGTATAATTCCTTTATCTTTGATATTTGGCAGGGACAAGGACCTAGTAGTGTAATTTTATCATTCTTTTCCCACATATTTTTTAAAAATATGCCAACATTTTGTATATTTTTTATTAATAAATTTTCATTTTTACTACTCATATTTATAAGAAGTAAATCTACAAAAGGTGGATATTCCATATTTTCCCTTATACTGATTTCTTCCTGGTAAAAACTCTTATAATCATTACTAGCTGCACATCTTATACTATAATTTTCAGGATTATAAGTTTGAACAATTACTTTTCCTGACTTTTCCCCTCTTCCAGCTCTTCCTGAAACTTGAGTTATAAGCTCATAAGTCCTTTCTGCTGCTCTAAAGTCTGGTAGATTAATAGACACATCCGCTGCTATAACACCTACAAGAGTCACATCTTTAAAGTCCAAACCCTTAGCTACCATTTGAGTACCTATTAATATATCTGCTTGTTTATTTTTGAATCTGTTATAAATATTCTCATAAGAATTTTTACTTCTTGTGGTATCAAAATCCATTCTAAGTATATTCGCCTCTGGAAACAATTTTTTTATTTCCTGTTCTACTTTCTCTGTTCCAAGCCCAAAATACTTTACATATTTACTAAAACATTTAGGACACATCTTTGGTATATCACTTACACTTCCACAGTAGTGACACATGAGCTTTTTTTTATCATAGTGATAGGTAAAGGATATATCACAATTATTACATTTAAAAACATACCCACATTTTCTACAGGATACAAAAGTGGAATATCCTCTTCTATTTAAAAATAATATTATTTGTTCCTTTTTTATCAGTCTATCACAAATAGCCTCATACAAAGCTCTACTAAACATGGACTTGTTATTATTTAAAAGTTCCTCTCTCATATCAACAATTTCCACTTCAGGCATTTTTATTCCATTTACTCTATTTTCTATAGTTATAAGTTCAATTTCTCCCCTTTTACATCTATAATAAGTCTCTACGGAAGGGGTAGCTGAACCTAGTATCATTTTACACTCATATTGACTGCATTTCATTTCCCCTATTTCTCTAACATTATATTTGGGATTGCTGTCTGATTTATAACTTCCTTCATGTTCCTCATCTATTATTATAAAACCTAAATTCTTAAATGGAAGAAAAATTGCAGATCTTGCACCTATGGCAACCTTTACCTTTCCCTGTTTTACTCTCATCCATTCATCATATCTTTCACCCTCTGAAAGTTTGCTGTGAACCACACTAATATCTTTTCCAAATCTACCTTTAAATCTTTCAACCATTTGAGGTGTAAGTACAATTTCAGGAACCAATACCAAGGATTCCTTATTTTCTTCCAAGGCTTTTTCTACTATGTGCATATAAATTTCAGTTTTCCCACTTCCTGTAACTCCATGAATTAAGAATATTTTTTTATTAGAACTTATTATTTTATCCACCGCATTTTGTTGTTCTTTATTTAGTTTTTTCTTTGAATAGCTTTCATATTGAACTGTATTATATCTATTTATAATTTTCTCATCTGATAAAAGAAACCCATATTTTATCATAGTATTTAGAGAGGACATTGATATATTATAATTTTTACTTATAAAATTTTTAGTATACAGCCCATTATTCTTCTTTATTAATTCATAAATACTCTTATAAGGTTCTTTATTAAATTTTTCTTCTAGTTTCCTCCCTATAAAGATTAAATTTTTCTTCTTATTTTTTATACCTTTAAATATTCCTGGTGGTATAAATACTTTTATACACTCAAGATACGTACATAAATATTTTTCCCTCATATTTTCTATAAGCTCTAAATCTTTTTTAGTGAAAAGTGAAAAATCATCACAGATATCAATAATCTCTTTAATCTCTATTTGTTCCTGCTCTTTACCATAGAGTCTAACTATAAACCCATCTAATTTTTTATTTCCCCTGCCAAAAGGAACTTTTACTCTAAAACCTATCTCTACTCTGTTTTTTAATTTTTCTGGTATTTTGTAGGTAAAAATTTTATCTAATTTTATAAAACTGTTATTTACAATTACACCTGCATATATATACACTTAATCACCCTTAAATAAACATCAAATAAGAGAGGTATGTTAAATGCCAATCCCTCTCAAACAATAAACTTTATATTTTAAAATACCTAAAAAATTAAATTATCTAGACATTATTATATCAAATATTCTTCTGGCAACTTGCCTTTTATTCATCTTATCTAAACTTACTTTATCTCCATTATTAAACAATATAGTTACTTTATTATCATCTGAAGAAAATCCAATATCAGAACCTGTTATGTCATTGGCAACTATATAATCTAAATTTTTAGCTTTTAATTTTTTCTCCGCATTTTCAAGTAAATCATTGCTTTCAGCGGCAAATCCCACCAAAATCTGTTTATCTTTCAATTGACCTAATCTTTTTAATATATCTATATCCTTAACTAAAGGTAGTAAAAATTCATTTTCATTCTTTTTTATCTTTTTATCTGAATAAATTTTAGGTTTATAATCACATACAGCCGCAGCTTTTACTATTATATCCTGTTTATCAAAATCCTTAAGCACTGCATTTAACATTTCTTCATTTGTACTTACACCTATAAAGTTAACTCCAAAAGGGACTTCTATATTTGTAGGGCCTGAAATAAGAGTTACCTCTGCCCCTCTATCTCTGGCTTCCTCTGCTACGGCATATCCCATTTTTCCAGAGGATTTATTAGTTATATATCTTACAGGATCTAGGTCTTCTCTTGTAGGTCCTGCAGTTACCACAACCTTTTTTCCTCTTAAATCTTTTATATCATAGAGCATATTTTCAATTACCTGTACTATAGAATCCGTATTTTCAAGTTTACCTGTGCCTACATCACCGCAAGCAAGCTTTCCTGTAGATGGTTCTATAAATTCATAGCCTAATTTCCTAAGCCTGTTTATATTGTCCTGTACAATAGGATTATTATACATATTGGTATTCATTGCAGGAGCAAAAACTACAGGAGCTTTGGTAGCCATAATAGTTGTAGTCAAAAGATCATCTGCTATACCATTTGAAACTTTGCCTATTATATTTGCAGTAGCTGGAATTATTGCCATCAAATCCGCTTCTTTAGCAAGAGATATATGCTGAATATCCCAAGCTTCAGGTTCACAAAACATATCAATATTTACTATATTTTGACTTAAAGTTTGAAAACTCAAGGGAGTTACAAACTCTGCAGCAGCTTTTGTCATTACTACCTTTATCTGAAAATCCTTTTTCTTCAATTTGCTAATAACATCCAGAGATTTATATACTGCAATTCCACCTGTTACACCTATAACTATGTTTTTTTTCTCGCCTTTCATCATTTAATACCTTCTTTTACAGTTTCATAAGTAATTGCCCTATCACTTATTTCTTTAATAGCTATGGTTACAGGTTTAGTTGAATCTATATCTACTAAAGCTTCAGAACCTTCAATTAATTGTCTTGCCCTTTTAGCAGTCATGGTAACTAGAGTATATCTATTCTCCACTTTTTTCAATAAATCCACAATAGATGGATTTATCATCGAGTTGTTCATAAGTAACGCCCTCCTTGGAACTTAATATTTCATCTTTAATTCTATCTACTCTGCACTTTTCAGCAGCAATTATGCTTTCTATATTTTTTACTGCACATTCAATAGTATCGTTTATAACCGCATAATTGTATTTTGATACATAATTGATTTCCTTATACGCTGATTTAAATCTGGTCATAAGAGACTCTGGCGTTTCACTGCCTCTTTTTATAATCCTGTTTTTAAGTTCTTCCATTGAAGGTGGAAGTATAAATATAAATACTCCTTTAGGATAAGCTTCCTTTACTTTTAAGGCCCCCTGAATATCTATTTCAAGCACCACATCTTTTCCTTCATCTATTGCCTTTAAAACCTCAGATTTAGGAGTTCCATAATAATTTCCATATACTTTTGCATATTCTAAGAAATCTTTATTCTCCACTTTGGCCTTAAAAATTTCTTCAGTAAAAAAATAGTAGTTTATTCCATCTACCTCTCCCTTTCTTGGGGATCTTGTAGTGGCTGAAATGGACATCCAAAAATTATTTTTGCTGATTAATTCTTTGCATATTGTCCCCTTGCCAGTTCCAGAAGGCCCTGATATAACAATTAAAAGCCCTTTTTTCATTGTGCTTCAACCTCACTAATTTCATCTTCTTCACCTTTAGTTGACAATCTATGTGCTACTGTTTCAGGTTGAACTGCTGATAGTATTACATGATCACTGTCTGTTATTATAACAGCTCTTGTTCTTCTGCCATAAGTAGCATCTATAAGCATACCCCTATCTCGCGCCTCTTGAATTATTCTCTTTATAGGCGCAGATTCTGGACTAACTATAGCTATTAATCTATTAGCTGAGACAATATTCCCAAAGCCTATATTTATTAACTTTATACCCATATATTTCCTCCTAGTTCATTCCACATTTTGTATTTGTTCTCTTATTTTTTCTATTTCATTTTTTATTTCTAATATGCTTTTAGTTATATTTAAATTTGTAGATTTTGAAGCAATAGTATTTGCTTCCCTATTCATTTCCTGTAATATAAAATCAAGCTTCCTTCCTACAGGTTCATCTACAGTTAAAGTCTTCTGAAATTGAACTATATGACTATTTAATCTTACAATTTCTTCATCGATACTAGACTTATCTGCAAATAAGGCCACTTCCATTTCAATTCTACTTTCATCCACCGGATATTCTTCTAATAAATTCCTTAGCCTTTGGGAAAGTTTATTCCTATAATCTTTTACCACTTCCTGAGAATTATTTCCTACTTCAATTAATAAACTTAAAATGTAATTACATTTTTTAGATAGATCTTTCTCAAGCTTTTCTCCCTCTTTTTCTCTCATATCTACAAGCATGGAAAGTGCATCATTTAGAGCCTGTGATAGATACTTCCAGATATGTTCCACATCTTCTTCTTCCTTTTTTAACGTTATTACCTCTGGAAATTTAGCCACAAGACTTAGGGGTATATTTTCTTTTATGTCATATTTTTCCTTGATTCTATTAAAACATTCTACATAGCTATCCGCTAAACCTTCATCCAATACGGCTTTTGTACCATAATTACTAGAACTCCTTTGAGTTACAATTATATCCACCTTACCCCTATTTATTCTTTGTAATATGACTTTTCTCATTTTATCTTCTAAAAGCATAAGACTTTTAGGCATTTTAACATTCAAATCACAGTATCTGTGATTTACACTTTTCATTTCCACTATAAAACTTTGATTCTCATCTTCTAAAGTACCTCTTCCAAATCCAGTCATACTTCTAATCATTATAATTTCATCCTTCCACATATATAACCTTATGAATCCATATTAATTATACATAAATACTAATAATAATTTCAAGGTAATTCCTAGTGGAAGATTTAAAAATCCCTAAATTCCTGTATAAATGAGATAAATTATAACTTTAAAACGATTATAACATAAAATGCCCATAATAAAAGAATAAATTAAAAATTTATTTCTATTTTCCATAATGACTGCTAGCACACAAATATCATTTAAATCAAAAATTTAGAACTTCAGATAATTAAATTTAAACCTATCTAAAGTTCCCAATTAAACATATATAATTACTGATTTTTTGAATATGTTATCGTAAATACTTTAAAAGAATTATAGTATAATACATATTAAGCCGCCATTACCCTCATTTATAATTTTTTGGAGAGTTTTTTGTATTTTTACTTGAATATCTTCCGGCATTTTATATAATTTATTTTGAAGTCCTTCCTTTACTAAAATTTCTAAGGACTTGCCAAACATATTACTCTGCCATATTTTAGAGGGATCGCTTTCAAATTGCTCCAGCAGAGATTTTACCATCTCCTCACTTTCCCTTTCTGTACCCATAATAGGAGAAACCTCTGTTTGAATATCTGCTCTTATAAAATGAAGGGAAGGGGCACTGGCTTTTAGTTTTACTCCAAATCTATTCCCTTGCTTTACTATTTCAGGTTCTTCCAGCTTCATTTCAGAGAGTTGTGGTGCCACAAGACCATATCCTGTTTCTTTAACTTCCTTCAAGGCTCCTGATATTTTATCATATTCAACCTTAGCTTCATGCATCTTTTCAACTATACTGATTAAATCACTTTCCCCTTGAATTTCTTCTTCACAAACTTCGCTAAGTACTCTATAATAAAGACTTTTCTTAGGCTTTAAATTGATCCTTGCAGTTCCTTCTCCCATATTAATTTCCTTTATTACAGGTTCATCTATAAATTCTATGTCACGAACTCCTTGAAGTGACCTATCTATATCTCTAACTTTGTATATAGTATCACACATTTCTTTTACCAAATTTATAAAGTTCACCTTTAGCCAATGTGCAGTATCCATTTTTTCTATCCATTCTGGCATGTCAATATTTATTTCTTTAACTGGGAACTCTTTAAGTACTCTCTGAAATACACTTGTTACATCTTCTTCTTTCATATTTAACACATCCATGGTCTGCACAGGTACATCATATTTGTTTTCTAATTCTTTCTTTAAAGCTACGGTATCAGGGTCATAAGGATGCTGTGAATTTAGAACCGTTATAAAAGGTTTATTTATGGACTTCAATTCATTTACTACTCTTTCCTCTGCTTCCACATAATCTTCCCTGTTTATATCCGTTATAGAGCCATCTGTAGTAATCAAAAGTCCTATGGTAGAGTGCTCGTTTATTACCTTTTTTGTCCCAATTTCCGCCGCTTCCTCAAAAGGTATCTCATAATCATACCAAGGAGTAGTCACCATTTTTGCTTCTTCCCCTTCCATGTATCCTGATGCACTTTTAACTATATATCCCACACAGTCTACCATTCTTATTTTAAATTTGGCACCTCCCTCTAAATTTATCTCTATAGCTTCATTAGGTACAAATTTAGGTTCTGTAGTATGAATGGACTTTCCTGAAGAACTTTGAGGTAATTCATCTTTAGCCCGCTGCTTTTTATAGGCATTATTTATGTTTGGCAATACCATAATTTCCATGAATCTTTTTATAAAAGTTGATTTTCCTGTTCTAACAGGCCCTACTACTCCTACATATATATCCCCCTGCGTTCTCTCTGCAATATCTTTGTATATATCAAAATTTTCCAAAATATGCCCTCCAATAATCTAATATTAACAGTATATATATATTTTTATATGTAACATTTTATTACTAGATCTTTTTATGAAAGCATTGATAATTAAAATAAAAAGCTAGAGAAAAACAAGCTCCCTAGCTTTTCATATCTAAATTATTCGAATCTATTTTTTCATAACTTACAATATTATCTACTATATATATTGGTCTATCTTTTACCTCATCAAATATTCTTCCAATGTACTGTCCCATTATCCCCATACTTATAAAGAATAAACTTATCATAAATGAATTGATGGAAAGTACTAATCCCATACTTAAAATATCAACTTTATTAGCTATATTTTTAATAATTATAATGATTGCTGAAAGCAGGCTTGCTATTAATAGAAAAACCCCCACATAATTTATAAGAGACAAAGGCCTGTAAGATAGTGAAGTTATGCCATCTAAAGCTAGCTTAACCATTTTACTTAACGGGTATTTTGTTTCTCCTGCAAGTCTTTTCTGCCTGACAAACTCTACATAGGTCTGTTTAAATCCTACCCAGCTAACCAACCCCCTTACATATCTATTTTTCTCTGGCAGTGAGGACAATGCATCACATACTTTCTTATCAATAAGTCTAAAATCTCCCACATCCGTAGGTATATCCACACTAGTCATAGATTTTAACAATTTATAATATATGGAGGCTGTAAATTTTTTAAAGAAAGTCTCCCCTTCTCTTTTAACTCTCTTACCATAAACTACTTCATAGCCCTCTTTCCATTTTTCTATCATCTTCAGAATAACTTCCGGGGGGTCCTGAAGATCTGAATCAATTACAACAATAGCCTCTCCCATAGCTATATTCATTCCTGCGGTTATTGCAGCCTGATGGCCAAAATTCCTTGAAAAATTAACTAATTTTATTCTAAAGTCCTTTTTACAAATCAATTGTACTTTAGTTTTTGTACCATCTTTACTACCATCATTTACAAATACAATTTCATACTCTTCTCCTGTAGAATCCATAACTTCTTTAAGTCTTTTATAACTTTCAAATATTACAAGCTCTTCATTATATAAAGGTACCACAACACTATAGATAACTTTATCTTTAAACATCTTTACACCTCACTTAACTTCATCTTTATAAAGATTATAGATAAAAATTATAGTTACAATATGTAATAGTTGTGTGAATTTTATGTGATCATAAAAAGCAACCATCTTTAATTAATGATTGCTTTTAATAGGGTACTTAATTATAAAACTTACGCCCTTTTCTCTATTTACAGCTTTTATATCTCCACCATAAAAATCTATTATTTTTTTTGAAATAGCAAGCCCCATGCCAAAATTACCTGTTTTGTCTTTGTACATATTGTCAAATATATGTTTCATATCTTCATTCTTAATACTATTTCCATCATTATAAATTTCAAGTGTGGAAAAGCCATTTTCATCCTTCAAACTTATATTTATGGTAGTTTTAGCATACCTTAGCGCATTGTCTAATATATTTTCTATAGAAACTTGTATCTTTTCCATATCGCCCCAAATCAGACTCTTATGAATATCTAATTCCCAGTGGATATCATTTTTAAGTACATTAAATCTATCTATCATATTATTTACAATCTGTCCCAAATCAACACTTTCATTTTCCACATTATTCTCCAACATATATTCTAAAGTATTAAAATATAATATTTCTTTAATTCTTTTTTCCAAGTTTAAAGCTTCATCTCTTATTATCTCCGCAGTTTTTTCCACAGAATCTATATATATTCCATCTATAATCGCCTCGGCATGCCCCATAATAACCATAACCGGTGTTTTTAAATCATGGGATATGCTTTGGAGAAATAGCTTTTCATTCTCATCTGCATATTTTAATTTTTTTTGCATAACATTCATAGAATCTGCCAGACTCCCGATTTCATCATTACTTTTAACTTTAATGGGCTCTCCCCATTGTTTATTAGATATTCTTCTAGTGTAATTTTCTAGTTCCTTAAGTGGTCTTGAAATATAAGAAGCTACAAGTTTTGAAGTAAAAAATGCTATAATAATAAATATAATTCCTATAATAATCACATTATATAATATACTATTATCTGCAAAATAGGGCATATAGGTAATAAGATAAGATTTACCAGACTGCTGATTTTTTATTGAACTTATAATAAAAAAGAATTTCCTGTTATTATAGTATTCTTTAAACTGTTTTTGGCCGCTTTCTGCATATTTAGTAAAGCTGATCATCCAATTTCTTTCATCACTCTGCTCTGGTCTAGGTTGATTAGGAGGCTGATTTATATCCATTATCTTGGTTTCATTATTATCTATAGTAACAACCAAATTTTGTATTTCCCTCAAATTTCTCAGCTTATCAAATCTTAAAGGCTCATTAAAATTATCATTTTTTAATAACATATTATGGGCTACCTTTAAATCTTCAATTTTAGCCTTTTCATCAAAAGCTCTAAATACAAACATATATAAAAGGGAAATACAACATATTATTATAAGAATCATAATTGTAAATGTCATCCATATTCTCAACATTAAGGACTTTATTTTAGGTTTCTTCATACTCTCACAACCAATTTATATCCATAGCCATATACTGTTTCTATGGTTAACTTATCTGCTTTTTTTCTCAGCCTTCTTATAGTATCATCCACTACCCTGTCTGAACCAAAGTAATCATTTCCCCATACATTCATTAAAATTTGTTCCCTTGATATTAAATTATTTTTGTTTTCTGTAAGATAACTCAACAATTCAAATTCCTTGTTGGTAAGCTGCAATTCTTCTCCCTTAAAAAAAACCATCCTTTGATTTTTACTAATTAAATATTCTCCAATATTTATATCTGTATTTTTAGTATTATGTTCATTTCCATATATTCTTTCTATAAGCTTATTAGTCCTTATAACCAATTCTCTGGGTAAAAATGGTTTGGATAAATAATCATCACTACCAAGCTCCAGTCCCACTACCCTATCTAATTCTTCATTTCTGGCAGACATAAATATAACAGGAGTACTTTTATTATTTTGTTTTATACATTTAATTAGTTCATACCCATCTATATCTGGAAGCATTATATCCAGTATCCAAAGATCCGGCATATCCTTTATTCTTTTCTTTGCACAGCTGCCATCAAAAAAAGTAGTAACATCATACCCTTCATTTCTGAGATACTTTTCAAGTAAAACATTTAAATTTCGTTCATCTTCTACCAAATATATTCTTTTAGCCAATATTACCACCTCAACTTAAATTAGCTAGTGAAATACTTTAACGTCCCTATTTTATCATATCTTTAAAAAGCTGTCCATGAAGTATGGGGATTTTAAACAAATAATACCAAATACACAAAAAGATTCAAGGGGAAAATTATTATACATAATCCCATTCCCTTGAATCTCGAATCACTTGATTTAAATTCTTTTCCCTACAAGCTATCTCTATACTCTTTTAAATCATATAGTTGTTTCTGAGAATCTCTGCCTCCCATTCCCTGTTGATTTTTTGAACTTGTGTCATTTTGTGTACTATTTGATGACTCAGTAGTAGATTCACTAGAATTGCTGTATTCACTTGAAGAAACCACTTTTCCATTCTCTTTAACCCAGTTCATAATTTCACTACTGGAATTGCTTCCGCCTGAACCTCCTGCCATTACATATCTAACTTCTCCATTTTTTACTAATTCTTTAAACTCATCCAGGGTAATTGCCTTATTGTTCCCCATAAATCCTCCGAGAGACATTACAGACTCTCCAGTACTTATTATCATATCTGCAGCATCACTAGAGGATGAAACCACAAGCAGATATTTTTCATTTGTCTTATTTTTAAGCAAAAATTCTATAAGTTTTGAATTGCTATTATTCATATTATCTTGTGGACTACCGCCTGAGTTTCCCTGCTGACCAGAACCTGATTGTTGGTTTGAAGATAGAAGTTCCAATCCTGCTGCTGGAAAAGAACCATTGAGCTTATTAAATAATACCTGTGAAGATCCTGTAAGCGGTGTTATTAAAAGTCCTATAATTGATACTCCTACCAGAATCTTTTTCATTCTGAGCATTTTATCTTGTTCATATGTTTTTTTGCCTTTTAAAATATTTAGTACACCCAATATTATTGAAGGTATTATACATAAAACTGCTATTAATATCATCAATGCCTTAACAATACCTGAATAGCTGTTAAAGTAACTGGCTACCAATAATTGAATACCTCCATTAACTAATAACGCCCCAGGTAAAAGCCAGCTCTTCCAGCCTCTTTCTTTGTAAAATTCCCACATTGA
The DNA here is from genome assembly GCF_001902295.1 of Clostridium kluyveri. Taxonomy (NCBI): domain Bacteria; kingdom Bacillati; phylum Bacillota; class Clostridia; order Eubacteriales; family Clostridiaceae; genus Clostridium; species Clostridium kluyveri. Next base: position 1,664,648 of record NZ_CP018335.1, on the reverse strand, counting down.
AGTAATTCCTATTCCTGCAAGTGCTGCAACTGGCGGTGCAAGCATAGTTAAATAATAGGAATGGAATGTACCTGTATTGAAGCTGAAATATATAAAGACAGGTAAAAACCACATAAACCATAAAGCTAACCCTTGTTTTCTATTATTATCTAACCTGAATCTCAACTTCTCTTTAATAGCTGAAGCTATGAATCCAAATATGGCAAGGGGTATAAACCAGCATATTTGATCTGAAAGTGTATTTTTTGAAAATAGTCTTGTGATTCCCTGAGAGGCCTGACCTCCAAAGGTGCTGGACTGTACTCCTCCTTGAGTATTTCCACCTCCAGGACCTTGTCCTCCTGCACCACCCTCCATATTTTTGCCATTACCACTTGGATTCCCAGGAAATTGCCCTGAAAACTCTGTGGAATTATAATCGGATGTTTTTGAATAAGATGATGTACCTTCATTAGCTTTTGAGTTTTCTTTAAACTGTGGAGGAGTTTGTCCCTTTCCTCCTGATGCGCCTCCCCCCATGCCTTTACTAGATGAACTAAGGGATAGTCTCTCCGTTCCATTATGACCTACTATAAGTTCCATAACCGTATTATTGGTACTGCTGTCTACATAAGGTCTATTTGCAGCAGATATGGAGTCCACAGCTAGTGCCCAGGACAATGATACTGCCACAAGTACAAAGGTACTTACTACAAGATGGATTACTCTCTTTTTAACCGAAACATTTGCAGCAAGAAGGTATGTTATATATAGTGCAGGAACTACCATATAGGCCTGAAGCATCTTTACATTAAATCCTACTCCTACAAGTACCATACTTATTATGAGGTATTTAAATTTTCCCTTTTCCGCCGCTATGGAAAGTGCAAGGCATGCAAATAATAAAACCATCACAAGCATATTATCTATTGTATTGTTTCTGCTTGCAGCTACAAATACTGGGGTTACTGCAAGACATAATGCAGAAATGAGTCCTGCAAGGCTGCCAAAGGCTCTCTTCACAATAACATAAATTAATATAACGGAAATTACTCCTGCCAGAGCCTGAGGCAAAATTATACTGACACCGCTAAATCCAAATATTTTAGCAAATATAGCCTGAATCCAAAAACCCAGAGGTGGTTTATCAATAGATACAAACCCTGCCGGATCAAAAGATACAAAAAAGAAATTTTTAAAACTCATAGTCATGCTTTTTACAGCTGCAGCATAATAAGAATTCCCATAGCCTTCTATACTTAAATTCACAAAATTTAATATAGAAGAAAGTGCTACAATTAATATTAGTGCCACATTTTCTTTTGTAAATCTTATTTTATTTGCTAATTTCATTCCATTCATTAAATTCACTCCCTTTTTACCTACATTCACAATGTGAGATTATACTATGGAAAAATTATAACCTTTGTTTGTTGTACAAATATCAAAAATCTATGTGAAATTTGTGTGATTGCAAGTAATTTAAAGAGAGTATCTATTAATATATTTCACTTTTTTTATCTCTACTCATTAATTCATATACAATATATTTAGGATCTTTTTCCTGAAATAATATTTTATAAAGGGCATCTGTTATAGGCATCTGTACTTGTAATTTTTCTTTTAATCCATAAAAAGCATTACATGCCTTTATACCCTCTACCACCATGCCTATTTGTTCCACTGCTTCTTTTACAGGCATTCCCTGCCCTATAAGTATACCTGCCCTTCTATTTCTACTGTGCATACTTGTACAGGTAACTATAAGATCTCCTATACCTGTAAGCCCTGTGAAGGTTTCTCTTTTTCCCCCCAATTTTTCTCCAACTCTCATTATTTCCGCAATACCCCTTGTCATAAGTGCAGCTTTAGAGTTGTCTCCATAGCCTATTCCATCTGAAATTCCTGCAGCCAGTGCAATTATATTTTTAACAGCGCCTCCAATTTCTACACCCACAATATCCTCATTTGTATAAACTCTAAACTTTTTTGTCATAAATAAATCTTGAATTTTTTCTGCATATTCCATATATTTTGAAGATACCACTACTGTAGTTGGTATATCCTTTGCCACTTCTTCTGCATGACTTGGTCCTGAAAGTATTACTACTTTATTGTCAGGCAGTTCTTCCTCAATGACCTGTGAAAGTCTCTTTGTGCTTTCCTCTTCTATTCCCTTTGCTATATTTACAATTATTTGATCTTTTCTTGTGAATTTTTTGAAATTTTTACAAACCTCTCTAACAGCCTGAGAAGGTACTGACAAAACTAGAACATTTCCCGATTTTATAACTTCTTCTGCATTATTAGAAGCTTTCACTCCTTCTGGAATTACTACACCGTGAAGATACTGTATATTTTCTCTTTTTACATTTATGTCTTCTACTATATGCGATTTTCTATCCCACAAATTTACCTTTATTCCCTTTTTCCCAAGCATCACTGAAAGGGCAGTTCCAAAACTTCCCCCTCCCAAAAAAGATACAGATAAACACATAAGTTATTCCTTCCTTTCCCTAAATTCTAATTTTATACCGGTTCCGGTAAAATCAAAGCTGTCCCTTAATTGATTTTCAATATACCTTCTGTAGGAAAAATGGATACACTTAGGGTCATTTACAAAAAACACAAAAGTAGGCGGCTTTGTACCTATTTGTGTAACATAATAAATCTTCAGCCTTTTGTTGCCTATAACAGGAGGCTCTTTCATCATTACTATTTTACCTATTATGTCATTTAAAATTCCCGTTTTTATCTGTTTGCAATAATTATCATAACACTCCCTTACCATCTTAAAAATTCTATTTACCCGCTGGCCTGTTTTAGCAGAAATAAACAGATAAGGTGCATATGACATAAATGAGAGACTACTTCCTATGCTGGTCTTATATTTATTTACAGTTTTTGTATCCTTATCTATCAAATCCCATTTATTAATTACAACCATTATAGCTTTATTTAATTCATGGGCATATCCTATTATTTTTTCATCCTGTTCGCTTATGTCATGGGTAGCATCTAACATCAGTATGCATACATCTGCCCTCTCAACCGCAGTATATGTTCTTATAACACTGTATTTTTCTATTTCTTCTTTAACTTTACTTTTTCTTCTAACTCCTGCAGTATCTATTAATAAAAATTTCCCTTCATCTGTTTCTAAATAACTGTCTATAGCATCTCTCGTAGTACCTGGAATATCACTTACTATTACCCTTTCTTCTCCTAAAAGTTTGTTTATAAGAGAAGACTTTCCTACATTAGGCTTTCCTATAAATGCTATTTTTATATATTCGCTGTCTTCATCCTCATTACCTTCATTTTTAAAATTTTCCACCAGTTTATCCAGCATATCTCCAAGTCCTAATCCCTGAGATGCAGAAATAGATATGGGTTCTCCTATTCCCAAGTTATAAAATTCGTATATATAATTTTCCTGCTTCATATTATCTATTTTATTTACCACAAGCACTATAGGTTTTTTACTCTTTCTGAGCATTTGAGCCACTTCTTTATCGGCTGCGGTGAGTCCTTCTCTTCCATCTACTATAAATATTATTACATTTGCAGTCTCTATGGCCACCTGTGCCTGCCTTCGCATTTTAGAAATTATTACGTCATTATTTTCAGGCTCAATTCCCCCCGTATCAATTATGGTAAAATTATAATTCAGCCACTCCGCCTGAGCATATACCCTATCTCTAGTAACTCCCGGAGTATCCTCTACTATGGATATTCTCTTTCCTGCTAATTTATTAAATAATGTAGACTTTCCTACATTAGGCCTTCCTACTATAGCCACTATTGGTTTTCCCATTAGTCATTCCACCTCACTGTTTTCATTTATGGTCTGTATTAAATCTTTTCCTGTATAATCACATACCAGTATTTTTCTATTTAAAGAATTTTCTAATTCTTCCAGAGTTACATCATCTAAAAATACTCTTTTATTTGACTGTGAAAGTTCATATCCTTTTCGCAGCATACATTCTGGTATAATCAAATAATTGCCTAAAATTTCACATTTTAATTGTTCTAATATATCCTTTGAAGTAACAAGTCCTGCTATAGTTATAGTGTTACCAAAGAAATTGTTTATTATCTTTTTTACATGGATTATTATATGAGGATTTGTTTTCATTATTTTTTTAGCTGCATTTTTTATTTCCTCATATGCTAAATCCCCCGTTATAAAGGTAAATGAACCTTTTGCCTTTAAATTTAAATCCTTGAGTCCATTTTTTATATTGTCTCTAAAAATCCTTACCATTCCCACTCCATCTTCTAACTGCTTATAATTCTCATAAAATTCTGCAGAGGGAATTTCTTTATTTGAAATAATATAAAATTCATCTGAAAATCTTACAAAGGGAGCTCCTACTTCTTTTATGTATTTTTTCTGAAGTTCTTCTGCAATTTCCAGCTGCTCTCTGGCGGAATTTTCATTATATTGTTTTAAATTAAAAAGTCCCTGTCTATATTTTGTAACTCCTACAGGTACCACTGCCACATTTTCCACTTCTGGATATAATTTATAAAGATCTTCTATGGTTCTTTTAAGTTCTCTGCCGTCATTTATATCAGGACACAATACTATCTGACAATTTACTTTTATATGATTTTTTGTAAGCTTTTTTAGTACTTTATAGATATTTCCTGCAAATCTGTTATTTATCATTTTTACTCTCAACCTGGGATTGGTAGTATGCACCGATACATTTATAGGACTTATTTTATATTTAATTATCCTATCTATATCCTCTTTGCGCATATTGGTTAAAGTAACAAAATTGCCCTGTAAAAATGCCAGCCTTGAGTCATCATCCTTAAAGTAAAGAGTTTTTCTCATTCCCTCTGGCATCTGATCTATAAAACAAAAAATGCACTTATTATGGCAACTTTTAGGTTTATCCAAAATTGCATCTTCAAATTCCACTCCTAAATCTTCATCATATTCTTTTTCTATCTCCAGAGTCCATATTTCCCCGTTTTCTTTTTGAATTTCTACTTCTGCATAATCATCACTTATGAGAAATTTATAATCTATAATATCCTTAACTTTTGCATTATTAATGGATATGAGATAATCTCCCACTTCCATTTCCATTTCTTCGGCAATACTTCCAGGTTTAATTGCCTTGATTCTATTTTTCATGCATACAACTCCCAGTTAAAATTTTTATCTAGAGGGTTAAAATAGTTAATACTCTCATCTTTTTCAAAGAGAGAAATGAGCACTGTTACATGCCTGGATAAGTCCTTCCCCTAAAGGATAACGTATTCTGAGTGCTAAAGACACTAAGAATACTGTTAATAAGGTTCAAATTGCACACTTAGAATATACTCTAATATACCTATTTAGTCAATTATTAAAGTTTCTTGGCATATATACCAAAAAAATAAAAAATCTCTCTAAAATTTATTTATAGAAGAGATTTTTAAAAATTAAATTAACTCTATCAAAAATACTAAAACTCCTGAAATAAGTGCACAGCCAGGTATGGTTACTATCCATGCAAAAACTATATCTTTTACCACAGCCCATCTTACCGCCGAAAATCTCTTAGATGCACCGACTCCCATTATGGCTGTAGTTATTATGTGAGTTGTACTTACTGGTGCATTAAACATAGTGGCAGTAAATATTACTGCTGAGGCTCCCATTTCTGCTGAAAAGCCATTTACAGGTGCCATTTTAGCCATTTTACATCCCATAGTTTTTATTATCTTTTTTCCGCCAAGGCTTGTACCTAAAGCCATAGCCAGTGCACAACAAACTTTTACCCACAACGGAACAGCAAATACCTGAAGAAAACCTGTACTTACCAGGGTCATGGTTATAATTCCCATGGTCTTTTGCGCATCATTTCCTCCATGATTAAAAGCTATCAGCATAGCAGAAAATATCTGAGCTTTTGAAAAAATCTTGGTTACTGTACTGGGTCTTGTATTTTTTAAAATCATATTCATAATAGTCATAAATACAAATCCTATTATAAATCCCATTATAGGTGATAGTATAAGCCAAAGTATAACTTCAAAAAAAAGACTCCCCCAATTGATTATGAGAAAAGAACTTTTATATACAATAGCAGAACCAACTAACCCTCCTATTAATGCATGAGAAGAACTGCTTGGTATTCCAAAATACCAGGTTATTAAATTCCATATTATAGCCCCTAAAAGTGCTGCTATAATTACATTCTGAGTAATATCATTGGGATTTACTATACCTTTTCCCACTGTTTGTGCTACCTTTACACTCATAAATGCTCCTATAAAATTAAAAAAAGCTGACATTACTACCGCATCTTTAAGTGTCATAACCCTGGTAGATACACAACAAGCTATAGCATTTGCACTATCATGGAAACCATTTATTATATCAAATACCAATGCAATTATTACTATTACTACTGTTAAAATTAAAGTACTGCTAAGCATTTTTCATTACTACTCCTTCAATGACATTGGCTAAGTCTTCACAAGCATCCAGTGTATCTTCTAAATATTGATATATTTCTCTCCATTTTATAACATCTATAACCTTCATATCTTTTCTAAATATATCTCCAATAGCTTTTCTTGAAAGAGTATCTCCCTGTTCTTCTATCCTATTTACTTCTATTATCCTCTTAGCTAGATGTTTACTTGTTTTCATATTTTTTAACTCTTCCATTATAAGAATCAGTTCCTTGCAGCAATCAACTATCATTTTACTTAAACTACGGGCTTCATCAGTACATTCATTTACATTGAACATTACAAACCTACTAGCTGTAGACTCTATAAGGTCAATAATATCATCTGTATCCTTTGCTATAACATATATATCCTCTCTATCAAATGGAGTAATAAATGTACTGTTTAGCTGTTCTAATAGTTCATGTTGTTTTTTATCTCCTTGGTGTTCCACCTCTTTTAATTTTTTTAAATTTTTTTCTGAATTTTCAAGATCATCTAAAAAATCCAATAACATTTTTGAAGCTTTATAAGCAATATTTGCAGTTTGCACAAAAAACTCATAAAACTTATCCTCTTTTGGAGTAAAAGTAAACATTATATCCCTCCCGGCATTGAAAGTATACATTTTCGACCTTATAAAGTATACCATAAATTTAATAAAAATTAAATAAAAAAAAGACTTTAAACCCTCTTCAGTTTAAAGCCTAACCTCTACATAAACTATTCATTTAAATCTTTTTGCTCTCCTGTAACTAAATATATAGTTCCCTCGCATATGTTAGTTACATGATCTGCTATTCTCTCTAAATATTTACAAACAAATAAAAGCTGAGTAGCTTGGTTTATTTTATCATGATCTTCACTCATGATCTCTATTAATTCTTTAAATACATGCTTATATAATCTATCTATTTCATCATCCATTTTACAAGCAACATAGGTCTCATCAACATCTCTATCTACATAGGCATCCAGTGCCTTTTTTATCATATCATTAACTATTTTAGACATTTTACCTATGTCTATCAACTTTTTTACATACTTTTCACCTTTAAGCTTTATAGTTATTTTAGCTATATCTACAGCATGATCTGCCATTCTTTCAAGATCTGTTATTATTCTAGCTGTTGTAAATATTGTCCTTAGATCTATGGCCAGAGGCTGTTCTTTTGCAGTGAGTTTTATGCATTTATCTTCTATTTCTCTATATAGACTATCTACTAAGTCATCATTTTTTATGGTCTCTTTTGCCAAATTATCATCCTGTTTAACTAGTGCCTCTATACACTGATGAATTTGTTTTTCTACCATACTTCCCATTCTCAATACATCATTATGCATTTCTTCCAATGCATAATCAAATGCCTTTCTGGTCATAATAACCACCTCTTTTCAATTATTAATTATATTATGACATATATTACAATATTTAAAAAGTATTTTCAGTAAAATTAGCCAAATCTTCCTGTTATATAATCCTCTGTTCTTTTATCTTTAGGTTTATAAAAAATATCTTCTGTTTTTTCGGCTTCAATAATTTCCCCATTTAAGAAAAAGGCGGTATAATCGGATATTCTCCCTGCCTGCTGCATATTATGAGTCACTATTATTATGGTATATTTCTTCTTTAACACATCCATAAGTTCTTCTATTCTTAATGTAGATATGGGATCCAGTGCTGAAGTAGGTTCATCCATTAAAAGTACGTCTGGCTGTACCGCAAGAGTTCTTGCTATGCACAACCTTTGCTGTTGTCCTCCAGATAGGCCAAGTGCATTTCTGTCCAATCTATCTTTCACCTCATCCCAAATGGCTGCATCTCTTAAGCTATTCTCTACTAATTCGTCTAATACGCTTTTTTTCTTCATACCGTGTATTCTTGGTCCATAGGCTATATTATCATATATAGACATGGGAAATGGGTTAGGACTTTGGAATACCATTCCAACTCTTTTCCTTAAATCTATAACGTCATAATCTCTGTATATATTTTTACCTTCAAAAAATACTTCCCCTTCAATTTTAACCGAATCTATTAAATCATTCATCCTGTTTAAAGTTCTTAAAAAAGTTGATTTTCCACATCCTGAAGGTCCTATTAAAGCTGTAACAGAATTTTTTTCTACACCTAGATTTATCTTCTTAAGAGCTTGATTAGAACCATAATATAAATCAAGGTCTTCTGTCTGTATTATATTCATCAACTCTCCCCCTTATTTCTTACCTGTATATGATTCATATATTTTTCTACCTAATACCCTGGCTATAAGATTAAAAAGCAGTACCATAATTACTAAGACTGCAGAAGCCTTATTAGCTATCTGAGCTGCATCAGGTACCATTCCCTCAGAATTTAATTTCCATATATATACCGCTAAAGTTTCTGCAGGTCTCATTATACTAAAAGAAGACCCCTTATCAATTAAACTCATGTAGGAAAAATTCAATTTAGGTGCACTCATACCTGCAGTATATAAAAGAGCTGCAGCTTCTCCAAATATTCTGCCTGCAGCAAGTATTATACCTGTAGATATCTGTGGTATAGCCGATGGAAGAACTACTTTGCTTATGGTCTGCCATTTGGTGGCTCCAAGACCTAAACTGGCTTCCCTTACAGGTGCAGCAGCTGCAGTTATGGCATTTTCACTCACTCTGGTTAAAGCAGGTAAATTCAATACAGATATGGCAAAGGCTCCCGATAAAAGAGTAAAACCCCAATTTGTCATGTTTACAAATATTAAAAGGCCAAACAATCCAACTACAATAGAAGGTAATGACGCCATCGTTTCTATACACAATCTTACTATATTTAAAAATATCCCTTCTTTTGCATATTGGGATAAATATATCCCCGCCCCTACACCAAAAGGAACACTTACGAGCAGCGCCACTATTAACATATAAAAAGAATTAAATAACTGAGGCCCTATGCCACCTCCAGATTCCCCAAATTTGGCTTCTCCAAATAAAAAAGACGGTTCTAAAAATCCCATGCCTTTAACTAATATATATCCTATTAGAAGCACCAAAATGAGTACTATAAAAACAGTTAATCCATAAAAAACTCCAGTCCATAACTTATCTCTCATTTTAGCATTCATCTTTTAACCTCACTCCCTTTTCCAATAGCCTTTATTATTAAAATAAATACAAAAGAAATTATTAAAAGAAATAATGCCAGAGACCATAGTGCATCATTCCATGCAGTACCAGATACTGTATTTCCCATATCCATGGTTAAAATACTAGTCATGGTAGATGTAGGACTTAAAAGACCACTCGGAAATTTTATGGTATTTCCTATTACCATTTGTACTGCCAGAGCTTCTCCAAAGGCTCTAGCGAGTCCCAATACCACTCCTGTAAGTATGCCATTTTTAGCAGAGGGAACTATTACTTTACTTATGGTCTGCCATCTGGTTGCCCCTAATCCATAAGATGCCTCCATGTAACTTCTTGGAATAGTTTTTACTGCATCTGCAGATATACTGGATATGGTAGGTAGTATCATTATACTTAGAACCAATATACCCGCTATTAAACTAAATCCGATTCCATGAAAGCTGTTCTTTAAAAATGGAATAAGTACGCTAAATCCTATCCATCCATATACTACAGAGGGTATACCTACAAATAATTCCAGCGAAGGCTGCAATATTTTGGAACCTATCTTAGGAGATATGTAATGCATAAATACAGCAAGGGCTATACTTATGGGAGCACTTATTATAACTGCCCCTAAAGAAACAAAAGTAGACCCTGCAAAAAATATAAGTGCTCCAAGCCTTGGAGTACTGCCGTCTGGTGCCCATTTAGAACTAAATAAAAATTCCCATAGCGGATATCCTCTTTTTACAAAAGTAGCCATACCTTTTGAAGCTATAAAAAATATTATACTTAAAGTAAGAACTATAATCATAGCTCCACAAAATGTAGCAAAAAATCTGCCTATATATTCTGTTTTTAGTTTATGCCATAATGACTTTTTTTCTATATTTGTCATCTTTGATAACCCAACTGATTTTTTTTCCATATTTACCGACCTCAAAATTTTATTTTATAAATAACTGGCTGTCTAAACAGCCAGCTAAAATAATTTCTATTTCATATCGCTCATAGGAATATATCCAAGCTTCTTTATGGTTTCTTTATTTTCATCACTTAATACATAATCTATATATGCTTTCGTCACACCTTCAGCTTCTCCCTTTGTATACATATGTTCATGAGACCAGAATGGATATTTACCTGAAATTATATTTTCTGAACTAGCTTCAACATCTTCTATTTTTAAAGCTTTAACATTGTCCTTAACTGCATCTGTTAAATAAGATAGTGCTAAATAGCTTATAGCTCCTTCTGTGGTCTTAATTGCATTTTCAACATTTCCATTGGAGTCCTGTGTCGTTCCAAGTCCCTCTTTTTCCTCTTTTCCACCCATTACAGTATCTTTAAATGTAGCTCTAGTACCTGATGACTTAGTTCTGTTTATAACATTTATTTTCATATCACTTCCGCCTACATCTTTCCAATTTGTGACTTCTCCTGTAAATATCTTCTGTATCTGTTCTTTAGTCAGAGAATCAACATTTACATTAGGATTTACTACTACTGCAAAACCTATAGCACAAACTTTATGATCTACCAGCTGCTTTGCTTGATCTGCATCCAGCTTGGATTCTGCAGTTACATCAGAATTTCCTATATTTGCCGTACCCTGCAGTGCCAAATTTAATCCTGTACCGCTTCCTCCTCCTTGAACATTAACAGTTACCTTTGGATTTTTTTCTGAAAATGTTTTACCTATTTGTTCTGCCAGTGGTTGAAGCGCAGTAGAACCTGCTAAAGTTATTGAACCGGATAGTTCCTGATTGGTGCTCTTATCTCCCTCTTCTGTACTATTATTTCCTCCACAGCCTATGAATATTCCCATAGTCAGTACAATAGCCATAGTTGCTAAAAAACCTCTTCGTATTCTTATATTCATAATAATATAGACCTCCTTAAGATTTAACCTCATATAAAAAAACAACTTCAATTTCCACAGTACTTATAATATTCCACTAAAGTTAATCCTTTATTATAACTATGTTAATTAAAATTAACATCCAATATTTTAAAATATATCAGATGTTAACCTAATCTATATAATTATTCAATTATCATATTTCTGCTTATTATTAATATCTATAGGTATTCTAACTGTGAATTTACTGCCCCTGCCAATCTCACTGTTTAATTCTATAGTGCCACTAAATTTTAAAATTATATGTTTTACTATGGCAAGGCCAAGCCCTGTCCCTCCCTGACTTCTGGATCTTGCTTTATCAACTCTATAAAATCTCTCAAATAATCTTTCCTGATGCTCTTTGGAAATACCTACTCCATTATCTTCTACCCATATTAAACAGTTATTGTCCTGAAGTGCTGTACCAACTTTAACCCATCCTCCATTATTGGTATATTTTATTGCATTGTCCACTAAGTTTATAACCATCTGTTTAAACCTGTCTGCATCCCCCCATATATCAGGCATCTCACAGCTTATTTTCTTGATTTTTATATGCTTTTTACCTGCAAAAGGTTTCATCATATAACATACATCATCCATTATTCCATTTATATTTATAAGTTCCATTTTATCCATTTCATTACTTTCTATATGAGAAAGTGTAAGTATATCATTTATCAGCCGTGTAAGACGCTCCGCTTCATCATCTATTATGTTTAAAAATTTATTTCTATTTTCTACGTCCTTCACGTATTTTAGAGTTTCTGCAAATCCCTTTATGGATGTAAGTGGAGTTTTTAGTTCATGAGAAACATTGGCTACAAATTGTGATCTCATATTTTCTAGTCTTTTTATATCCGTTATATCCTGAACTACCGCCACTATACCTATCTTTTCATTACTATTTATAATATAATCTGTTTTTATTCTTAAATCCCTCTCTTTAGGTCTTAATATTCTAATCTCTTTATATTCCTTCTTTACGCTTTTAAATATATCTTCCAATTCAAAATCTCTTATACTGTCCATTAAATTTTCCCCTATTACATCTTTTGAAATTCCAAATATTTTTTTTGCATAGGGATTTATCATTATAATTTTATAACTGGTATCTACTGCTATCACTCCATTATCCATACTTTTTAGTATAGCTTCCAGTTTATTTGTTTTATCTATGGAGTCCTTTAATGTATTTTCCAGTTTATCCGCCATGTGATTAAAAGTTTTACTAAGCCTTCCTATTTCATCTTTAGAATTAATTATAACCCTTTTATTTAAGTTACCACTGGCTATACTAAAAGTAGTATATTGAAGTTTTTTCAAAGGCCTTACTATTGATCTTGAAAGTCTTGAGGCAAATATTAAAGATATTAATATTGAAAAGAACATTATAAATATATAATATCTTAAATAATTATTCTCAAATCCTTTTATTGTCTGCATGGTTAATGAACTTCGTATTACATATCCATTCTCAAAGACGGTAGCAAAATATAATGTTTTTTTATGTGTGGTATCACTTATTCTGATATCATATCCTGTTCCATCCTTTCTGGCTTCTTGTACTTCTTTTCTCAAGTTATGATTACTCATGGTATACTCCTCTGCCATGGAGTCTCCAAGAACTTTTCCATTTTTGTCTATAAGAGTCACCCTCATAATTTCATTTGAAAAGATTTTTTTAAGAAAACTGCTTTTATCCTCTATTTTTTCATTTTTTATTATATTCATTATAATTTCATTGTTTAATTTTAAAGTATCTTTCATATTTTTTATATATTCACGATTTTCAATCACTATAAATAGCAAAGTAGCTATTATCATACTAAATATAAGGGTAGATACCATAGATAACATTAATTTTTTTTTCATTTTATCCCGTTATTCTTTCCAGTTAAATCTATAACCGATTCCACGTATGGTTTCAATATATTTAGGTTTTTTATCGCAGCTTTCTATCTTCTGTCTTATGTGCCTTATATGAACATCTACAGTTCTAGTTTCCCCTACATATTCATATCCCCATATCTTATCAAGCAGAAAATCTCTGGTCATAACTCTGCCTTTATTTTTTATAAGCATCTGAAGAAGTTCAAATTCCTTAAGTGTCAATTCTACTTTTTCTCCATTTTTAAGCACTTCATGTCTGTCAAAATCTATACTTATGTCCCCAAACACATAGTACTTATCTAAAGTTTTTATAGCAGTTCTTCTTAGTATAGCCTTCACTCTAGCCAATAATTCTCTTACAGAAAAAGGTTTGGTAATATAGTCGTCCGCCCCAAGTTCCAATCCCAGAACCTTGTCAAATTCCTCTCCTCTGGCAGTTATCATCATTATAGGAGTAGAGGCTATTGACTCATCTTTTCTTATTTCTTTGCATACATCATACCCGTCCATTCCTGGAAGCATGACATCAAGCAAAATAAGTTTTGGTCTTTCCTCCTTTGCCATTTTTAGTGCTTCCATTCCTTCTGAAGCTATGATGGTTTTATATCCATTATTTTCAAGATTGAATTTAATAAGTTCACATATATGCTCTTCATCATCTACTATTAATATTTTTTCTTTTGACATGATTACACCCCTTTTGTATAGTTCACAATTCACGATTCACAGTTCACGATTCACGATTTATAGGAGAATTAAGATAAATAAAAGAAAAAAGTCTTCCCTGATATTTATTTTTCCTGTAAGAATACAGCTCATATTCTGTGTTACAAGAAGTACAAATATCCAAAGAACTTATATTCTCATTCCGTACTCCACTATCTTTTAGCTGGTATAAAATGCATTCTTTTAAACTCAGATTCCGCCCTTCAAATATATATTTATCTTTATAAAAAGTTGAATTTTTAAATTCATTTATTACCTCTTCACCCACTTCATAACAAGAGCTGCAAATATGTGGTCCTATACACGCTGATATATTGAAAGGATCACTTTTAAAATCCCTTTGAAGTTTTTCTATGGTCTTTAAAACAATACAGGATAAAGTACCTCTCCACCCACTATGAACTGCCGCTATAACTTTTTCTTTTCTATCGTATAAAAGCACAGGAACACAATCTGCATTAAATACTCCTACAGCCTCATAGGGTACATTTGTAATTATTCCATCTGCATCTTCTAGATTGCCTCTATAGATTATACTGTTGCATCCATGAACTTGATTTAAATATCCTATACTTTTTAGATTGAACCAACCTTTTAAATTATTAATATTTTTTCTCCCTATGTCTTCTAACTTGTTAAAATTCAAATTATTCTTAGCCGTTGAAAATACCGCTGATGCTCCTGGAAAATTTATCTTTATAAACTCATACCCTTCAATTAAAATTCTTTCCATATTATCCTCCATATTTTTAGCTTTATAATGAACTTTATTTAAATATATTTTAACATTCTTTATCAAACAATAGCAGTATATATATTTTTTTAACTTTGATTTAACAAATTAGGGATAAAAAAATAAGTGGTGAATATCTATTGACCACTTTATCTATTAGAAATCAAATTTTTTATCTCTTCCATAAAAGTATTTATATCTTTAAATTGCCTATATACAGATGCAAATCTCACATAGGATACTTCATCTACTTTTTTTAAACTTTCCATAATCATTTCCCCTATATCAGAAGAATTTATTTCTGTGAGTACACTATTACTTATTTTCTTCTCCACTTCATCTGCTATTTCTTCAATCTGTTTTCTTGAAACTGGTCTCTTCTGACAGGCTTTCATAAGTCCATTTAATATTTTTGTTCTATCGAAATATTCCCTACTCATATTTTTCTTTATGACAAGCAGGGGAACATTTTCAATTTTTTCATAGGTTGTATATCTTTTAGTACATTTTAAACACTCTCTTCTTCTTCTTATAGCCATTTTGTCATCTGTAGCTCTGGAATCCACCACCTTACTTTCTCCATATCCACAATAAGGGCATTTCAATTTTATTCACGTCCTTTTTAATATAGTATATAAATAATTATACACCTTTAGAACGAAAATTCTACTAATTATTACTTTTTATCCGATATATTTTCTCCATCTACCAAAATTACATCCACCCCTATTTTTCTCACATTATCCCAAGGTACTTCCAAATCTTCATTTTTGTTAAAGAAAGATACTTTACCTGTTTGGGAAGGTAAAATAATAGATATTATCCTATGTTCCTCGCAATTTACTTTTAAATCTTTTATAAATCCCAACTTTATTCCCGTATTTATATCTATAACTTCCATATCTCTTAAATTAGTTAAAGAAAATAAATCTTTTTGTAATTCCATATATGTAATCCCTCCATCTTTTTATTAATATAAACCAAACAATAAATTCAAAATTTTATACATATTTTCTCATGTGCCTTAATGCAGTTTTTTCTAATCTTGAAACTTGTGCCTGTGATATTCCTATTTCATGTGCTACTTCCATTTGAGTTCTTCCATCGAAGAATCTTAAGTTAAGTATTAATTTTTCTCTATCGTTTAATTTTTTCATTGCCTCTTTTATAGATATATTTTCAAGCCAATTTTCATCAACATTTTTTGTATCACTTATTTGGTCCATTACATAAATTGCATCCCCGCCATCGTGATATATGGGTTCAAATAAAGATACAGGATCCTGAATTGCATCCAGTGCAAATACTACTTCTTCCCTTGGCAATTCCAGTTCTTTAGCTATTTGTGATATAGTAGGTTCTTTATTATTTTCCCTTATTAATTTATCCCTAACCTGCAGTGCTTTATACGCAATATCTCTAAGAGAACGACTCACTCTTATTGAATTGTTATCTCTTAAATATCTTCTTATTTCTCCTATAATCATAGGTACTGCATAAGTGGAAAATTTAACGTTTTGACTTAAATCAAAATTGTCAATAGCCTTTATAAGCCCTATACATCCTACTTGAAATAGATCATCTACATTTTCTCCTCTGTTATTAAATCTCTGTATTACACTTAACACCAATCTTAAATTGCCTTTTATAAATTTTTCTCTAGCGTCATTATCTCCCTGCTGCATTTTTATTAAGAGTTCCTTCATTTCTTTTTCTTTTAGAACTGGCAATTTTGATGTATTTACGCCACAAATTTCAACCTTATTAATTATCATGTAATCAGCCCCTTTAGAATATATAGCATTTTAAGTATTTACTAAGACGCTGAATTTTATACTAAAGACAAACTTATAACATTTTATTTATTTCTTTTCTTAGTCTTCTTATTATTCTCTTCTCAAGCCTGGAAATATAGGATTGTGATATACCAAGTAAGTCCGCAACTTCCTTCTGAGTTTTTTCTTTTTTACCATTTAACCCAAATCTTAAATTAACTATTTCTTTTTCTCTGTCACTTAATTTTTTCATGGCAATGACCAAAAGCTGCTTATCCACTTCATCTTCTATAAAACTATACACCACATCATTATCTGTTCCTAAAATATCGGATAACAATAATTCATTTCCATCCCAGTCTACATTTAAAGGTTCATAAAAAGAAATTTCTGCCTTTACTTTACTATTTCTTCTTAAATACATAAGTATTTCATTTTCTATACATCTTGAAGCATATGTAGCTAATTTTATCTTTTTTTCAGGATTGAAGGTATTCACTGCTTTTATAAGTCCTATAGTTCCTACAGATACTAAATCTTCTACATTTACTCCTGTGTTTTCAAATTTCCTAGCTATATAAACTA
Source organism: Clostridium kluyveri (assembly GCF_001902295.1). Classification (NCBI taxonomy): domain Bacteria; kingdom Bacillati; phylum Bacillota; class Clostridia; order Eubacteriales; family Clostridiaceae; genus Clostridium; species Clostridium kluyveri. The sequence continues at coordinate 1,647,484 of NZ_CP018335.1, read as the reverse complement.
CTAATCTTAAATTTCTTTCTATAAGGGTTGATCTTACCTTTTCATTTCCCGAAACTAATCTAGATACTAAATCCTCTTCCTCCTTTTTGCTAAGAGGAGGAGGCAATACATCATTTCCCCCTATATAATATATATTTCTTATGGCAAATTTAAATTTTGTCAGTATTCTATTTAATAATATTTTTAACTTAAGCATAATTACCCTCCACTATCAATTGTTTTTACTTATATTACTCCTCTAGATAAAAGAGCATGATAATCATCAAGCTGACTTAACTTATCCTGACAAAGAGCAATTATAACTTCCCTATATTTTACCTCCTTTCCAAAATTTATTTTTATTATATCCGGTTTAAATCCCAGAAGCTTTCCATTAGAACCATTTATAACCCTATAGGGTATATAAAATTTCCCGAACTCTTCTAAGTTCACACTATCAAACACAGATTTTTCAACTATTACTACAGGTAGATTGGTAGCAGGCTCTCGTAATTCATTTCCCGTATCTAAGAAAGCTTTTACTTTTTTTTCTTTATCTTTAAATATAATATCTACTTCGTAAACTAGGGTAAACAGGTCTCTTCTATCCTTAATATAAATTACTAATCTATCGATAGTTATATAACATATCATAAGTGAAACAAAGAGCCATTGATATGGAAAATTAGTTATCATAGCACTATTTACATATGAATATCTATTATATTGAATAAACATACATATCCCTGCTAAAAGCATAGAGTATAGTATAAATATACATAAAATTTTGAAGTCAGTTATAATACCTTTATTACCGAAAGAAACATAGACTAATACCACTGCCACTATTAATTTAAAATATAATGTGGAAAAAATGCTTAGGCAAGGATAAATTAACGTAATTGTATATATACTTCCTATAAAAGCTCCTAAAAAAATGCGCTTAAAATTTATCATTAATTTCAAAGTTCTTCCAGTAATATATAACAGAAAAAAATTCACTATCAAATTTATTAAAATTAATAAATCTAAATATACAACCAATTATTGTTCACCTCCAGCCATAATTTATTAATATCTATTTATATTATATACTTATAAATTTGAAAATTTTGTCATTTTGCAATTGTATATAATATTTTTATTTTCTATATTATGCCAATAATTTTCCTTTTATTCTTAACAATTTCTTTCCCTTTAATAACTTTTTAGTGATTGTAGATTGTTATTGATTTTTGATATAAGAAGAACTTGTGGAAAGTAAGGTATGCAAAAAAATAAAAAATCCACATATGGCAATTAATTGCCATATGTGGATTTTTTATTTTTTCTGCCTTCTTAAAAAAGCAGGTATTTCTAAATCATTTTCATTAAACTTGTCATATTCCACAGAAGCAGCAGCTTCATTTTTACTATTGATTATATTATTGGATTGAGATTTTTTAATATCCTTTTTTACAGTTAAATCTTCTTTAATTTCATCCTTTTCAGCTTCAAAACCTGTGGCTATAACTGTAATTCTTATTTCATCTTTTATATTCTCATCTATAACAGCTCCAAATATTATATTAGCGTCAGGATCTGCCGCTTCCTGAACTATTTCTGCAGCTTCATTTATTTCTAATAATCCAAGATCCTGTCCACCAGTTATATTCAGTAGAACTCCAGTAGCTCCTACTATAGAGGTTTCCAGCAGCGGACTGGATATAGCCTGCTTTGCAGCATCCTGTGCTCTATTATCTCCATTTCCTTTCCCTACTCCCATGTGAGCAAGACCTTTATCTATCATAATTGTCCTTACATCTGCAAAATCTAAATTTACAAGACCAGGTATGGTTATTAAATCTGATATACCTTGTACACCTTGTCTTAATATATCATCCGCAAATCTAAAAGATTCCATTAAAGTTGTCTTTTTATCTACTACAGAAAGAAGTCTTTCATTTGGAATTGTAACTAAGGTATCTACCTTATCCTTTAAATTTTTTATACCCATTTCTGCATGCAGCATCCTTTTCCTGCCCTCGAAAGGGAAAGGCTTTGTAACTACTCCTACTGTGAGTATTCCCATGGATTTAGCAATTTCTGCAATTATAGGTGCCGCCCCAGTTCCAGTTCCGCCTCCCATTCCTGCTGTAATAAATACCATATCTGCCCCTTTTATAGCTTGTGTTATCTCATCCTTATTCTCCTCTGCAGCTTTTTGTCCTATTTCAGGATTTGCTCCTGCTCCAAGTCCTTTAGTAAGCTTATCTCCTATCTGTATTTTTTGCGACGCCTGTGAAAGCATTAATGCCTGTTTATCTGTATTTATAGCTATAAACTCAACATTTTTTAATCCTTCTTTTATCATTCTATTTACTGCATTATTTCCCCCGCCGCCACATCCTATTACTTTTATCTGTGCAAATTGCTGAACATCTACATCAAAATCTAACACAATACCTAAACCTCCCTTATTAAAAAAAGTCCGTAAAAAATTCTTTTATTTTTGTTACAAACCCCATATGTTTATCCTTATCATTCTTCTTTCCTAATCCCACAGCTATTTCCTCATAACTAGTTACATCTTCATTTTTATTCGTTGTAGTATCTATATTTTTATATTTTATTGAATTAGAAACATCCTTTACTATACCAACTGCTGTAACATACAGCGGACTTGAGGCCCCTATATATTTCGTAGTTCCAATCCTCATAAATTTTTCTAACAGATTTTTACCAAAATCTTCTATACCCTTTATTGTAGCTATACCCCCTCCTACTAAAACTATACCTGAAAGCTTATCATAGTATTCAGAAACTCTTACTTCCTTATCTATTATAGAGAATAATTCTTCAACCCTAGCTTCCATAATCTGAACTAAAATATCATAATCAACTTTAACCTTATTATAGTCTGCATTAACCTCTATTTTTAAGCTTTTCTTCCCTGGATCCGCACTTACACTCCCATATTTTATTTTAAGTTTTTCTGCCTCTGAAAAAGGAAGCTTAAGACATACTGCAATATCATTTGTTATAATACTTCCACCTAAAGCTATAGTACTTATACTTCTTAAAATTCCTCCTTCATATATATAAATATTTATAGACTCTGAACCCACATCTACAAGAGCTACTCCCCTTTGAATCTCCTCTTCTTTTAATACTACTTGGGATATAGCTATAGGTTGAAATACTATTCCAAGCACCTTTATTCCTGCCTTATTTACACTTTTAAAAATATTGTTTATTATGGTTGAACGAGCCAGTATTATCTGGGCATCCACTTCCAGTCTAAGTCCATTCATACCAATAGGGTCTTTTATATTATCATAACCGTCAATTATGTACTGCTCAGGTATTACCCCTATAACTTCTTTGTCGTTTGGAATAGTAATAATTTTAGCTGCTTTTAAAACTCTTTTAACATCGTTATACCTTATTTCACGATCTTCTGACGATACAGCAATTACCCCTTTATTCCAAATAAGTTCACTTATTCCTCCAGGCAAAGATATATATGCCTCATTTATTTTAATATCTATCATTCTCTCCAATGAACTTATGCAATTTTTTATAGATTCAGAGGTTTTATCTATATCCACAACTATTCCTTTCTTCACACCATTACAGCCTGAAGAAGTTATCCCTAATATTTGCATCTTTCCGTTTCTTTCCACTTTTCCTGCTGCAGCACAAATATTGGATGAGCCTATATCTATTCCAATTATATATCCACTCATAAAGTATGTCCCCCTTTTTTTCATAAACAGACTTTTCGGATTCAAGTGGATTTTTACCACTTATCATTAATTTATCCAGAAACATCCATCTGTTACTAATATCTCCAGATTGTTTAAAATAGAGAATAATCACTACTGCGTTTCCAGATAAGTTTTTCTAAAATTCATGTGGAGAAAACTATTTATCATAGCAAACTCCATGTGAATATTAAAATCATTTGATATATCAAAAACACTACTTAATTCAAATCTTAGGACAATTTAATCTTCATACAAATTATTACTAGCAACTTAACTTACTTCATTCCTAATAATAAAATTATATATTACTACCTATAATTGAATTAACTAAAGTATTAAATTATCAACCATAGAATAAAGGAAACCGTCAAAAATATATATTCAACAAAAAAGCTAAATTTCCTCTTATATTTTATCACATTTTAATAAAATCTCAAATACAGTTAAATAATATGGATTGGAATTAAATTCATATTTATCCAAAACAAAGCCTTTTTTCCTCCTGAAACTTTATTTCATTTACAATTCATTAATTTTTTTAAATATAATTTCATAGTAATTTCATATAAAATATTAAATTTATTCATAGTAATGTTATTATATTGGAATATATTTATAATATTAAACTAATTATATTATGATATATTCCAAATTAACCCTAATATATATTTAAGGGAAAAAACCTACAGTTTTTTCCCTTAAATCAAAATTATATTTATAACCTTAATTAACTTTCTCTAATTCTTTTATTTTTATACTTCGACTGTGGGTAGTGTGACTCCATTCTTTATCATTTTTATTCATAATACCCTGCACCGAGATAGGAAACCATGTAATTGCATAAATAGGATAAACTATGTAGTAAAAAAATATTTTTAAATCTAATTTTTTTTCTAAAACCAACATAAATGGAGTATATATAAATTGTAATATTGAAAGTAACACCGCTGATATTGTAAGCAAATTAAAATTCACTGAATATACCACTGTATTAAAATTGGATATTAGGTGGTATGTTCTCATAAGATACTGAACTCCTCCACTTACAACAGATAATCCTATGAGTACAGTTATTATAGGTTGAATGCTGTATAGAGCACAATCAAAGAGAACAAAATCAAAAGTTTTTATTGATTTTTTTATAAGTTTAAAAAAATATCTGCTTGATACATCTGCAAACCCTTGCATCCACCTCTTACGCTGTTTCCATGATTGAAAAAGTGTAAGAGGCTTTTCATCGTATATTATAGCATTATGAGCCCATCCTATTTTATACCCATATAAAACCAACTTACAGGTAAATTCTAAATCTTCTGTAAGACAAGTTGCACCCCATCCTAATTTCTGTAAAATATCTGTATTTATACAAAAACCAGTTCCACCTAACTGGGTTGACAATCCCAAATTACTTCTAGCTAGTTGAAACATTCTATTACAGGTCCAAAATGCTATGGAATAGCTTCCTGTTATCCAAGTATCATAAGGATTTTTACTATCTAAATATCCCTGGACAACTTTATACCCCCTAGAAAGTTGTTTATTCATCTCTTTTAAAAAATTTTTATGTACAAGATTGTCCGCATCAAATATAGCAATTGCATCATATTTTCTTTTCATGTTAAAAATTTTTCGAAACATCCATTCCAGTGCATATCCTTTACCTCTTTTACTACCGTCAACCCTTTCATACACTAGGGCACCTTTTTCTCTAGCTTTTATTGCCGTCTTATCCGTACAGTTATCTGCAATAACAAAAACATCATATAATTCTTTAGGATATTCAAGTCCATTTAAGCTTTCTAAAATATCTTTAATTACAATTTCTTCATTATGAGCAGCTACAATTAATGCAAAACTATTCTTAGGCTCTACCTCTTGTTCATCCCTTCTTTTCCATATTCCAAAAAACGATATACACAGATAATATATTGATATTATATAGACCATGTAAGTTAAAACACGAGAGGCATTAAGAATTATTTCTTTAAATATGCTCAATTTAATCCCCCCTAATTCAAGGTTATTTTAGCATAAATAAGAATTAATTACTATAGCAATTCTCTTAATTATGTAAATTATTTTTACATGGTTAAGAGAATTGTAAAACAGCTTTATATAAAAAATAAAACTCTTCAGTTTTATTTTTTATTATATCCTATTTATAAAGACATCATCCGAGTAAGTATATTGTGATCGATAGAATAGGCAAGAGCAGATTCATAAGTTATATATCCTTTTCTATAAAGTTCTGCTAAAGACATGTCCATTGTTTTCATTCCATATTTTATACCCGTTTGTATAGAAGATTCTATTTGGTGAGTCTTGCCTTCCCTTATCATGTTTTTAATAGCCTCTGTGGCAATCATAATTTCAAGTGCAGCTATTCTTCCATCTCCATTTGACTTTGATAAAAGCTGCTGAGATACTATTCCCTTTATTACTGCAGATAACTGTATTTTTATTTGCTGTTGTTGATGAGGTGGAAATACATCTATAATTCTATCTATAGTTTGAGCTGCACCTACAGTATGTAAAGTAGAAAGCACCATATGGCCAGTTTCAGCAGCAGTAAGTGCAATAGATATTGTCTCTAAATCTCTCATTTCTCCGACTAAAATCACATCAGGATCTTCTCTTAATACTGCCTTTAAAGCATTAGCATAGCTTAAAGAATCCTTGCCTATTTCCCTTTGACTTATTAAAGACTTATTATGCTTATGTAAATATTCTATAGGATCTTCAAGGGTTATTATATGGGCTGCTCTATTAGAATTTATTTCATTTATCATAGCTGCTAGGGTTGTACTTTTTCCACAGCCGGTAGGACCTGTTACTAGATTTAATCCTCTCTTATGACTTAATAATTCTTTTATCACTGGAGGAAAATTAAGTTCATTTAAAGTAGGTACCTTCAATCCTACAACTCTTACTGCAATAGCACTACTCCCTCTTTGTTTAAACACATTTACTCTGAATCTTCCAAGTCCTGCTACAGAAAAAGATATATCAATTTCACCAATTTTCATATACTTTTCATAATCTTCTTCTAATATTTCTCTACTAAATCTATCTGTATCTGATGGTTGCAATTTTTCCTTTCCCAATCTTTTAAGTTTTCCATCTATTCTCATAACAGGAGGCGCTCCCACTGTGAGATGTAAATCTGATGCATTTTCCTCTATAGTTTTTTCCAATAAATTTTTTAGTGATACCACTTTAGGCTCCCCTTTCACACACATTTGCTATTTACACTATTAATGTATAAAAATAAGACTCATAACAGCTACTTTTACACTATGCAATTGACTAAAGATAAATTTGCTAGCCATTAGGTAAACTACTCCTTATCTATAATCGTCTTTTATTTCTAAATTTTTATATATATTTTAAATTTAGATAAAGTTATTTTTTATAGAACCTAAAGATATATAAATACTATTATAAATTCCACGTATATGTTTTATTATAATTTTTGATATATAACCTAACATATACAATGGAATTTATTAAAAACATTAATTCTACTTTCATTATTGCTCCTAATATTACTTTGCACCATAATTTAGTTCTTTATATAACTTCTTTAAAGCTTTTTTTTCAATTCTGGATACATAAGATCTAGATATTCCCAGAATTTTAGCTATTTCCCTCTGAGTTTTTGGCTTGCCTTCTAAAAGCCCATACCTCATTTCCACTACACTTTTTTCCCTTTGAGATAGACAGGTATTTATTTTAGAATATAATTTTTTTACTTGTATTTTTTGTTCTACTATTTCAATTATAGAATCTTCATCACTACTTAGTACATCCATAAGAGATATTTCATTGCCTTCCTTATCTACACCTATTGGATCCTGAAGATATACTTCATTTTTAATTTTTTTATTATTCCTTATAAGCATTAATATTTCATTTTCTATGCATTTTGCCGCATATGTTGCAAGCCTGGTACCCTTACATGAATCAAAGGAATCTATTGCTTTAATTAACCCCACAGTTCCAATAGAAATCAAATCATCCACATCTTTACCAGGATATGAATATTTTTTTACAATATGTGCTACCAGTCTTAAATTTCTCTCCACTAAAATACTTTTAGCAAGCAAATCTCCTTCTTTTAATTTCCTTAAATAATATCTTTCTTCTTCATCATTTAAAGGTTGAGGAAATGAACTATTATTAGTAACATAAGCTGTCATAAACACTACATTTCCTAGAATGTCTAATAAGCAATTTGTTAAAAACACTGGCTGCTCCTCCTAATAGTGCTTATTAATATACTATGAACAGCCTTTTTAAAAAGTGCATATATAAAGAAATTTATTTAATTTTTTATATTTTATTTTAAATAAGGTGTTATCTTTAAAACTATATTTTTAAAAATTGGAGCTGCCGTGTTTCCTCCACTTTCACTATCTTTGTCTATATCTTGAACAAATACAGCCATAGAATAATATTTTCCAGAAACCTTAAAAAATCCTACAAACCATCCATCAGAGTGTTCTTCTGCATTTTTATTTTGTCCTGTCAATTCTATCCTTTGAGTGCTTCCAGTCTTTCCTCCTATTTCCATACCATCTATATATGCAGCTTCACCGGTTCCATTTTCTACCACATTTATCATTTGAGCTTTCATCTCTTCTGCAGTAGATTTTTTTATTACGGAGTTACTTGTTGTATTTAAGGATTCTATAGTATTATTTTGGTTATCTACATAAGCATCTAATAAATAAGGTTTAACATACACTCCATCATTTACAACCGTATTTGGTATACTTATAGCTTCTATTGGCGTTATTCTTACATTTTGCCCTATAGCTGCAAGTCCTACACTACCATCACTAACATTAGGATTTTTGACTTCAAATATTCCTTCTTTCTCTCCATCTAAATTTAAAACTTTGTCAAATAATCCCTGAGATTTTGCATTATCATAAAAATTATTAAATCCAACTTTATTACCTATTTGTGCAAATACATCATTAGAAGACAGTGTCAGAGCTTCCTCTGGTGTTAAAACATTATACTTTTCGCTCTCTTCTCCATATAACCCCTTACTGGTAAATTTATCATTTGTTTTTATTATGCCTTTATCAAGTCCAGCTTCTTCTACAATAACTTTAAATGTAGAGCCCGGAAAAAAACCATGATTAGTAGCAATACCTAAATTCACATTAGGTTTTGTATCATCTTTTTGTACTAGAGCTTTTATTTTTCCAGTACTGGCTTCCATTAGCACAACTCCAATTTGGCCAAAATTTTTGTTTTCACTGGTATTTAATATTTCTTTTATGCCATTTTGTACGCTTTTATCTAAAGTTAACCTTACATTTACATTATTTTCAGGCAAAGTAGTTTTTTGGTTTATTATTTTACCGTTTGCATCCCTTTCAAATACAATTTGAGACTTTTCATTATCCTTAGTCTTTTCATATATCTTCATCTCCAGAGAATCCTTAGATTTCATTGTATTATCCGCAGTTCTCTTGGGATTTAACAGTAAATTTTCTATACTCCATACTCCAGTTCTATTTAAAGGGGAATATTCATATGTATAAAATCCGTTTACATCATGTATATTTTTTAATTTATTATAAGTACTTAAGTCAATCTGATAGTATAATTTTTCACTGGTATTCAATATGCCAACCTTAGCCAGATCATAATTCTCATTATAGTTTCTAAGAGTATATATTAATGTCAACATGCTTTCTGAATTCACATCTGGATTATCCTTCAAAAATATGTCTGGTGATATTACAACATAATACTCTTTATTATAATTCATAAGCTGTTGTCCATTACAATCATATAGTATATAATTGGCATCTGTTAAAGATTCTTTATAGGAATACTGAGAATTAGCCATTACACTAAGTTCATCTTCTTTTAAATACTGCAGGCTTATTATTTTAAAATACAGCATCAGAAATATAATATTAAAAATTAAAAATAAAATGCACTGCCTATTCTTTATTAAATTTCTATTTATTTTCAACATAAAAACACCTCATCTAGACTAAATTTTTGTCCAAAATAAGGCATTTTATTCATCAATAAATAATTATTGAAATATATTTACAATTTTTTTAATTTTATAAGCATATCTCCCTCTTGAAGCTCTCTACCTACTTTAGCTGTAAATATCATTTGAGCCACCGGTGCAGCTTCTATTTTTTTACCTTCTTCATCTTTCATATCATCTAGATTTACATAAAAGCTGTCTCCTTCTGGTCTCAATACCTCTACATTATCTCCATCAAAAACTTTATTTCTCTGTTCTATAACTGCTATGCCCTTGCGGCCATCATAACTCTTCACTATACCTACTATATCGTAATCTCTTATATAAGAAGAAGTCTCATGGATTTCACTAGAAGTATCCCCAAAATAAAATCCTGTAAAATAAACTCTATGACTTGCTTTAATCAAATCTTCCATCCATTTATTTTGAAACACATAATTCTTTGGATCCTTAAAATAGGCATCAATAGCTCTTCTATAAGCTTTTACTACAGTAGCCACATAATAAGAACTTTTCATTCTTCCCTCTATTTTAAATGAGTTTATACCACATTCTACTAATTCAGGAATATGCTCTATCATGCAGAGATCTTTTGAATTTAGTATATAAGCTCCTCTATCATCTTCAAATACAGGAAAATATTCTCCAGGTCTTTTTTCCTCCATTAAATAATACTTATATCTACAGGGTTGAGCACACTGGCCTCTATTTGAATCTCTTCCTGTCATGTAATTTGAAAGCATGCACCTACCTGAATAGGATATACACATGGAACCGTGAACAAAAGCTTCTATTTCACAGTCTTCTGATAGATGTTCCCTTATCTCTCTTATTTCCTGGAAGGATAACTCTCTTGCAAGCACTATCCTTTTCATACCCTGACTATGCCAAAAGCTGGCAGACTTCCAATTCACATTATTGGCCTGAGTACTTAAATGCAATTCCAAATCAGGGACAACTTCCTTTGCAGTCATTATTATTCCCGGATCTGACACAAGTATTGCATCTGCTTTTAATTCATATAATTTTTTTAAATAATCTTCCAATCCTTTTAAATCTTCATTGTGAGGAAATACATTTACAGTTATAAATACCTTCTTGCCTCTACTATGGGCATACTCTATTCCTTCTCTTAGCTCCTCATCTGTAAAGTTATCTGCAAAGGCCCTTAAATTCAGTCTGCTTCCTCCAAGATAAACTGCATCAGCCCCAAAATTTATGGCTGTCTTTAGTTTCTCCAAGTTTCCAGCTGGGGCTAAAAGCTCTGGTTTCTTCATATCAATTCCTCCTCACTGTAACGGCTATACCATCCCCCATAGGTATAATTGATGTAACAAATTTATTATTGTCAGATATATTACTTAAATATTCTCTCATTCTTTTAACTATAGTTATTTTTCTTTTCACTACCAATTTATCCCATGCCACCATTCCTCTAAAAAGTACATTATCTGCCACTATTATTCCATCCTTATCTAATAATTTAAGACAATAAGGTAGAAATTGATTGTAATGTCCTTTACCTGCATCCATAAATATAAAGTCATATTCTTCTTTTGTACTTTTAAGTACCTCCAGACAGTCTCCTTCAATAACCTGAATACAATCTATAAATTTATACTTTTCTATATTGGATCTGGCAACTTTCACCATATTCTTATCTCTCTCCACAGTGGTTATTAAACTTTTTTTCCCAGAACTTATGCTCATTAAAATTGCAGAATAACCAATGGCTGTTCCAAGTTCCAAAATTTTTAAAGGTTTCTTTATATTTATCATAAGTTCCAAAAATTTTGCTACTTCCCTTTGAACTATGGGTACGGAATTTTCTTTTGCGTAGTCCTCTAGCTCTTTTAATACATCCTTATGTTCTTCTATTAATGATCTTATATAACACTCTATATAATTATGTGCAACATTACTCATTTTTTCCTCCAAAAATCAATCTCCCTGGGTAGCCTCTTTTACCTGTAAAAACTTTTCGTTATCATCCGTAAAAAAATGTGTGCCATCATTATTGGAAACAAAATAAAGATAGTTTGTATTAGAAGGTTTTATAGCTGCCAGGATACATCCTTTTCCCGGATTGCATATAGGTCCCTCTGGAAGTCCACTCACTTTATAAGTATTATACACAGAATCAACTTCCAAATCTTTATAATATACTTTATCCTTATGCACTCCTAGGGCATATAATACTGTGGCACAAGATTGAAGCTTCATTCCTTTTTGTAATCTGTTATAAAACACAGAAGCTGCTTTTCCTCTTTCTTCTGGAATTTCCACTTCTTTTTCCACTATGGAAGCCATGGTTATTATATCACCAAGGTTATTACCTTCTAATTGTACATGGGTATCCTTCTCTATTTCTTCTATAACCAGATTGAATCTATCCAGCATAACATCAATTATAGCTTTTCCACTACTTCCTTTTAAAAATTCATACGTATCTGGAAAGAGATATCCCTCTAAATTATATCTTCTTTCAGAATCTGCTTTTATAAAATCAGGTAATTCATAGTTTTTACAGCTTTCTAAAAAATCTGCACTTGATATTATACCCTTTTTCTCCAAAACAGTTCCTATATGTTCTATATCATATCCTTCAGGTATTAAAACTTTTACAGGTTCATCATCTTTGATTCCCGTCTTTAGGTAAGTTTCAAAATTATCTAAAGTTATATTATTAGAAAAAGAATATATTCCCTTTTTTACTCCAATATCTCCAAAATGTCTGTTTATATACCATTTTAATATAAATGCATTTTTTATTAATTTTTCTTTTTCTAATTTATCTACCACCTGAGATAAATTTTTTTCATTATTTATACTGATATTTACTTTACCTTTATTATACCTAAGAGGGTATTTTATGCTTGTCACCACAAAATATAAAACACCCGCTATTATGATTAAAGCCAAACTACAGAGTAAAAAAATACTTTTTAAGTTTTTTTTCACCATTAACAATCCTTCCTATTTTTTTCTCATGGCTTTCCTTCTCTGTTCCGAATTCAATATCTTCTTTCTCATTCTTATACTTTTAGGAGTTACTTCCACCAGTTCATCTGACGCTATAAACTCCAGTGATTTTTCCAGAGTCATTTCATTTAAAGGTACTAATTTTAAAGCTTCGTCAGCTCCAGAGGATCTGGTATTTGACAGATGCTTTTTTTTGCATACATTTACCTCTATATCCTCCGCTCTAGAACACTCTCCAGCTATCATTCCTTCATATACTTCCACTCCTGGTCCTATAAACAATGTGCCTCTTTCCTGAGCATTATAGAGCCCATAGGTTATGGATGTTCCCGTTTCAAACACCACAAGTGATCCCCTTGTTCTTTCAGGTATGTCCCCTTTATACTCTTCATAATCATCAAGAAGATGGTTCATTATGCCATTTCCTTTAGTATCCGTCATAAATTCATTTCTAAATCCAATAAGCCCCCTTGCAGGTATTTTAAATTCCAATCTAACATAGCCATTTACTGCAGAGGTCATGTTTACCATATTAGCTTTTCTAGGCCCTAATTTCTCCATAACTACTCCCATAAATTCTTCCGGCACATCTATAATAAGATGTTCAATAGGCTCTAACCTCTTTCCATCTTTTTCTTTAAATATAACTGTAGGTTTTGAAACCTGAAACTCATATCCTTCTCTCCTCATAGTCTCTATCAATATTGAAAGATGAAGTTCTCCTCTTCCACTTACCTTAAAGCAGTCAGGTGAATCAGTTTCTTCCACCCTAAGAGATACATTAGTCTCCAGTTCCTTCATAAGTCTATCCCTCAAATGCCTGGAAGTAACAAAATTCCCTTCTTTTCCAGCAAAAGGGGAATCATTTACCATAAAGTTCATACTCAGCGTAGGCTCATCTATATTGACAAAAGCAATAGCTTCAGGTTTTAATATATCTGCAATAGTTTCTCCTATATTTATGTCCTGTATGCCTGAAACTGCAACTATATCACCAAGTTTAGCCTCATTTACTTCTTCCTTTTTAAGTCCATTATATGTGTACAGATTAGATACCTTTACATTTTCTATTTTATTTTCTCTTCTTATTAATGCAACCTGCTGATTTTTCTTTATAGTTCCTCTAGTTATTTTCCCCACACCTATTCTGCCTACATATTCATTATGATCTATTGTGGTTACCAGCATCTGCAGTGGCATATCAATATACCCTTCAGGCGCAGGAACATTTTTTATTATAGTATCAAACAAAGGTTCCATAGTAGCTGAATCATCTTCTATTTCATACTTTGCAAAACCTGCCTTGGCGGAACAATATACCACCTGAAAGTCAAGCTGAGAATCACTGGCACCCAATTCTACAAATAAATCAAATATTTCATCTAAAACTTCAGAAGCCCTTGCATCTGGTCTATCTATTTTATTTATCACAACTATAGGCTCAAGCTTTAGCTCCAGTGCCTTCTTTAAAACAAATTTTGTCTGGGGCATAGGTCCTTCATAGGCATCCACTACTAATAAAACACTATCTACCATTTCAAGCACACGCTCAACTTCTCCTCCAAAATCAGCATGTCCTGGGGTATCTACAATATTTATTTTAACTCCTTTATGTACTACAGAAGTATTTTTTGAAAGTATGGTAATTCCTCTTTCTCTTTCAAGGGCATTAGAATCCATAACCCTTTCTTCTACCTTTTCATTTGCTCTAAATATATTACTCTGTTTTAAAAGTGCATCTACCAATGTGGTTTTGCCATGATCAACATGGGCAATTATTGCCACATTTCTTATGTCATTTCTTGTAAATAAATCCATTATTATTCCTCCAATTTGAAATTAGGTATGTATATGTGTCAAAATATATACATATACTGAAAAAATTGGATACTCTCTTGTATCCAATCAAAATTATAATACACTCATTTTAATATTATAGTATTAAAATGTCAACTTTACAAATATTCTTGATAAAGAAGCATTATACTTCCATAATTATAGGTAATATCATAGGCTTTCTCTTTGTCCTTTCATACAGAAACAACCTAAGTACCTCTTTCACATTAGACTTTATATTTGCCCATTCAGTAATATGCTTTTTCTCACATTCATTCAAAGCATTTCTCACTAATTCTTTTGCTTCTTCCATTAAATCTTCAGACTCTCTAACATAAACAAAACCTCTAGATATTATATCAGGTCCTGCAATAACACTTCCACTTTCTTTCTCCATAGTAATTACTACTGTAAGTATTCCATCCTGAGACAGATGCCTTCTATCCCTTAAAACTATATTTCCTACATCTCCTACCCCAAGACCATCTACAAATACCTGTCCAGATACTACTGTACCACTTTTTCTTATAGAATCCTTGGAAACTTCTATAACATCACCATTGTCTGCTATAATTACATTATTTGGAGAAAGCCCAAGGCTTATAGCTAAATCTGCATGCTGTTTTAAATGCCTATATTCCCCATGTACCGGTATAAAAAACTTAGGTTTTACAATAGTGTGTATTAATTTTAGTTCCTCCTGACAAGCATGGCCAGATACATGTACATCCGCCAAGGCTTCATATATTACATCTGCTCCTTTTTTAAACAATTGATTTATAACTTTGGAAATTAATTTCTCATTTCCAGGTATGGAATTAGCTGAAATTATTATAGTATCTCCCGGAATAATACTCACTTTCTTGTGTTCGGAAGCTGCCATTCTCGAAAGAGCTGACATGGGCTCCCCCTGACTTCCAGTGGTTATTATAGTTATTTTATTGCCATTGTATTTATTTATATTATCTATATTTATAATTGTATTTTTTTTAATATCTAGATATCCTAGTTCTGTAGCTACTTCTACTATATTTTCCATACTTCTCCCAGAAACTGCTACCTTTCTGTCATACTTTTCTGCCGCAGTAATAACCTGCTGTATTCTGTGAATATTTGAAGCAAAAGTTGCTACTATTATCCTACTTTTTGCAGAAGCAAAAAATTTTTCAAAGGCCTCTCCCACAGTTCTTTCAGACATGGTATAACCTGGTCTTTCCACGTTGGTGCTATCACACAGCATAACAGTTACACCTTTTTTGCTAAGTTCTGCAAATCTGGCTAAATCAATTACACTTCCATCAATGGGTGTATAATCAACTTTGAAATCTCCCGTATGGAGTATAATACCCGCTGAAGTGTGTATAGCAATAGCCATGGAATCTGCTATGCTGTGGCTAGTTCTTATAAATTCTACCCACATACTCTCTAATTTAATTACATCTCTTGCTTTTACGCACTTAAGATCTACTGTATCAATTAAATTGTGCTCTTTTAGCTTGGTTTGAACAATACCCAGAGTTAATTTGGTACCATACACTGGCACATTAATTTCCTTGAGAACATAAGGTAATGCCCCTATATGATCTTCATGTCCATGGGTCAAAAATATTCCTCTTACCCTGTCAATATTTTTTTTCAGGTAAGTAATATCGGGGATAACCACGTCTATACCCAACATTTCTTCATCGGGAAACTTCAAACCACAATCAATTACTATTATATCATTTTTAAATTCTATTACCGTAAGATTTTTCCCGATTTCACCCAATCCACCTAATGGAATAATTTTTACTTTTTCTTTTTCTTTACGCAAAAAAATCTTCCCTCCTTCTCTTTATATTTATTTATATTTATTTTGATTTTTTTGTACATTCACTGCATATACCATAAAATTTCAGACTATGATTTAGGATTTTAAAATTATATTTTCCTTCTATTTTTCTCTCCAAAGACTCCAAAAGATCATCAGTTACTTCAATTATTTTAGAACATTTAGTACATATTAGATGATGGTGATGATGGTTTTCTTCCCTATGGACTATTTCATATCTATTACACCCATCATTTAAATCCAATTTACATATAACTCCTATATCCTCTAAAAGCTGTACAGTCCTATAAACTGTAGCCAAGCCAATTTCAGGACAATCAATTTTAACCTGATCATATATCTGCTCTGTAGTGAGATGTTTTCCTTCATTCTTTATTATAATATCTACTACAGCCCGTCTTTGTGGTGTAAGTTTATATCCCTTTTCTTTCAAACTATTTTTTAACCTCTCTATTTCTGAAGTAGAAAGCTTCGACATTACTATACCCCGTTTCACCTTTAAATTTAAAATATTCCTAAAACAAACTATCACAGTATAAGTCTAATATAGCATAATATAGCTGTCAATTGAAAATCAGTTAATATTAAAACTAAAAGCTATAGACTCTCTTATAGCCTTTAGTTTTAACATTAACAAACTATTTTAATCATTAAACAGAGCTTCATAAACTTCTGAAACCTGATTGAATTCCTCATCATCTTCCACTGTTATGAATGCTTCCCTTCCATCTTCCCCTTCAACTATTTTTAGTACTATTGCCTCCTTAGAATCTTCATTTTCCTCAGGCACTACAATTATATACTCTCTATCTTCTATATCAAATTTAGTCACCACCTGAAATTTGACCTTATCTCCCTTTTCATCCTCCAGCATTAAACTGCTAACATCATTTTCCATATTAAAATTACCTCTCTTATAAGATTAATGTCAAAAATAATTTTATTTTGAAATTCTATCTAAATACCCCTGCAATATGTAGGTAGCCGCCATTTTATCCACTATTTTTTTTCTCTTTGCCCTAGACAAATCCGCTTCCAGCATGGCTCTGTTAGCCGCCACTGTAGTAAGTCTCTCATCCCACATTTTTATAGGCAAATTTATAACTTCCTCTATAATATTACAAAATTTTAATACCTTTTCACTTTGAGGTCCTAAAGTTCCATTCATATTTTTAGGCAGCCCACAAACAATTACTTCCACCTTATATTTATCACATATGGTTTTTAGTTCCTCAATATCTTTATCTTCCCCCTTTCTCTTTATAGTAGTAATTCCCTGCGCAGTTATTCCTAATGGATCACTTAAAGCCACTCCTATAGTTTTATTTCCCACATCCAATCCAAGTATTCTCAAATTATTACTCTCCTATTTTTATTATTGTCATATTTAAAATAAAAATGTCCAAAAAGGACATTCTTATTTTATACCTAAATATGCTTTTAAGACTTCTTCAAGTATTTCATCTCTCTCAAGCTTTCTAACCAATGACCTTGCTCCATTATAATTTGTTATATAAGTCGGATCACCTGAAATCAAATACCCTACCAATTGATTTACAGGATTATATCCCTTTTTAATTAGCGAATCATAAACTTCAGTTAATATTTCTCTAGTTAAAGCCTTCTTACTTTCAGAAATATCAAACTGAATGGTATTATCCTTGCTCATATATATTCACCCCGCTAACAATTCTAATTAAATATATTATAAAGCATATTTTATAAAATGTATACTACTTAACTATTTTTTCCATAATCGCACTGCATTTTCCTATTGCTTCTTCTAATTTATCTGGAAATTTTCCACCAGCTTGAGCCATATCAGGTCTGCCGCCTCCACCTCCTCCAGTAACAGCTGCCACTTCTTTTATAATTTTACCACAATGAACTCCTTTTTCCACCGCATCCTTAGTTGCCATAGCTACCAAGTTTACCTTTCCTTCTACGTTACTTCCTAGTAAAACTACTGAATTTTGTGACTTGCTTCTAATTTTATCTGCCAGTTCTCTGAGTGCATTTCCATCTACATCCTTTAATATCCCTGTAAACAAATTTATTCCTTTAACAATCTTAACACCATTTAAAATGCTCTCCTCTGCACTACCCGCTAATTTTATCTTAAACTCTTCTAGTTCTTTTCTTACTTCCCTTAATTCATTAAATTGTAAATCTAATTTATGGACAATTTCTTTTTCAGAGCATTTAAATTTATTTGCTATCTCCTTTAGCATATCACTTTTTGAATATAAATATTCAACTGCCTCTCTTCCAGTAACAGCTTCTATTCTCCTTATGCCAGCTGCTATTCCTGATTCTGAAACTATTTTAAACAGTCCTATTTCTCCAGAATTACCTACATGAGTACCTCCACAAAGTTCTCTGCTGAAATCTCCTATTGAAACAACTCTTACTTCATCTGAATACTTACCATCAAAAATTGCTACCGCTCCACTCTTTTTTGCTTCTTCTAAAGACATTAAATTAGTGTTTACTGTTTTTGCCTTTCTTATATTTTCATTTACCAGATCTTCAACTTCTCTTAATTGTTTATCATTTAAAGCTTCAAAATGGTTAAAATCAAATCTTAATCGATGTTCATCTACATAAGAACCGGACTGGTGTACATGTTCTCCTAGTACCCTCCTTAATGCCTCTCCCAAAAGATGGGTGGAAGTATGATTTCTTCTTATATCATCTCTTCTATTTTTATCCACATTCAGTAAAACAGTATCTTCTAAACTTACACTTCCTGAAATTACTTCGACAAAATGAAGTATTTTTCCCGCTACATTATTTTTACAGTCTATTATCTTACCTTTAAAATTTTCATTATATATGATACCTTTATCTCCTACCTGTCCTCCCATTTCTGCATAAAATGGTGTGTTAGATACTAATATAACACCTTTTTCCCCCTGGCTTAAGAGAGAAACAAACTCTCCTTCTTTTATCATAAGTTTGACCTTTGAAGTGGACTCTAAGCTGCCATAGCCTTCAAATACAGTGTCTATATACAGGGGAATTTTATTTAATACAGTATCTTCTGCTCCCATATAATTAGTTTCTGTCCTGGCAGATCTTGCCATTTCCTTTTGATTCTGCATTTTTTGGTTGAATTCCTCTAAGTCTACCCCCATATTTTTTTCCTGTAATATTTCTTCAGTAAGTTCTATTGGGAAACCATAAGTATCATATAATTTAAAGGCTTTTTCCCCTTCAAGGAGCAGACTATTACTATTTTCTAATTCCTCTATAAATTCATTTAAGATCTTCATTCCGCTGTCTATTGTCTCATCAAATCTCTCTTCCTCAAGCCTTATAACTTTTTTTATGTACTCTTCTCTCTCTTTCAATTTAGGATAACTCTCGCAAGAATTATCTATAACAACATCAGAAAGTTTATATAAGAATCTATCACTTATGCCCAGGGACTTACCATGCTTTGCTGCCCTCCTCAAAAGCCTTCTGAGCACATATCCCCGCCCTTCATTAGATGGAAGTATACCATCACTTATCATAAAAGTAATACTTCTTATATGATCTGTTATTATCCTTATAGATATATCATTATTTTTGTGTTCATTATATTTTGTTCCAGATATATTACATACTTCCTTTAATATAGCATTTATAGTATCTACTTCAAATATACTATTTTCTTCCTGCATTATAGTAGCCATTCTCTCAAGTCCCATGCCTGTATCTATATTAGGGTTGGAAAGTCTATTATAATTCCCATTTTCATCTTTGTCAAATTGAGTAAAAACTAAATTCCAGAATTCAACTATTTTATCATTATCAGCTGCTTCTACAAATTCTTCTACACTGTTTATTTTTTCCTGTGCTCTATCATAATAAATCTCCGAACAAGGGCCACAGGGACCTACACCATGCTCCCAAAAATTATCTTCTTTTCCTAATCTGAAAATTTTAGAAGGATCCACATCTGTACTTTTAACCCATATATCATGTGCCTCATCATCATCTAAATATATTGTAACATATAATCTATCTTTGGGAAGCTTCAAAACTTCTGTAATAAATTCCCAAGCCCAGGGAATTGCTTCTTTTTTGAAATAATCTCCAAAAGAAAAATTTCCCAGCATTTCAAAGAAAGTACCATGTCTTGATGTCTTCCCCACATTTTCAATATCTCCAGTTCTAATACACTTTTGACAGGTAGCTACTCTTTTACTAGGTGGAACCTTAAGGCCTGTAAAATAAGGCTTAAGTGGAGTCATACCCGCATTTATCAAAAGCAAACTTTTATCATTCTGAGGTACTAGAGAAAAGCTGGGCAATCTCAGATGTGCTTTTTTTTCAAAAAAACTTAAATACATTTCTCTAATTTGATTCAACCCTAATTTTTCCATATTCATCTCTCCTTTTTATTGTATCATATATAATTTTAAAAAATAAAAAGCTTCCATCCATAAAAGGGACGAAAGTTTTTCGCGGTACCACCCTAATTATACAGATTTAAAACTATAAAACCCATATCTCTCAAACACCATAATAGGCTCCTAGACAGCCTTCAATAAACCCTATATGAGAAGCTTTACACCATCCACTTCCTCTCTTTACATATAAGAATATATTTACTTCTTCTATTCACTGCCACATATCCATTTATGATACAAATTATAATTTAAATACACTTTCATGTCAATATTGCTCAATAAATCTGTCAAGGTAAACCTATGAAAATTTATAAGCATAAAAGTTCAATTTTAAAAAATTGAACTTTTATGTAAAAAACTTGGGTTCTTTTTATCCGAATGCTACCATTGCTAATACTCCCATCTTCTTCAAAGTGGGAGATAAGCACTGCTACGCACCTGGATAAGTTCTTCTAAGGTTCAGATGGAGAAAAGCATTTCTCGTAAGCAAACTCCAC
Organism: Clostridium kluyveri; assembly: GCF_001902295.1. NCBI lineage: Bacteria > Bacillati > Bacillota > Clostridia > Eubacteriales > Clostridiaceae > Clostridium > Clostridium kluyveri. Next base: position 1,626,185 of record NZ_CP018335.1, on the reverse strand, counting down.
CTGAACCTAAGAATCACTTGATATATTTAACTTATTGGAGTATATTGTCCTTGAATACATTGTGTAACTTGTCCCGTAGATATATTAACTAAATACTCACACAGTTCAGTTCTATCATCTGGATCTCCTGTTTCATTATAATCTTTAACTATACAATAACATTTATCACCATCATAGGTAGTTATCAACCTGGACTCTTCAAAAGGAATATGAATATACTCGTTAGCCTCAAGTTCTATTTGTGACTTAACCAAATCCAGTGCCTGCTCAATATTTAATATACCATTAAATACTGGAATATTTAACATGCCATTAAACATTGGAACTTCTCCATCACTTACCGATTCTATATTATTGCCATCTAAAGGTATTATATCATCTGAATCATTATACATTTTATAAATTTCTAAAGTTTTAGTATCCACTAAAAAGTCATATTTGTAGTTACCCATTAACCATACGTTAGCAGCTTCATTATAAGCATATAAAGCTATTCGATAATAATCACTACCATCATAACTATACATACCCATATTTCCAAATCTTAAGTTGGAACTAAGTGTTATGTTTGATTTTACAATATTTAAAGCCTTTGAGGAGTTTACTATACTGTTTAAATTATCCTCTGATATGCTTCCTTCCAATCCTAACGCATATATATTTTTTGTGTCTTCATTTCCAAGTAAAGTTTCAATAAAATTATCATTTGCCTTTTCTGTACGTCCAGAATAAGAGTATTCTCCTATTAAGATTATAGGGTTCCCATTTAAAGCTGCTAGGGCCGTTCCACTTAATGCATCTGGGAAATCTGCACCAGAAGCTAATATTACTGTACTAAAATCAATGTAACTAGTAAAAGTATTTATTATATCTAAATTTCTATCATATCTGCTGTTTCCCATGGCTATTCTTTTAGCATTTGGAAAGGTATAGGCTGTAATATTGCTTATTACATCCATACTACCTAATACATAGGTTTTAGGAATATTATTTTCTGATATAAATTTATTTTGGGCATACTCTAATCCATCCTTTTGAGACAATATTATAGGCATCTGCAATTTTCCTGCTATAGAAGATACGGATAAAGCATCTGAATAATCACTGCCAGTAGTTACTATAATACCATTCTCACTACCTATTTTATTGGCTACAGCTACAGAGGTTTCATACCTGTCATTTCCATATATTCTTTCATATTCTATTCCTTTTTTGCTTAAAGTATCCTCTATAGATTTAGGTACAACACCTGTTCCTCCAATTATAAAAGCTTTCTTCACTCCAAGTTTATCCAATTGTTCTTCCTGTTCACTATAAAAATCAAGATAAGTTAAAAGTATTGGTGCATTATATTTCTTAGCCAAGACTGTAGCGCTTAAAGCATCTGGAAAATTTTCTCCACTGACTATAACAACATACTCTGACTTTTCCCACATTTGATTTACAATATCAGTATTTGTTTGATATCTATCATACCCTCCTAACCTGGTAACTTGCGGTGAATCTGCTTTTACATTAATTCCAAACAATAAAATCACAGCAAATGCAAAAATAAATCCTAAAAATTTTTTTGTCATATTTGACCTCCCTTTTAATTACATAATATAACATATATACCCATGATACAAATTACTTGATAGAAATATAAATTTCTTTATTGTTATAATTTTACATTACAATATTGTTTTAAATTCATATCCTTGAGTTTTCAAGTATTCTATGATTTCAGGTAATGCCCTGGCTGTTTCTTCTTTACCATAGGTATCATGCATTAATATAACCACCTTTTCTTGAGTTCCCACGCTTTCCTTTACACGCTCTAAAAGCTCTTCTGAATTTTTCCATCTGCCTTCTGCATCAAAATCATAGGCATTCCAATCTATACTGTACATATCTTTTTCTTTCAATCTTTCATCAAATTCATTTAAATTGGGATCACTGTAATATACTCTTGACATATATCCTCCGGGAAGTCTTAATACTCTTGTACTGAACTTTTGTCCAATAGCATTTCCTATAACCGCATTAGCTTGTTCAACTTCCTCCATATAATAATTTACATCAATATGATTTCCGGGATACAATTTCCTCATATTATGGGAATAAGTATGATTTCCAATAGCATGTCCCTCTTCAAACATTTGTTTCACCAGTTCTTCGCTTCTTTCATTTATTTCTATGTTTTGTCCCACTAAAAAAAAGGTAGCCTTTACATCGTAATTTTTTAATGTATCTAATACTTGAGGTGTTACAGAAGTAGATGGACCATCATCAAAAGTAAGAAATGCTATTTTCTCATCATCATTTTCAAACTTATTATCCAATATGTCTTTTACTTTTTGCGCATCATAAATATATTCTTTTCTATTATTAGATACATTTTCTTCAATATTTTTTCCATAATATGCAATAAATTAGCTTCATTATTTATATCCTTATCTGCATTCTCATCTTTTTTCTTATATGTATTTTCATCTATATCTTCTTCACTATTATTGGTATCATACTTCTTAAAAGATTGATTTTTGTAACCTTTATCTTTAGTTACTTCATTAGTAGATATTACTTTATTATTCTTTATATTAGGAACATGAACATAATTATAATTTTTATATAATAAAATAGAAATTGTGATTATTCCCCATAAAATCAAACATCTATTTCTTAATTTTTTCGTAGTGCCGTTCTTCATTGACATTATTTTCATCTCCCTGTTTTTCTGTTAGAATTGATAAAATTCTAATTTTTCTTCAATATATTATTTATTATTAAGAAATTTGTCTTTTTAGAGTTTACTGCAATATATACAGTAAAATAATGATGAACAAAAGTTCTCTGAATTTAATATCCAGTACATACATGGACAATTTCAAACAATTTATACTGCTATTGCTTCTATTTATTTAAAAATATCAGAAAAAATTTGTTTTGTGCCGAAGATTAAGAAATCTTAATCGAAAATGGTTGTTTTTTGGAATTTCCAACCTTGAGAAAAATATGGTAAACTGTTTATAGAGACTAACTATATGAAGTCAAGTAAAAATTAAAAGATTTTTATAGTTATTTAATTTAAAAAAGAAAGCATGACAAAAAGAGCAATGGAAAATTGCTTTTTGAAAAATATTAATTTTTATGGATAAGTTTATATTTGTGGAGCAAAAGTTGCATTGGTCTTTAGAAGATGAAATATTATACGTATCAATTTTTTAGCAACATGGCTCATGGCAACATAATAGTGCTTGCCTTCAGAGCGTTTCTTCGACAAATATGCAGAGAAAGTGGCATCTCTCATTGAAACAGTTCTCCCAGCCATAAGTATGGCCCATCTAAGGTAAGCAGAACCCCGTTTGACCATGGGTGTATGGGATGCAGTGTACTTTCCAGATTGATAGGTGGAGGGATCTAATCCGGCAAAGGCCAGGAGTTTACAGGGAGTGGTGAATCTTTTAATATCGCCGATTTCTGCCAATATTATAGCTGCCAGGGTATATGAAATTCCTGGAATACTAATAAGTGGGGAATTGATCTCAACAACGATTTCTTTTATGAGAAGCTCTAAGGAATCAATCTCGTGTTGTACTGACTGTATTAACCTAATGGTTTGCTTGAGTTCAAAACTTAGAGACCTTGAGTTAGTGCCAATAGAATTTGCAGCAGACTCCTTTAGAGAAATAGCTTTATCTTTTCCATACTTGCCCCTGGAAGCTGTATTTAGTATGTTTGTTAGCTTGGTCAGGTGGCAGCCAGCTATATCTTTTGGGCTTGGAAGTATGGATAAAAGGGCATAGGAAGAAGATTGATGAATTGACCAAAAAAGATCGGGCAGCTCGGGAAATATAATATCTACCAATCTATTGACAGATGTTTTCAACTTAGACCTATATCCAATTAAGCGATATCTATGCCTGGTTAATGACTTTAGCTCTTGAATCTGGTATGATACAGGAGAATAGGATTTTGTATCATCAGAAAAGAGCATTTTAGCAATAACCAATGCATCCGTTTTATCAGTCTTAGTTTTTCTAAGAGACTGGGCTTTACGGAAGAGATTTGTAGCTAAAGGGTTGAGAATGGAGAGCTTGAAGCCTTTAGCATACAAAAAGTTTTGGAGATCGGTGCTGTAATGACCTGTTGATTCAAGTCCTATTTTTACGTTGGAAATATCCTTGTCAGGCAGAATGGAAAGTATTGAAGAATAAAGTAATTCAAAGCCTTGACGGGAATTGGATATACGTAAAGAATCATTATAAACAACACCATCTGAATCTATAATACAGCAATCATGTTTGTTTTTTGCTATATCTATACCAATATAAATCATAAGAACAACTCCTTTATAGTATTATACGCCATGTTCCACAAATCTCATGCAAATGTATCCTTGCTATATATAAAACGTCATGCGTTATCTAACTAATTAACAGATAAGCATAAGACAGTGGTTAGATCCTCAATTAAAATAGTCCAGCTATAGGTGATAAAACTAATCCACAGCGTCTTATGATAATTATAGTAAAAATCTCTAAGAAAGGAAAAGTATAATGAATTTTTACTATATGTTCATTATACAAGGTGGTATGATGCGAAAAGCAAAAATTTTAATGGTGGAGGACGAAACCGACGTTCTTGAGATTAATCGGGAATATTTCGAAGGAAAAGGCTACGAAATCATCTGTGCGGTCACTCTTTCACAAGCACGTATGGAACTAGAGGAGTATACACCCGACCTGATTCTATTGGATGTTATGATGCCAGATGGTACAGGCTGGGACTTCTGTGCCGAATTGCGAAAAAAAACAAACGCTCCTATCATCTTTTTAACATGCAGAGATGAAAACGAAAGCGTTGTAAAAGGTTTGCTTCAGGGCGGGGACGATTATGTCGTAAAACCCTATGATTTGAACGTATTGAGTGCCCGTGTAGCAGCCCAGCTTCGACGTGCGGGAGTAATGACTGCAGGCAAAATTGAGTTGCCTCCCCTGATGATCGATCTACTGGCCGGAGAGGCAATTCTCGATGGCGAACACATCCACTTAACGCAGAAAGAACTTCAGCTTCTTGGCTGCTTTGCCCTATTCGCCGGACGGCGCTTAAGCTGTAAAGAAATTTACCAACGTACTTGGGGAGGAACATCTTCAGGTACTTCCAAGGTAATTGCTGTACATGTGGCAAACCTCCGGAAGAAGTTAAAACTGGATGCAAACAGTTTCTTTGAACTAAAAAACACCGGAAAAGAGGAATACATATTCAGTAAAGTTCGTTATTAACCTCATCCCACTGGAAGAGTGAAACTAACCGTTGTACCCTTTCCCTTTTCACTTTGCACCCATATTTTGCCGCTGTGCCCTTCGATAATATACTTACAGATGTAAAGCCCAAGTCCAGTGCCGATATCCTGACCTCCACCAGATCTTTGTTTATTGTTATACCTTTCAAAAATAAAGGGAAGCTTCTCTGGACCAATGCCTACACCGGTATCAGCAACACTGACCACAATGTAGGAATGCTTCTCTTGAGCCGCCACAATGATTGTACCATTCACCGTAAAACGTATGGCGTTAGAAATCAAATTGACAATTACCCTGGAAACTCTCACAGGGTCGGCGTTTATCATAGGGAGTACACCATCAATGCGTATTTCCAGCCGGTTGGCGTTTTTATTGAGAATGGGATAATACGTCTCAATGGCTGCATAAATAATTTCATCAACGTAGCAGAGGACTTTATCCATTCTCATACGCCCTTCCTCTATACATGTCACGTCGAGGATCTGCCTTACCATCAGAGACAACCTCTCAACTTCAGAGGAAATTAGCTTCATTTTACAGGTTACTTCTTTGCGATCAATTTCACCAGAACGTTCCACAAGCTGCATGGTAGTCTGGGCATAGCCGGAAACCACCACTAGCGGTGTCTTCAGTTCATGTGATATATTACCAAAAAATTCGGTTTTCATACGGTTAATGCTTGCAAGCGCTTCTTTTTCCGCGATTATTCTTTGCTCTGCTTCCTTTGCTTCGGCAATCAGGCGATTGTTCGTCAGAAACAGCGAAATAATTTGTGCCAGCACAAAGACCATCATAGCAGCTTCGGACACAGAGACTTTCGGATGCAAATCCCCAAAAACATTGTTATACATTAGAATATCACTTACAGCTGCAAAGTAAAAAACCGCAATTCCATACAAAGCAGCAGCCTGCTCATCGATAGGACATCGCATCTTCCAGAATATACCCACAACAGCACATGCTATGCAAACCACAAGCAGCACCTGATAATAAATAAGCACCGAGGTGTAAAAAATTGAATCACCGAAAAGTAAACACATACCATATACGCCAGAGCTGGATAGTGTTATGTATTTAACTACTCGCCAGAAGCATCCGGTCAGGCTCTGCGCTAAATACAGCGTCAGAAAAATGGTCAGCAGCACCACACTTAGATATTCAAGCATAAAAGACAGCTTTCCCGACAGAAAGGAAAAATACGTCCACACCTGACTTTGAATACACTCGCGCAGCGCCATAGAAAAGCAAGCAAGAGAAAAATAGAGCGGTACTCTTGTATGCCATTTCAACAGATAAATGCAAAGCAGCAGCACCGCTGCACACAAAAGTGCTCCCATCACAAGAAGGCCCTTTATTTTGTCATAAAGGCCCGCATGGAATCCCTGAGATGCCATACTCAATCTCAATGTTGCCAGAGAAGCACCACGCTTATAGTGGTAAAACTGAGCCGATTGCAGGATAATCTCCATTTTCCCCTCCTTTGGTGCAGCGTAGCAGGTCAGATTGTTTTCCCAAACCTCAGTGTCCTGCTTCGTCACACCAGTCTGACCACTCTGACCCACCAATTGTCCGTTTACATAGGCTCTCATGGCGTGCCTACCTGAAAGCCTAAATGTCAACATATAAACATCTTCGCTGCTAGGCAGATTAATTACAAAACGCTGGGATAAATAATCAGCTCGCAGCTTGTCATATCTGTCCGTGCTGTCCGTGCTCTCCGGTACTGCAGTACTGTAGTTTTCGGGTGTTAGGAGCAAATTAGGGTAATAGACCGAGCCCGGCAGCAAAATAACCACCCTGCGGCTAAAATTCTTAATTCCCTTCAGGTCATACACGCCATTTTGTTCCTCTACGGTAATACTTTCTAACTTGTTGCTCATCATGCCGGGCAACCTGACCAAAAACATCAGAAATGCCGTAGTCAGCACCGCTGCAATTAAAATCACCACCAATTTATGCCTTTGGAGTATATTCTGAAAGCAACATAAACTTAAATCTTTCTGTATGGCGGTTCCCTCCTTTACAAAACTTGTGCTTTAACTGATTATATCATAAACACGAAACATTTGTGATTTTGTAATATACTTGAAACTTTAATACAAAAAAATTTATATACCGTTCAAACTATAAAAAATTCAAAACATATAATAATTCAAATCCTCATACATCACTTTAATTATGACCCCTAGAGGAACTGCAAGTACCATTCCAATAAATCCTGCTATTTCTCCGCCGATTATTAGGAGAAGTATTACTACCAATGGGTGCATACTTATACTATCTGCAGTAACTTTAGGGGATAATATATTTCCTTCTATTTGCTGAAGCACATAAAGGCATACTGCTGTCCATAGAGCTTTTTCAGGAGATTGTATTAAAGCTATGGCTATGGCTGGAATGGCTCCAAATATGGGACCAAAATATGGGATTATATTGAAAAATGCATTTAAAACAGAAAGTATTATAGGAAAATCTATTTTCAAGATTAAAAGTATAAAAAACGTGACTATTCCAATAAATCCACTTAACATAAGCTGACTTATTATATATCTACCCAATATCTTATCTGCATGGCAACTTATATTTTTAATTATACTCCTACTTTTTACAGGAAATGTAGAAAGTACTTTTTCATTTATACATTCCCCTTCCGATAGGAAATAATATGTTATTACAGGAATAACCACTACATACAAGATATTCTGTCCCATTTTCATTAAAGAATCAATTATTCTAGTGAACACAGTAGTTACTTCCCTATCAATTTTTCTATTAAAATTGTTAATTAATACATGTATTGTCCTATTTCCCTGAATCAATTTTAACTTTCCATAAATATTATCTACTAAATTTTGAATACTGTATATGGCATTATTCAAACTTAGACTTTCCTTAAAAAGGGAAGGTATTAAAATTGCAAATATACTTATAATGAATAAACCTACCAAAGCTATGAGAATAAAAGCACTAATTTTTTTACTAATACCTTTATTGGCCATAATATTTTGTATAGGTTTTAAGGTGTAGGATATTAAAAACGATATTAGCATTAAATATATTATTTCTCTAAGTACAGAAATTTTGAAAACAATTATTATTAAAGCTATGAAGATCGCAGCAAGTATTGCATATTTAATTTTTCTCTTTTTTTCAACCGCCATATTATCATCTTCCACAATTTAGATTTTAAGCTCTTCCCTTTTCTTTTAAATCCAATAACTTATAAGGCGAATTAGAAAACCTTAAATTTTCACTTTCTCCTCTATATAATAAATTTTTTTCTCCTAAGATCAGATCATCTATAAGTAATATTTTCTTTCCATCTATGAAATTATTTATAAATCCTACAGACAATATAAGTGCTTTTATTGAGAAAGTGCTCTTATGAAATAATATATCCTCTACTATGCCAATTAAATATCCTCTTTTATCCACCACATTCATACCTTTTATATTACTGAATTGTAACAATTTCCTTCTATTTGTATCTGTAACAACTACTATAGATGCAAAACTTACCACATCTTCTAAAAATATATTCAAACTTTTTTTAAATAAACTGTTAGGGGTAATAACAAACCCCTGCACTCTTTTGTCACTAAAGTTTAATATTATATCACTTATAAAGCCCAGTAAATTGCCAGAAAGGTTAACTACATCTTTAAAGATAAAATCTCTTGTTCTATACAAACTATCACCTTAATTTTGAAATATATATTTGTAGTTTGTGCGTAAAAATAAAAAATATAACTCCAACGAGTTATATTTTTTATATCAAATATCTATTGTCCGTGAACATGTTCATGAATGGTTTCTGAATGAGTTTGAATCTTCCAGGGCTCCAATCCCTGAGACTCCCTATAATCATTTATTGCTTTATGAATAGCTTCTTCAGCTAATACCGAACAGTGCATCTTAACCGGTGGAAGTCCATCTAGTGCGTCTGCCACTGCCTTATTGGTAAGACTCCATGCCTCCTCTAGTGTTTTTCCCTTTATAATTTCCGTTGCCATACTAGAAGATGCTATAGCAGATCCACATCCAAAAGTTTTAAATTTTATATCTTTTATTATATTGTCTTCAACTTTTATGTACATCTTCATTATATCTCCACATTTTGGATTTCCAACTTCACCGACTCCATTTGCATCAGGTATTTCTCCTACATTTCTTGGGTTTCTGAAATGATCCATAACTTTTTCACTATACATCATGATTGTTCTACCTTCTCTCCTTTATTTTTGGATTTAATAAAATCTTCCCAAAGGGGTGACATATCCCTTCTCCTTGCTACTATCTCTGGAATAACCTTTAGTGCATAGTCTACATCTTCCTCTGTAGTTCCAAAGCCTAATGTAAGCCTAAGAGAGCCATGTGCCACTTCGTGAGGTAATCCCAAAGATAAAAGCACATGAGAAGGATCTAAAGACCCAGATGCACAGGCACTCCCTGTAGATGCATATATACCTGCATCATTTAAATCCAAGAGTATAGTTTCTCCTTCTATTCCAATAAAACTTAAATTAACATTTCCCGGCAGTCTTTTATCACCTTTAGGTCCATTTAACTTGGTATGAGGTATATTTTCCATTAACCCAGTTATCAGCTTATCCCTTAAATAACTTAATCTTTTAGATTCATCCTTTAAATCATCAACTGCCAACTCTATTGCTTTTCCTATACCCACTATTCCAGGCACATTCTCTGTGGAAGCTCTTTTTCCTCTTTCCTGTCCACCGCCATGTATCAAATTTTCAATTTTTATTCCCTTTCTTAAATACATTGCCCCTATTCCCTTAGGACCATAAAATTTATGTGCTGCCATAGAAAGGGCATCTATGTTCATTGCTTTCACATCAATGTCCACATGACCTATAGCCTGCACTGCATCCGTGTGAAAATATACTTTTTTCTTTTTGCAGATTTCTCCTATTTCCTTTATAGGCTGTATTGTACCTACTTCATTATTTGCGAACATCACAGATACCAATATGGTAGTATCCTTAATAGATTTTTCAAGTTCTTCAAGACTTATAAATCCATATTCATCTACATTTAAATAGGTAACTTCAAAACCATTCTGTTCTAGAAAATTACAGGCATGTATTACAGCATGATGTTCTATACTAGTAGTTATTATATGATTTCCTTTATTTTTATTTCCGAAGGCTATACCTTTTAATATCCAGTTATCACTTTCAGATCCTCCAGCAGTAAAAAATATTTCATTCTTTTCTGCATTTATGGCCTTAGCTACTTTCCCTCTAGCTTCATCCACAGCTTTTCTTGGAGTATCTGACATGGAATACAAGGAAGATGGATTCCCGAAACTTTTCGTAAAATAAGGTATCATCTCTTCTAAAACTTCTGGTTTAGTATACGTAGTAGCCGCATAATCCATATATACTTTTTTATCCATTTATTTGTCCCCTTTCAGTTTGTTTTGTTTCATGCTATTGTAATCATCCACCATATCTTGTAAAGTTGTAGACTTCATAATTTCATCTATTCCATCTTTTATCCTACTCCACAAAAGTCTAGTGGCACAGCAATCTATATTATCACAAGAACTTTCATTATTATCATCTACACAATCCGATATCTCTATAGGACCTTCTAAGACCCCCATTATATCCCATACAGTTATATTTTTGGGTTCTCTATTTAAAATGTATCCTCCCTGTGATCCTCTTATACTCCTAATCAAATTAGATTTTCTAAGATTGGAGAACAATTGCTCTAAATAATACTCAGATATGCCCTGTCTTTCTGATATAGTCTTTATAGATAAAGGTTCGTCTCCGTAATGAATAGCCAAATCTACCATGGCTTTCACTCCATATCTTCCCTTTGTGGATAGCTTCAATTAATCACTTCCTTTTAAATCACAATACTTCCCCATCATATTATCAAATCAGAGTAAACTTGTCAACAATAAATGTATTCCCTTTCTCAAATTATATATTTATATCCCGTAATACTTACTATTTACAATAAAAATGACTAAATATTACTTGATATTATTAAAAACTATTATTTTTACAGTATAATAATATCAAGTAACTCTTGGTTCCAGATTTTGAATTTGTTTGTGAGGGGTATTTTTCTCCATCTAACTCTTAAAATAACTTATCCAGGCACATAACAAAGTTTATCCCCCACTTTAGAAAAACTAAAAATGTTAATGATTATATATTTTATATAAACTAATTTAAAAAGGATAGTGAGATTATGGATTTATTTGATATGGCTAATGAAAGAAATCACAAAGAACTAAAACCTCTAGCTGAAAGAATGAGACCGGAGACTTTAGAAGAATTTATAGGACAGGAACATATTTTAGGTAAAGATAAAATGTTATATAGAGCAATAGTTACAGATAATATTTCTTCTGTAATTTTTTATGGTCCTCCTGGTGTAGGCAAAACCACATTGGCAAGAATTATAGCTAATACAACAAAGTCAAATTTTTATGAGTTGAGTGCTGTAAATTCTGGTACAGCAGATGTAAAAAAGATTATAAAGGAAGCAGAAAACAATTTAAAATTTTATTCTAAAAAGACAATATTATTTATTGACGAAATACATAGATTTAACAAAGCTCAACAGGATAGTGTTTTAAATGCAGTTGAAAAAGGTATAATCATATTGATAGGGGTTACCACAGAAAATCCCTATTTTGAGGTTAACAATGCACTCCTTTCCCGTTCTATGATTTTTCAATTAGAGAACCTTTCTGAAGATAACGTAAAAAAAGCATTGAGAAATGCTATTGAAAGTCCAAAAGGGTTTGGTCATCTCAAAATAGAAGTAGACCCCGAGGTATTTGATTACTTTGCTATACATAGTAACGGTGATATAAGAAAGGCCTTAAATGCTTTGGATATGGCAGTTAGAACTTCATCAAAAAAGGAAGATAAGATTTTTATAACTGCTCTGGATGCCAAAGAATGCATCCAGAGAAAAATGGCCTTATATGACAAAGGAGGTACATCCCACTACGATACCATCAGCGCTTTTATAAAGTCACTTCGAGGCAGTTCCCCTGATGCAGCAGTATACTATCTTGGAAAAATGCTGGATGCTGGTGAAGACCCCATGTTTATCGCAAGAAGAATTGTTATTCAGGCCTCAGAAGATGTTGGAAATGCTGACCCTATGGCCTTAATAGTAGCCACAAACGCCATGAATGCCGTACATATGATAGGTATGCCCGAATGTAGATACGCATTGTCTCAAGCAGCAATATACGTAGCCTCAGCACCAAAATCAAATGCTTCCTGCATTGCAATTGATTCTGCGCTGAAAGATGTTAGAAGCCGCAGAGATTCTGGGATACCCCCTTATTTAAGAGATGCCCATTATAAGGGTGCAGAAAAATCAGCACATGGAACTGGTTATCTATATCCACACTCTTACGGTGGATTTGTAAACCAGCAGTATTTACCTGATTCCCATAAAAATACTGTGTATTATAAGCCAACATCCAATGGATTTGAATCTAAAATTAAAGATAGATTAACTAAGCTCTGGGGAAAAAAATAATTTAATCAAATTTGTTAATTTAGAAATTTATATATCAATTTGATGATCATGGAGGGAGAGTAGTCCTATGAAAATTATAAAAGGTGAAAAATGTAAGACAATATTACCATATTTATCAATTATTCTTGTTACTTCTTCCATCTGGTTATATTGGAGCAATGTGTCCATACAAAAAACGGAAATCAATATTAATAGTGAAAAAATTCCTACCTCCTTCAACGGATTTAGAATTATTCATGTATCTGATTTGCATAATGAAGAATTTGGAAACAATCAAAGCAAATTACTCAGGGCAGTGAAGGAATCATCTCCAAATTTGATTGCTGTCACTGGGGATTTAATTGATTCCAGACATACAGACGTTCAAAAAGCACTGGATTTCATCAATGGTGCTGTGGATATAGCCCCTGTATATTATGTTACAGGCAATCATGAATCAAGAATCCAGCAATATGAAAAATTGAAAAAACAAATGGCAGAAGCCGGAGTTATCATATTGAATAATAAAGGTACTACAATCAAATGGGGTGTAGATTCTATCCGGTTGTTAGGACTAGATGATCCAGCCTTTACAACAAACTATAATTTATCTGGGATAAATGCAGCCATAGTTGATGCAAAATTGAAGGCTATGAAAAATGAGAGCAGTCACTACACAATCTTGTTATCACATAGACCAGAATTGTTCCACATATATGCAGATAATGGAATTGATTTGGTTTTAAGTGGTCATGCTCATGGGGGACAGATACGTTTACCCCTTGTTGGGGGACTTTTCGCACCGAACCAAGGCTTCTTTCCCAAATATTCTGAGGGTCTGCATGAAAAGAACCAAACTAAAATAGTGGTCAGCCGAGGTCTCGGAAACAGCCTCTTCCCTGTCCGAATCAATAACCGACCACAATTAGTTGTTATTACGCTGGTATCACAGTAGGACTTGTAGAAGTATATTTTAATCTCCCTTAGCTTAAATATTTTTAAAATATTATGACTATTTTAAATTTAAAAAAATATAAAAATATTTATTTTTCTATTGACAAACAGTATATATATCTGTTATCATTTTTTCAATTGAATACGGAACTTCTTATCCAGAGTGGCGAAGGGACTGGCCCTATGATGCCCAGCAACCTGAATGATTTTTCATCATTCAACGGTGCTAATTCCAGCAGGTATAAAACCTGAAAGATGAGAAGCATGAAGGAACTCTTCTTGTGACTTATCTTACAAGAAGAGTTTTTATTTTTACTTTTTCTTAAACTATTTGGAATAGGAAAGAAGTTTATAAATACTCTTAATCTATATATTATAAAAAGGAGAGATTTTTATGAACATCTTAATTGTAGGAGGGGACAGACTTGATAATATTAAAAATAAGCTGAACAAATGTGGAATTAATAAAGTTAATCACATTACAGGTAGAAAAAAAGGGGATAAGAAAATAGAAATCCCTAAAAATACGGATGTAGTATTGGTACTTACAGATTTTATAGGACATAGTATGACTGAGATAATAAAAAAACAATCTAAAAAAAATCATACTTTAATTATGTTTTCAAAACGTTCATGGATATGTATTGAAGAAAACATAAAAAACATATTTATTGATTAAGTGTATGAACGGATGCTTAACAAACAAATAATTCCATCATTAAATGAAATATATGAAACTATTGGAAAGGAAAGTATTTTATATCTTGAAAAACTACACCAATTTATGATTGATTCTTATGAACTATCAATTAGACTTAAATTTCGTTTTGGAAGTGACCATGGATGATGTTATAAATATTGCCATAAAAAAATATGCAGATAAAACTCTATTTACTAAAAACCTTTATCATATTCCATCAATCTATTTTTAAAATACACTATTTTTAAATTACAGAACTGCGAAATTTCTCTTGCCGTCATAAAATTACTTCCTATAGCTTCAATTTGATGGGCATCGGAACCTATAGTTATATATTTTCCCCCCAGCTGGTTATATCTTTTATAGATATTTATCATATTCTTTACTGATATATCCTTATCAAGTCTTCGTGTATTTAACTCCAGACACTTGCCTTCTTTTATCACCTTATTTAATATTTCATCTATTATATCAGAAAATTCCCTGTAGTATATTTCCTTATCTTCAAACTTAGCATATCTTGCTATATAATCAATATGCCCTAGACTATCTATAAATTGAAATTTATCCAAATTACCCAGTATAACTTCAAAATACTTAATATAGGCTTCTCTTTTACTTTTTCCTCTATAATAATCTTCATAATAAAGATCTAGATTTTCTACCAAATGGACTGACCCAAGTACATAGTCAAAGGAATTATTTTTTATTAAATCACTACTCTCTCTAAAACAATCCTCTTTCATGCCAAGCTCTATTCCTAAAAGTAAATCATTACCCCTATATTTAGAATATGAATTAAAATAATCCTCTACATTAAAACAAAATGAATCTTTTTTGGGAAAATTAATATCCATATGTTCTGTTACTATACCTGATATATTCTTTTCTCTCATATATTTTATTGCATCTTCTATTTGCATATTTGAATCTGTAGAAAAAATTGTATGTATGTGTGTATCAAACACTGCATAATCCTCCCTAAAATTAAGAATTAAGAGAAAGTCAAAAACATTAACTGTCAAATAACATCAACTAAATTATTATATAATTAATGATAAAACCTTCTCTCTTTATTAAATTTATAATTTTTTTATTACTTAAACAAATTCATTTACCTTCACACATTCGTCAGCACAGCGTGAAATTAAATCAGCCACTTTATCCACAGTTTCTTTAGTACAATCTCTTACCACTTCAGCTCCCAATTCTCCATTTTCCCATATGAATTGGTATACGTTTAAAAGTATGTTATCTCTTATACGGCAATAAAAATATTCTCTTTCCATGAACATTACCCTTTTATTCATATTCTCTATGAAGTTATATTTTTTAACTATATTTGCAGCATCATCGCCTAAAGGTTCCCCTGATTTTAAAACTACATCTCCATCTACCACCTCTGTTTTTGAGGTATTGTCGATATCTGAGAGCATACTGCTTACTTCGATTACTGAAGGCAGTGCTGATTTTTCCACCCAGTCATATATAACCTTTCTTTGTTTTCTCCATACTGTCATTATGTATACAATGTCAGCTTTTAATTCCAGGCTATAAGCATTAAGATCCCCAAATTCTTCACGTTTTGCTTTTAAAACATTTACTATACTTGTCTGCCAATAGCCTTTAGCATCCAATATAGGTTTTGTAGACGCTTCCACTAAGTCAGACAGCAATTTGTAATTATCCATTTTTACCCCTCCTAAAAACTCATACTTATATTATAATTCATTATCTCCAAAATTTGAATGTAATTTAATTGTCAAAACTGCTTATTGTTCACTATTTATATTAATATATTTATTTGAAAATATCATTTCACATTTTTCTAAGATAAATCCTGCAGCAAATCTATATAATATCTCTGCTAATATTATAGCAGAAATCAAGTCTAAAATTACATGTTGTTTTACAAATTGAGTAGATAATATTATAAATATACCCGTAAAATTTATACTTATTTTATTGAACTTATTTTTTACCCCTTCCACACATCCCCTCATAACTGCATAAGTTGTCAAGACATGTATGCTGGGAAAACAATTAAAGGGCTTATCCCATCTATAGGTAAGCTTAATAATACCTATAAAAATATCTCTGCCGTAAAGGGCAGGTCTAGGTACTGTTGTCTGAAAGAAAAAATAGGTCATATAACACAGAAGCATTCCTAAAATTATGGTGATCATAGTTTTATAATAAATATTCCTGTAGTTAAAGCAAAAATATACCAGTACTAATATCAAAAAAGGATACCATGCCCAATATATAACTATAAACTCTTTTATAAAGGGCACCTGTTTATCTAAAAAAGTGACTAGATTATAACATCCATTGAGAGGATTGTTTAATTTTCTATAAATTATATTTATTACAGGTATTACAAGCATGAGACTTAAAGGTATAATATTTAATTTTATATTTTTCAAGCTATCATCAGCTCCTAAATAAAGTTTTCACATTTAAACTTCTATAATTCTTATTATAGATATTAATTCTTAAATATTTACTATTTAAATGCTTAAATATTTGTTAACTTATATGCAGCTCATAATAGCATGAAAAATTATATTTTCTCTATAGCTTTTCTGTCCAGCTTTTTGTTGCATATTTTTTGCCTTCTCTTTTCAAGTTCTTTTTTTAACTCTTCCAGAGTTATATTTTCATTTGCCATTAAAACTAAAACATGATATATAAGATCACATATTTCACAAATCTTATCTTCTTTATTATCATTCTTGCTGGCAATTATAACTTCTGAACTCTCTTCTCCAACTTTTTTTAGTATTTTATCCAGTCCTTCTTTAAATAGATAATTAGTATAGGAACCCTCTATTGGATTTTCTTTTCTATCTTTTATAACATTATATAATTCTTCTACCACACTTTGTAATTCCACCAATAACTACTCCTTTTAAAATTTTATTATTTAAACTATATACTTCTATAAAAACAACTTCTATTTCCAGTATGACAGGCAGCTCCTATCTGTTCCACTTTTATTAAAAGTGTGTCATAATCACAATCTACATTTATACTCTTTACATATTGATAATGACCGGAGGTAGATCCTTTATTCCATAACTCTTTTCTGGATCTGCTCCAAAACCAGGTCTTTCCCGTTTCAATAGTTTTATTTAAAGATTCTTCATTCATGTATGCCACCATAAGCACTTCTCCATTTTCAAAATCTTGAATTACAGCAGGAATAAGCCCTTTTTTAAAATCTATATTTTTTAAAATTTCCTTTTCCATATTATCACCTATTTTAATATATTCCATAATTATATTTTTTACAAGAACTATTCCTTATAATCTTACAGGAATATCTCTTTTATGAAGATATTCTTTTACATCCTTTATTTCTAACTCTCCATAGTGAAACAAAGAAGCTGCAAGGGCTGCGTCTGCACCAGTATCTTCAAATACATCGTAAAAATCCTCTAAAGAGCCGCATCCTCCAGAAGCTATTACAGGAATATTTACAGATTCAGCTACTGCTTTAGTAAGTTCTATATCATATCCATTTTTAGTGCCATCTGCATCCATACTTGTAAGAAGTATTTCTCCAGCACCCAAACTCTCCACTTTTTTTACCCATTCTATGGCATCTATTCCTGTATTCTTCCTTCCACCTTCTATAAATACGTCCCAACCCTGGCCATCTGCTCTCTTTTTTGCATCTATTGCAACTACTACACATTGGGAACCAAATTTATCTGCGGCCTCATATATTAAATTGGGATTTCTTATAGCCGCTGAATTTACAGATATCTTATCTGCCCCTGCCCTAAGTATAACCTTAAAATCATCTATTCCTGATATTCCACCGCCTACAGTAAGGGGAATAAATACCTTTTCTCCAGTTCTTTCAACTACGTCAATTAATGTTTTTCTCTTCTCATAGGTGGCTGTAATATCTAAAAATACTATTTCATCCGCCCCCTGTTTATTATAATACTGTGCTATATCTACAGGATCTCCTACATCTTTTAAATTTACAAAGTTTATCCCCTTTACTACTTTTCCCATATTTACATCTAAACATGGAACTATTCTTTTAGTAAGCATTTTTAATTTCCTCCTATCTCTATGGCTTCTTTTAGAGAAAGTGTTTTAGCATATATAGCTTTTCCAACTATGGCACCATATACATTTTCCTTTTTAAGACTTTTAATGTCTTCTATATCCTTTATGCCACCTGAAGCTATTACATTGCATTTAACTGAATTTTTAAGTTTTAAAAGCTGTTCTAAATTAGTTCCCTCTAAAGTTCCATCTCTACTTATATCTGTAAAAATCAAAGTTTGTACTCCTATTTTCTCCATTTCCTTCCCAAAATCTATATAATTTGTTTTACTAAGAGTGGTCCAGCCATCTGCTGCAGGTACGCCATCTTTTGCATCTATTCCCACAGCAATTTTTTCATCATAATTTTCTACAGCTTTTATTACCAGTTCCTTATCCTTTAGTGCCGCCGTTCCAAGTATTACTCTACTTACACCTAGTTTTATAAATTTATCTATGGTTTCTATATTCCTTATTCCTCCGCCAACTTCTATAGGTACATCTACATTCTTCACTATTTTAGATATTATATCTAAATTTTCGCCATTTCCCTTTAACGCCCCGTCTAGATCTACCATATGTAAATACTGGGCACCTTCACTTTTAAATTTTAGTGCTGTTTCCAAAGGGTCTTTTGCCACAACCTCCTGTGAATTCATATCCCCCTTATATAATCTGACACATTTTCCTCCTTTTAAATCTATAGCAGGAAGTATTATCATATAAAGCCGCCTCCTTAAAATAAGCTAATTTTATTTATTTAAAAGTGCTACAAAATTCTTTAACATCTTTATACCTACATCCCCACTTTTTTCGGGATGAAATTGTGTTCCATACACTTTTCCATTACTTACAACTGCAGGCACCTCAATTCCATAAACACTGCAGGCGTTTAAATTTTCTTCATATTTCATATCTGCATAAAAAGAGTGTACAAAATACACATAACTATTTTCCGGAATATACTCCAGCAGGGCACATTCCCTTTTTAAATTCAAACTGTTCCACCCCATGTGAGGTATTTTTATATTTCCATAAAGCTTAGTTACATTTCCCGGTATAAGACCTAATCCCTCGCAGTTTTCTATTTCTTCTCCAGTGTCAAATAAAAGCTGCATTCCAAGGCATATACCAAGCAGCGGTATCCCTTTTTCCACAGCATTTTTTATAGCTACATCCAGTTTCTTGCTTCTTAGGTTTTTCATAGCTTCAGGAAAAGCACCTACTCCCGGCAGTATCACTCCCTGACTATTCTCTATATAATCCTTATCTGAAGTTATTTGGGCTTCTTCCCCTATATATTTTAATGCTTTTTTTACACTTTTTAAATTTCCCATTCCGTAATCTATAATAGAAATCAAAATATCCCCTCCTTATTAAATCATTCCCTTGGTAGACAAGCTACCTTCTATTTTTTCATCTATGGATACTGCCTCTCTTAAAGCATGGGCAAAAGATTTAAAAACAGATTCTATAATGTGATGAGTATTTTTACCGTAAAAAACCTTTATATGAAGAGTCATTTCAGCATTAAAAGCAAGTGCTCTAAAAAATTCCTCTATAAGCTCTGTATCCATTTCTCCTACCTTGGAGTTTTTTAATTCTCCCTGAAAAACTAAAAAGGGTCTTCCACTTAAATCTACAGAGCACATAGACAAACTTTCATCCATAGGTATAAAAAAAGTTCCATATCTTCTTATACCCCCTTTATCTCCTAGTGCCCTTTTTATGGATTTTCCAATACATATTCCCACATCCTCTACGGTGTGATGAAAATCTACATCTAAATCCCCTTTTGCATATATATCCATATTCATAATTCCATGCTTTGCTATCATACAAAGCATGTGATTAAAAAATCCTATACCTGTATCAATATTATATTTTCCCCTGCCATCTAAATCTATTTTCACTTTTATATCCGTTTCATAGGTTTTTCTTGAAATTTCTCCTATTCTCAATAAGACACCTTCCTTCTGAAAATTATTTTAGTATTTTACTTAAATTATTTATAACAGCCTCATTTTCTTCTCTGCTTCCCACGGTTATTCTTAAAAAGTCCTTAAGTCTTCCCTGTTTGTAATTTCTAACAACTATTTTATTTTTAAGGAGATATTTATACACAAATTCTGCATCTTTAAATTTTATAAGTATAAAATTTGCACAGGTAGGATATAATTTAAAATCTTTAAAAGCACTTAATTTATCTATTAAAAAACTTCTTTCATTCTTTATATTCTCTAGAGATTTTTTTATATATTCTGTTTCCTTAAGTACAGTTTCACCTATGGCCTGAGTTACAGAACTTACATTAAAAGGAGGTTTTGCTTTTTTTATTTCATTTAACATAAAAGAATTGGTAATTAAAAATCCCAATCTTATGGCAGCTGAAGCCATGGCCTTTGAACAGGTTCTAAGTACTATGAGGTTTTCATATTCATATATGCTGTCTACTATACTTTCTTCATGAAATTCAACATAGGCCTCATCTACAACTACTGCACAATTACATCCATTTAATATTTTAAATATCTGCTCTCTTTTTAAAACTTTTCCTGTAGGATTATTGGGATTTGACAGGAATAATACTTTCACTTTCTCCACATTTACACTTTCTATAAGCTTATCTACATCCAAATTGAACTCTTCATCCAGTTGAAAAATTAAAGCCTTCCCTCCACCTACTTCTGAATAATTTCCATACATAGAAAAATCAGGTTCTACAGTCATTATATTTTCATTCTTATCTACAAGTGCAGCTATAATAATCTGTATAAGTTCATCTGAGCCATTTCCTGCCATTATATTTTCTCTGTTTATGCCAACATATTTAGAATATGCCCTACATACTTTTTCTGCCCCGGCATCGGGATACCTATTAAACTCCACATCTTTTATTTTATTTAATATTTTTCCCATCATATAATCATCTAGTTTTAAAAAACTCTCATTAGCATCCAATTTTATTTCATAATCCAATTTAGGTACAGTATAGGGTACAAAATTTTGAAGATTTCGTTTAAATAATTTCTCTATCATAGTTTTCTCTCTCCTTTTAAGCTTTATTCCTTACCATTATGGAGTTAGCATGTGCAGTAAGCCCTTCCCCTTGTGCCAATTTTACAATTTTATCTCCTATCTTTAAAAGTGCCTTCTCTGAATAATGTGTAAAACTAGATTTTTTTATAAAATCATCTACAGATAAAGGAGAAAAAAATCTAGCAGTACCGCTGGTAGGCAGCACATGGTTAGGGCCTGCCATATAATCCCCTAAAGGTTCCGGTGAGAAATCCCCTAAAAATATAGAACCTGCATTTTTTATATCCCCAAGTACCATAAAAGGATCCTTTATGCAAACTTCCAGATGTTCTGGAGCTATTTTATTTGATATATCCAAAGCCTGTTCTATACTTTCTACCAGCATTATAACTCCATGATCTTTCAAGGATTTTCTTATTATATCTTTTCTTTCTAAGTGTTCTATCTGTTTTTCAAGCTCTTTTTTCACCTCTTCGGCTAAATCTTCAGAAGTGGTAATAAGTATGGAGGAAGCCATTAGATCATGCTCTGCCTGTGACATTAAGTCTGCTGCCAGATAGGGCGCCTTTGCCCCCTCATCTGCAATTATCAATATTTCACTAGGTCCTGCTATCATATCTATGTCCACATAACCATACACACTTTTTTTAGCCATAGCTACAAATACATTTCCTGGCCCCACTATTTTGTCCACCTTATTAATACTCTCAGTACCAAAAGCCAGTGCACCTACAGCCTGAGCTCCTCCCACTTTATATATCTTGTCTACTCCTGCTATATCTGCAGCCACCAAAATACTAGGATTTATAGTTCCATCTTTCATAGGAGGTGTCACCATTATAATTTCTTCTACTCCAGCTACCTTGGCTGGAATAGTATTCATAAGTACGGAAGATGGATATGCCGCCGTTCCTCCAGGTACATATATGCCTACCTTTTCCAAAGGTCTTATTTGCTGTCCAAGTATTATTCCATCTTCTTTTGTAGTTATCCAGGAATTTCTTCTCTGTTTTTGGTGAAAAAACATTATATTTTCAGAAGCTGTTTTTAACGCTTCTATAAACTCATCTTCTACTAATTTATAAGCATCTTCTGTTTCGCTTTGGGTTACCAGCATATTCTCCTTTGTCACATTATAGCTGTCAAACCTATTAGTATATTTTATAAGTGAGGTGTCTCCTTTTTTCTTAACCTGCTCAAGTATTTCATTTACTTCTAAAATCACATTATTATGTGTTTCTTCCTCCTTATTTCTAAGGTCATGAAAATATTTTTTTCCCTCTTTTGTATTTGCTTTTATAATACTTATGATTTCCTCTTTCATGGACTCCCTCCTACCTTGCAGCTTTTTCCATTTCATTTATCTGCACTTGCACCTTATTTATTATTTTTTCTATCTCTTCTTTTTTCATTTTCATACTGGCCATATTAACTACCATCCTCGCACTTATGCTGCATATATCTTTATAGACAACAAGACCATTTTCTTTTAAGGTACTGCCTGTTTCCACTATATCTACTATGGCATCTGCAAGCCCTAGTATAGGTGCAAGTTCCACAGATCCTTCTATTTTTATAATTTCCACATCCTGCCCCAGCTTTCTAAAATAACTCCTTGCTACATTTGGATATTTAGTGGCAATTTTTTTTCTGTTATATCCTGAATAAAAATCAGAATTTTTAAGACCAGCCAGTGAAAATTTACATTTTCCAAATCCCAAATCCAACACTTCATAAAAGTTTTTATCCTGCTCAAGCAAAGTATCTTTTCCAACTATTCCCACATCCACTACACCATGCTCCACATAAGTGAGTACATCAGGAGCTTTCACCAATACAAAATCTATATTGCTTTCCATATTGTGAAAAATAAGTTTTCTCCCCTTATTTATAACTTCACTGCAATCTACACCAGCTCTTTCAAATATCTTTACAGCTTCTTTTTCTATTCTTCCCTTAGTTAGAGCTATTTTGATTTTTCTTTCACCATCCATATCAATTTCTCCATTTCTTTAAGTATCTAAAAACAAACAACAACCCACATATTAATTGTCTACTTTTAAATACTTTATATTTTTAAGAATTTCATATTTTTGCTATGTGCATATTCTCTGGCCTCTTTTTCTTCATCAAAATGGGTAATCTCTGCAACTATTCCCTTCTCTCTGAGGCTTTGTGCTCTTTCATATGCCTCTTTGAAATTTTGTTTGTTATAATAGACAAGCACTTTTTCATCATTTTTATCAGAAAAATTCCCATTTGTCTGAAGGGATTTAATTATTCCATCCACATCTATGGCAAATCCTGTAGCCGGTTTATTTTCTCCAAATTGTGCTATCAAATTATCATATCTTCCCCCACTTAGTATGTTTCCTCCAAAACCCTGAGTATACCCTCTAAATATTATTCCAGTATAATAATCTATATGGTACACCATTCCTAAATCTACGGACAGATATTCCCCAAGTCCTATACTCTCTACAATTTCATACACCTTTCTAACATCTTCTAAAGCTCTTATGGCCCTTTTATTACAAGTGATACAGGATGTCTTTTCAATTATATCTATACCTCCAAATAACTTTGGAAGTTCTTTTAAAATATTTAAAGAACTTTTTTCAAATTTGTCTTTATTTTCATGAAGAATTTCATTCAACGCAGTGAAGTTCTTAGTGTCTATGCTTTCTCTCAACTTTTCTTTCTCTTCATAATCAAGATTTACATCTTCCACCAACGCTTTAAACATCTCTGCATGGCCAATCTCTATTTTAAAATTTTCAAGTCCACAATTTAAAAGAGCTTTTATTCCCATTATAATCACTTCTGCATCTGCATTAATATCCTTTATTCCTACAACTTCCACTCCTGATTGAGTTATTTCACTATTTTTACCATTTAAACTCTCATTAACTCTATATACATTTGAAGTATAACAAAGCCTTAAAGGATAAACTGCATCCTTTAACTTAGTCCCCACAATTCTTGCAATAGGGGTGGTCATGTCTGCTCTTAAAGCTAATATTCTTCCTTGTCCATCAATTAATTTATATATTTTTTCCTGAGGCAAGGTTGAATTTTCTATATTGAATACATCATAAAACTCTAAAGTTGGGGATTTAACCTCTAAAAATCCACTATTTATATAAATTTCTCTTAATATATTTTCTATCTGTACTTTCTTTTTACATTCTTGAAATAAAATATCCTTTGTTCCCTCTGGTATATATTTTCTCCAATTAGCCATAGAAATCACTTCCTTATTTTATCGCTTTAATTCAATGTAGTGCTAAATTAAATTATTAATGCTATTCTATCAGTTAATCTTGAAAATAGCAATATAATATATAAAAAATTTATAAGTAACTTTAATTTTACAAATTATTAGATATAGATAATGTTTTTTTAAATAGATATCAATATAATAATCTTTAATGGAAGCTGATTTCACTTCTATTAAAGATTATCATAATATTAACACCATTTTTAAACAGAATCTAAATTTTAAATTTCTTTACTGTTCTATTAAGTTTTTCTGCCATTTCTGTTTGTCCTTGGGCTGTTATAGCAACTTGTCCTATTGATCTAGTATTTTTATCAATATTTGTTCTTATTGTTTCTGCATCTCCTAATGAATTTTGTATATTTAATGCCATAAATTGAACTGCTTCACTTAATTGGTTTATTGTAGCGGTAATCTGCTGGGAAAATGCCGCTATCTCATTAGACAGTCTACTTGTATAATCTGAATCATTATAATATTGATTTCCAATATCTTGAAAACTCATAAAGTGAGAGTATATATCACCATTTATAAAATGTAATATCTCATTGGCGGTATAAGAAAGTTTTTCAAATGCCTCTTTGACTTTTATAATAGTCTCCTGGATACCTGATACTGCCTGTGAAGACTGTTCTGCAAGCTTTCCAACTTCTTCAGCCACTACTGCAAATCCTTTCCCCTGTTGTCCTGCCCTGGCAGCTTCTATTGATGCATTAAGGGCAAGTAAATTTATCTGTTCTGCTATACTGGAAATAGTATCTGCCATCATTACTATATTTTCCACCACCTTCCCATCTTCAATTGCCTTTATTACATTTTCTTCTTTCTCATTATATAAATTTTGAATATTTTCTATAATGGATTTGACTTTAGCCTTTATATGCTCAGATCTTTGTCTAAATTCATTTGCATTATTGCTTCCTTCCTCGGCCTTACCTGAAAGCTCATTTATGCTAGAATCCACTTCTTCTATAGATGCACTGATTTCTTCCGATACTGCACCTGACTCCTGTACAACATCTGTTATACTTCTTACAGCACTGCCTGTTTCCTGAATTTTTGAAGATATTTCCTTCACAATTTCAGAGAACTCTTTACTTTCTATACTCATCTTTTGGGAATTATGTGATATATCCTCGATTAATCCGGTTAATTCTTCCTTCATAATATTAAATGCATTTGCAAGTTGTCCTATTTCATCTTTTCTTTTTAATAGATAATCAAATCTATGATCTGAAGTCAAATCAAAATTTGAAGCTTTATTTACTACTTTCACCAGAGATAATATGGGATCTCCTATCCTTTTGCCAAAATACATGGAAATCAACACTGCTAATATTAATGAAGCACCAATTACTAATGTCAACCACCAGATTAATTCTCTCAATGGTTTTTCCAATTGAGCTTTAGGCACTGCCAAACCGACTGTCCAGTTACAGGAATTAATTTTTGAAGTAGTAAAATACTTTTCTTTGCCATCATAATCCTGATTCAAAATTATATTTTTATTCAATATGTTTGAAAGATGTCCATCCATTACTTTTGTAATATTTTTAGCTCCCTCTGCTGTGGGCTTAAAATCCTTATTAGGATGAACCATAAAATTATTTTTATTATCAATTAAAAAAGCATAGCTATTACTTATAGGCTTTGCCTTATCTATAATACTCGTGATTGTATCTAATCTGATATCAGAACCTACAACTGCAACCACTTCATTATTTTCTATTATGGGTTTAGATATGGATACTACCATTTTCTTTGTTTCTGCGTCCACATATGGTTCGGAATAGGTCAGTGCTCTTTTTTCAACAGCATCTTTATACCATATTCTTTCAGTACACACAAATGTATTGTCAGGCACCCATCCGGAACCGTCTAAATATTTTTTATTCTTAAAACCTACATATACTGCTAGAGAATAAGAATTTGAATCTGTTTTTTTCTTTAAATACTCCAAAAGTTTTTTATCATCTGAAGTTCCCATATGTTGTATACTATCACCAATCTCACTTACTATTTTTCCCTGCCCCTCAATCCAACCATTAATAATTTCCGCATATTTATCCGACTGTGCTGAAATCTTATTTTTAGATTCTCCAATTATAGAATTGTAAAATATAAAATAACTGACTGCTGAAGACACCAATAGACTTAATATACATGTAATTGAGATTACCAATATTATCTTATGTTTAATAGTTTTCATAGATTTCCTCCTTTTAAAAAATCGGTTTATATCCAATAATTAAAAATAGTATATAATTTAAGAATGTAAAGTGTATTAAAACAATGTAAACTTTATATTTCTTTTAAAATACTCACATAAAAATAAAAAGAGACTAAGCAAATCCTTATTATGCTAAGGAAGCTAAGTCTCCAGTATCTCTGGTGAACCATAATTTAAAATAATCTATCTTCCATTTCCCAGAAAAAACAAAGAAAGGGTGCCGCATCCACAGTGAGCAGCCATACCAAATCCCAGTATATTTATAATAAATTTATTATTTGGAAAGTCTTCTTTTATAATTTTTTCAAGGAACATTGCATCTTCTAAACAATCTCCATGTGAAATACCTATAATCTGATTTTCCGTATACATACTTTTTTCTTTAAACTTCTCTGCAATACATTTAATTGCCTTTTTTCTCCCCCTAAGGTTAACTACACTTTTTAAAGTTCCATCTTCTTGAATACACATAATTGGTTTTACATTTAAGAGAGAGCCTACATTAGCTTTAAATGAAGGTATCCTCCCTCCTTTTTTTAAATATTTTAAATCTTCCACCATAAACCAATGGTTCATTTTAAGTTTATTACTTTCCACCCAGTTTACAATTTCATCTCTAGTGCACCCATTCTCTGCCATATAATAAGCATTATATACTAAAATACCCAGCCCCATTGATGCTGATTTACTATCTATTAAAGTTATATCAGCACCTTCAAATTGGCTTAACACCTCTTCCTTTGCCAGCTTTGCACTGTTGAAAGTACCGCTTATTCCTGAGGACAGGCCTATGTATATTATAGGTCTTTTCTCCTTTAGCAGTTCTTTGAATTTTTCAGTAAATCTATATTCGTTTATCTGACATGTATAGGGTAATTCACCTTTTCTTAATCCTTCATAAAATTCCTTGTAGCTCAAAGACTCTCCAAAACTGTCCTCATAATCCTTGCCCTTGAAGTTACAGATTAAACCTAAAAAGGGAATTTTCTTTTCCATAATAAAACTGCCTGGCAAATCACAACTGGCATCCGTCATAATTATGGGCTTTGTCATCTACACATCTCCCCCCAGCATAATATATTATTTTCCACTAATTCAATTAAACCATAGGTATTTAAAATAAACAACAAATTACAATAATTTATCTGTGTCAAGTTCCAGCGGACACTTGATTCCCTTAATTGGTTGTGATAGATTTGGATAATGATGGTACTTTCAAAATTACCCTTGCGCCGCCAATTTGTTCAGAATTTGATAATTTCATAATTCCGCCACTTAACTTTATAAATGAATTTGTAATAAATAGTCCCATGCCATAATGATTCTTTGAAATTCTACTCTTGTCTCCCCTATAAAACTGCTCTGCTGCAAATTTCAGTTCTTCCTCTGAAAATCCATGTCCACTGTCTTCAATTGAAAACTCAAGTTCATTTTTACATCCATAAATTTTAAAAATCAATTTTCCAAACTCCGGGGAGTACTCAATTGCATTTGAAATTACATTCATAATAGCCCTATATAAAAGTTCTTCATCCCCATAAAAAAATTCAGGTGCACTTTCCACTTCACTTATGAGTTCAAGATTTTTTTCAGAAGCTAACGCACTTTCCTTATCTACAATTCTTTCAAAAAATGCTTTGGTCTTTATTTTAACCTGCTTTAAGATCAGTGTATCTTCTGATTTTGTAATATCTATAAGAATTCTTAAGTATTTTTCAATTTCATCTGCACTTTTTAAAATATAGTCATTATATTTTATATTACCATCTTCCTTCATTAATTCCGAATTTCCTTTTATTATGGTAAGCGGTGTCTTTATATCATGTGCCAATGCAGAAATTTGATTTTTCCTTAATTTTTCCATATCCCATTGTTTTTCTAAAGATTCCTTTAATGCATTTTTCATATCATCTAAAGAATTAATGACTTCTTCAATTTCATGAATATCAGAATGTTTAGGCTCAAAGTCAAGATGCTTTCTCTTTATGTTATCTGAAACTTCAATTAAAACTTTAATCTCTTTAGATAGGTATTTTCCAAATGCCACTGCCAGCAGAACAACTTCTCCTATAAATAATATCAAAAATAAAACTACTCCTAACAACTCTACATTTGCCAAATGTTTTCTAATTAAAGGTGATTCAAATTGTGCCTTAATAGAATATTGAATAATACAAATGTCTTTTTTTCTATGAAATACCTTATAATAGCGATCTCCAAAAATAATATTTTGATTATTCTTCATTGCCCTCCATGCTTGCTTAGCTTGTTCAACTGTAAAACTTCCATAAAGCATACTGCCTTTTTCATCATAAACACCATAATTACATCCCTGAGGTATTAAATTTTTAGTCACCTTATCTGCATTCAAAATGGCACTGCTGTTTTCTTCAATCTTCTTCTCTGAATAATTGGCAGGTAATATAAAATGCTTTTCAATCATCACAACAACTAAAAATGAATATACTACTAAAAGTAAAATTGTTGCGAGACAAAAGCATAATATATATCTGATAAATATACCTTTCAAACTTTTTTTACCTTTTAAACCCATTTGTATCCAATCCCCCAAACTGTTTCAATTGGAGAAGAACCTGCCCTTGCAAACTTCGCCCTTATGTTTTTTATATGTTCAACAATAGCTGAGCCGTCACTTTCACCGTCAAAACCAAATATAGTCTCATATATTTTTTCCTTTGAAAACACCTGCCCATGATTTATGGCAAGGAATTCACTGATTTCATACTCACTTTTTGTAAGAGGTATCTGTTTTTCTTCTATAAACACCTCTTTTGCCGAAAGTCTGAACTTCACTCCAGATACAATAAAACTATTATGTTTTTCCCTGTGTTCCCTTCTAAGGTGTGCTGCCACTCTTGAGCGCAGTTCATTGATTCCAAAGGGCTTTGTGATGTAGTCATCACCACCCATGCCAAGTCCTTTTACAATGTCTTCCTCCATAGTCTTTGCAGTCAGGAACAAAATAGGACAATCTACTATGTCACGAATGTTTTTACAAAGAGTGAACCCATCTATATCTGGCATCATCACATCTAGTAAAATCAAATCATAATCCAAACATCTTTCAACAGGGAAAGATGAAAAATCGCAGGCCGTGGTAACCCTGTGTCCTTCTCTTGAAAGTGCTGTTTTTATAATTTTAAGAATTCCCTCTTCATCATCAACTGCCAGTATATTCGCCATACTATCACTTCCTTCTAATTTTCACTTCTTCCCTCAAAATAGTTATACCATATTAAACTTAATAAAAACAATATGATAGTTGCAATGCCACAAATATATATTCCTAATTTAAATTCATTCATATATAATCCCTGAAATTTATACAGTAGTACATTAATATCATATACATCACTATTCAATATAATATAATTTTGAATTATTCTGCCGCCCCAGCTGCACGGAATCCATTTGCCTATTACATCTCCAAGTCCTGTAAGCATAAGAGCTGAAACCAGACTTTCTGCTATTCCAAGTCCTATGGAGACTCCTGTTCCAAAACAAAAACTTAATAATAAGTGTAGTATATACAAAAATATTTGACTAAATAATAAAATCAAAATTATATTTCCATAAATATAGAAATTAAATACATCCTTATGAACTAAAAATTCCAATCCTAATACAAAAATGCCGATGGCAATAATAAGAGAAAAAAATGCCATAAAAAGCAGCATACATATTTTACTTGAAAAGCTTAAAAGCTTGTGTTCTGACATCAGGAGCCCCTGAAAGTTCCCTGCATCGTATTCTTGTTCCACATCCATGGCACAGACAATTCCAATTATTAGTGGAAATCCCACGGATAAAATTTGCATATACAGCCCCATCTTAGAAACATTATCTACTGCTGCAGTTGAAGTTCCATAATATGCAACAAATAATAATGAAATCAATATTGGAACTATAATATGTATCCAAAACATTGCAGTACGACGGATTTTATAGAAATCGGATTTTATAAATTTAATAGGTGTGCACATATTACTTCGCCTCCTGTTTTTTATACCAGTTTGCAGTGGCAAATGTAAGTATGACAAATAAGCTAACTGTAATTATAATACCAGGTAATATAACGCTGTCCGATAATAATTCCGTTCTAAAAGTCTCACTCTCTTGAATAGCTCTAAGCCCATTTGGCAAAACTTTTATGATTGGAATCATAAGTCTTGATGGAACTGCATAGGGTATCATCCATAGTGTATCACTAACAGCAGTCATCACTCCCAATATAAAACAACAAACAATATTAATTAATACTGTAGAAAACATTCCTATCTTGCTTGCTAAAAACATACATAAAGGTATCTGCCATAGAAATGTTATTATTAAAACTATACTTGCAAATACTGCATTTATCATGGGAATACTTCCAAATTTTCCTATTCCTAAAACATTTCCTATGAATACAGAGCCAAATAAATGAATCATAGATGCAACCACAATCATGCATACACATGCAAGCACTTTTGCCATCCAAATCTTTTTTAAATCTACAGGTAAGGAAAGCACTGCCGTATTTTTCATTTTTTTATCTTTAACAACAACTAATGTACATAATAAAGATATCATTCCTGGAAAAAGCATTACATACCACCAATTGTAACTGTCAATTTCAAAATATCTTGTGGTTAAAACAAAGGACAGTGCTATTGGCAAAAAGGGGGCAATAAAGATAAGTTTTCCTATAAAGGTGTGTTTTATTTTCAAGTACTCTGATTTAAAATAAGCTCCCATGCTATTCCCCATCCCTTCTGTATTTTCCTGCAACCTCTATAAACAACTTTTCAAGGTCTTCTCCCTTTTTCATATCCCCCTGATACCCTAAAATTCCACCTGAGATAATCCCAATTTGGCAAGCTACTTGTTCAACTTCACTCAATATATGACTTGATAGTATTATTGTAATCCCCTGTGCCGGAAAAGATCGAATTAATTCACGAAGTTCTTGTATACCAAAAGGGTCCAGTCCATTAGTAGGCTCATCTAAGATCAAAAGCTTTGGATTATTTAAAAGTGCAATTGCAATTCCGAGCCTCTGCTTCATTCCCATAGAAAATTGATGCGCTCTTTTCTTGCCTGTATTCTTCAAATCCACTATTTCAAGTACTTCATCAATTCTCCTATCCGGTAATCCTAGTACTATTGTACGCACCTTTAAATTTTCCCTTGCAGTAAGATTTCCATAAAGCGGTGCATTCTCTATTAAAGCCCCCATATTTTTCAAATCACTTCTACTCCATTTATGACCTTCAAATAAAATTTCTCCACTACTTGCACGCAGCATCCCGGTTATCATCTTTAATATTGTAGACTTTCCCGCTCCATTTGGCCCAAGCAATCCATAAATAGAATTGCGCCTAACTCTGAGCGATATATTATTTACCGCCATTTGTCCTTTAAAATTTTTACAAAGCCCTTTAGTCTCTAAAATTAAATCATTCATTATTAATCTATCCTCCTGTTCGATTAAATAATAATCTATAATTATAAGGATTCTATAAGGAATAATAAAAAAGATGAAGCTTTTTACACTTCACCTTTATATAACATAAGGAATAACTTAAATTTTAAAATAGTTCACTCCTGCCTCAAATAACTTTTGATCTTTTTCCCCTGGAATATTTTTAAATACATTTTCTCCTATTCTTTCTGAATGTCCCATTTTACCAAGTATTCTCCCATCTGGACTTGTTATACCCTCTACTGCAAAGTAGGAACCATTTGGATTAAATCTAACATCACAGCTGGCATTGCCATTTAGATCTACATATTGTGTTGCTATCTGACCTTTAATTTTGAGTTTGTCAATAACATCCTCTGCCGCCACAAATCTTCCCTCTCCATGGGAAACTGCTATGGAATGAATATCTCCTACCTCTGCATTATTAAACCATGGAGATAAATTGGAAATAACTTTTGTGTTTACTATGGTAGATACGTGTCTTCCTATTTTATTGTAAGTAAGGGTAGGACAAGACTCATCTATATCTCTTATTTTCCCGAAAGGTACAAGTCCTAATTTTATAAGGGCTTGAAAGCCATTGCATATTCCAAGCATAAGGCCATCTCTTTTATTTAAAAACTCCATTACGGCTTCTTTTATCTTAGAATTTCTAAAAAAGGTGGCAATAAATTTACCTGAACCCTCCGGTTCATCTCCTGCACTAAATCCTCCGGGAAGCATAATAATCTGGGAAGAATTTATTCCCTTTACAACTGCATCTACAGATTCCTCTATCTGCGTGCCTGCCAAATTTTTGATTATAACAGTTTCTACTTGAGCCCCTGCTTTTTTAAAGGCTTTTTCTGTATCATATTCACAATTAGTTCCAGGAAATACAGGTATAATCACCTTTGGAACTGCTATTTTTACGGCGGGAGAAATTTTATTATTTCTTTTAAAATATTCTACTTCTATTTTCTTATTTTCTTCTGGAACGTAAGTAGGAAAAATATTTTCAAGACTTTCCTCCCAAGAACCTACCATATCCAAAATAGATATTTTTTCTCCATTTACTTCTATAAATTGATCTTTTTGAGTAAATCCAATGAGTTTAAACCCTGTGTTTTTAAGCTTTTCATCAACATCTATTTTTGAATCTATTTCTAGTATAATAGAACCATACTCTGGAGAAAATAATTCTTTGAAACTTATATCATCTTTAAACTTCATCCCAATTCTATTTCCAAAACTCATTTTGCTCACAGCTTCACATATTCCCCCACTTTTTACGGTATGGGCAGACAACACTTGACCTTCTTTAATCATACTATTTATGATGCCATAATTTTCTTTGAGTTTTTTAATATCTGGAAGAGAAAATTCATCCCTTAATGCAGGTATAACCACTACATAATTTTCATAACCTTTAAACTCTGGGGATATAATTTTGTCAGCTCTTGCTGTACTAACTGCAAATGAAACTAAAGTAGGTGGAACATCCATATCCTTAAAGCTTCCTGACATACTGTCTTTTCCACCTATAGCTGCTATGCCAAATTGTTCTTGGGCATAAAGGGCTCCAAGCAGGGCAGAAAAAGGCTTCCCCCACCTTTCCGGCTCTTTGCCAAGTTTTTCAAAATACTCCTGAAAAGTAAGTTTTATATTATTTACATCCCCTCCTGAAGCTGCAATTTTAGCTGCAGATTCCACCACTGCATAAACTGCTCCATGAAAAGGGCTCCACTTAGCAATATCTGGATTATACCCATAGCTCATTATTGTGGCAGTATTGGTATCTCCATTTAATACAGGCAATTTTGCTGCCATAGCTTCTGTAGGGGTATCCTGATATTTTCCTCCAAAAGGCATAAGTACAGTAGAAGCACCTATGCTGCTGTCAAATCTCTCCACCAGTCCTTTTTGACTGCACACATTTAAATCTTTTAAAGTTTTAATCCACAGTTCTCTTATGTTATTATTTTCATACTTTTTATCTGAAATATTTTTCTGAAAATAGCTTTTATCCTCAGGAGATTTTACTTTAACCTCCACTGATGCCCTTACTCCATTGGTATCTAAAAATTCTCTGCTTAAATCTACAATGGCATCCCCTCTCCAGAACATCTTTAATCTGTTATCCCCTGTAACATCAGCTACTTTAGTTGCCTCTAAATTTTCCTGCCTTGCATATTCTATAAACCTGTCCTGATTTTCTCTCGATACAACCACTGCCATACGTTCTTGAGATTCTGAAATGGCAAGTTCAGTTCCATCTAAACCTTCATACTTTTTAGGTACCAAATCTAAATTTATTTCAAGCCCTTCTGTAAGTTCCCCTATGGCTACAGATACTCCTCCTGCACCAAAGTCATTACACCTTTTAATAAGCTTGCTTACCTCTGGCTTTCTAAATAACCTTTGAATTTTTCTTTCAGTGACTGGATTACCCTTTTGTACTTCTGCTCCAGATGTGAGTATTGAAGATTCTGTATGTTTTTTAGAAGAACCTGTGGCTCCGCCACAGCCATCTCTTCCTGTCCTTCCACCTAAAAGTATTATTACATCGGAAGTTACGGGTTTTTCTCTTTTTACATTTTCAAAGGGAACTGCAGCTATAACTGCACCTATTTCCATTCTCTTTGCCACATATCCTTCATCATATATTTCAGAAACCATTCCAGTTGCAAGGCCTATCTGATTTCCATAGGAACTATACCCTTCTGCCGCTCCTAGGGTTATTTTCTTCTGTGGGAGTTTTCCTTTCAGTGTATTCTCCACCTTGGTTCTTGGATCTCCAC